>JBDHZS010000155.1:0-8978 GCA_039812025.1 Nocardioides sp. | reverse complement strand
CGAGACTAGGTGGGTCCCCGGATGCGGCGGGGGCGGCGGATTCCTAGCGTCGAAGCAACGAGACAACTTCGACTCAGGAGCACGCCATGACCACCACAGAACAGCAGATCGACACCGACAAGCTGATGGGCTTCGTCTTCCGCGCCGTCGACGAGGTCGGCGCGACGCTGAACGCCGCGCTCGTCGTGATGGGCGACAAGCTCGGCTACTACCGCGACCTGGCCGAGCACGGCCCGAGCACCCCGGCCCAACTGGCCGAGCGCACCGGGACCGCGGAGCCCTACGCGCGCGAGTGGCTCAACGCCCAGGCGGCGGGGGAGTACGTCGACTACGACCCCGCCACCAGGCGTTACACGCTGCCGCCCGAGCACGCGCTCGCGATGACCGATCCGGACAGCCCGGCCTTCCTGCCCGGCTTCTTCCAGATCGCGCTCGGCACGGTCCACGACACCCAGCGGATCGTCGAGGCCGCCCGCAGCGGCGCCGGGCTCGGCTGGCACGAGCACGGCACCGACGTACACGAGGGCTGCGAGCGGTTCTTCCGCCCCAGCTACCACGCCAACCTGGTCGGCTCGTGGCTCCCGGCCCTCGACGGCATCGAGCGCCGGCTCACCGAGGGCGCGCTCGTCGCCGACATCGGCTGCGGCCACGGCGCCTCGACCGTGCTGATGGCCCAGGCGTTCCCGCGGTCGAGCTTCGTCGGCTCGGACTACCACGAGGCCTCGATCGAGACCGCGCGGGCGCGCGCGGAGGAGGCGGGGGTCGCGGACCGGGTGCGGTTCGAGGTCGCGTCGGCGCAGGGGTTCGGCGGCACCGGCTACGACCTGGTGACGACGTTCGACTGCCTGCACGACATGGGGGACCCGGTGGGCGCCGCCCGGCACGTGCGCGAGGCCATCGCCGACGATGGCGTCTGGATGGTGGTCGAGCCGATCGCAGGCGACCACGTCGAGGACAACCTCAACCCGGTCGGGCGCGCCTACTACGGTTTCTCGACCCTGCTGTGCACGCCGTCGTCGCTCTCGCAGGACGTCGGCCTCGCGCTCGGCACGCAGGCCGGGCCCGCGCGGATCCGCGACGTCACCGCCGCGGGCGGCTTCACCCGCTTCCGCAGCGTGGCCGAGACGCCGTTCAACAGGGTCTTCGAGATCCGTCCCTGACGCACCTCGGCCCGCGGGTGGACACTGGGGGATTAGAGGGGGATCAGGAGGGAGGTCGGGGATGTCGGCCGACGACTACGCAGGCGTGGTCCGGTCGCGCCCCCGGCCTCCCGACCGGTCCGGAACGGTGGCGCGCGACGGCGTCGAGATCGCGTACGACGTCCACGAGGCCGATCGGCCCACCGTCGTACTGATGCCGACCTGGTCGATCGTCGACTCGCGGATCTGGAAGCTCCAGCTGCCCTACCTCGCCCGGCACTTCCGGGTCGTGACGTTCGACGGGCGCGGGTCGGGGCGATCCGGTCGCCCTGAGAGTGCGGCGGCCTACACCGACCGGCAGTACGCCGCCGACACGGTCGCCGTACTCGACGCCACCGGCACCGACCGGGCGATCCTGGTCGGCTTCTCCAGCAGCGTCGCCTGGTCGCTCCACGTCGCCGCCGGCCGGCCCGACCGGGTCGCCGGCCTGGTCGCGATCGCGCCGTCGTGCACCCTGGGGAGCCCGAGCCCGGATCGCAGCGCGCAGGCCTTCCAGGCCCGGCTCGACACAGCGCAAGGGTGGGCCAAGTACAACGAGCACTACTGGCTCGACGGCGGGCTGGGCGACTTCGTCCGGTTCTTCGCCGAGCAGACGTTCCATGAGCCGCACTCGACCAAGCAGATCGAGGACTTCCTGATCTGGGCCTCGGACATCTCGGCGCAGACGCTCGCCGACACGGCGGCTGGCCGGCTGGGGCTGCGCGGCGCCGAGGCGACCCCGCTGGAGCCGCTGTGCGACGAGGTCACCGGCCCGGTGCTCGTCCTGCACGGCACCGAGGACCAGGTCCGGCCGGTCACGATCGGCCGGCGGCTGGCGGAGCTGACCGGCGGCGAGTTCATCGGGCTGGACGGCGTCGGCCACGCGCCGCCGGTCGCGGAGCCGGTCCGGATTAACCACCTGATCAAGGAGTTCGCCGACATGGTGCATACGGACACCAGCACCCGGACCTGGGTGCGCGCCCAGCGCCGCCCCAAGCGGGCGCTCTATCTATCGTCCCCGATCGGGCTGGGGCACGCGCGGCGCGACGTCGCGATCGCCCAGGAGCTCCGGCGGCTCCACCCCGACCTGGAGATCGACTGGCTGGCGCAGCACCCGGTCACCCGGGTGCTCGCGGACGCGGGGGAGCGGATCCACCCCGCGTCAGGCTGGCTGGCGAACGAGTCCGCGCACATCGAGGACGAGGCGGCCGACCACGACCTGAACGCCTTCCAGGCGATCCGCCGGATGGACGAGATCCTGGTGGCCAACTTCATGGTCTTCAACGACGTCGTCGAGGAGACCTACTACGACCTCGTGATCGGCGACGAGGCATGGGACGTCGACTACTTCCTCCACGAGAACCCCGAGCTCAAGCGGTTCGGGTTCGCGTGGCTGACTGACTTCGTCGGGTGGCTGCCGATGCCCTCCGGCGGAGCCGCCGAGGCCGCGCTCACCGCCGACTACAACGCCGAGATGCTCGAGCAGCGGGCACGCTACCGGCGGCTGCGCGACCGCTCGATCTTCGCCGGCAACCCCGAGGACATCGTCGATGAGTCGTTCGGGCCGGGGCTGCCCCGGATCCGCGACTGGACGGAGCAGAACTACGACTTCGCCGGGTACGTCACCGGCTTCACGCCGCCAGACGAGGAGGTGCGGGCACGGGCCCGGTCGCGGCTCGGCTACACGCCGGACGACGTGGTCTGCGTCGTCACGGTCGGCGGCTCCGGGGTCGGCGACGCGCTGCTGCACCGGGTGATGGCCGCGGTCCCGCTGGCGCGCCGGATCCTGCCCGAGCTGAGGTTCCTTGTGGTGACCGGGCCGCGGATCGATCCCGCAAGCCTGCGGCGCCGCCGTGGCGCGAGGGTGCGCGGCTTCGTGCCCGACCTCTATCTCTCGCTCGCGGCGTGCGACGTCGCGGTGGTCCAGGGAGGCCTCACGACCTGCATGGAGCTCGCGGCCGCCCAGCGCCCGTTCCTCTACGTGCCGCTGCTCAACCACTTCGAGCAGAACATCCACGTGCGCCACCGCCTCGACCGGTACGGCGCGGGTCGGTGCACCTCGTACGAAGAGGCTCGCGATCCGGAGGTGCTCGCCAAGGCGATCGCGACCACCGCGACGCAAGCCGTGCGCCACCGTCCCGTGGAGACCGATGGTGCCGCCCGGGCGGCCGCCATGCTGGCGGAGCTGCTCTGATGCGCGCGCTCGAGCCGTCGTACAGCGGGGTCGTCGACCGCGACGGGGTCGGCATCGGTTACGAGGTGTACGGCGAAGGCGAGCCGACCGTGTATCTGCTCGCGCCCGACATCATCGTGGACAGCCGGGCGTGGAAGGCGCAGGTGCCCTTCCTGGCGCGCTCGTTCCGGGTCGTGGTGAGCGACCCGCGGGGCCAACGGCAGCAGCGGCGCGCCGCGCACGCCGGAAGGGTTCTCGCACCGGCACCTGATCGACGACGCCTGGGCGGTCCTGGACGCGGTCGGCGTCGAGCGGGCGGTGCTCGTCGGGCTGTGCACCAGCGGTGGGCTGGCCGTGCTGATGGCCGCCGAGGCACCCGAGCGGGTGCTCGGGATCTTCGCGATCAATCCCTGGCTGGTGCTGGGGCCGCGGCTGGCCCACCTGGACGAGTGCGACTTCGAGGTACGGCGCGACCGCTACGACGGCTGGCAGAAGGTCAACCGCCACTACTGGCTCGCCGACTGGCCGGGCTACGCGCGCTTCTTCTTCACCCAGCTCATCCCCGAGCCGCACTCGACCAAGCAGCTCGAGGACTGCGTCGGCTGGGCGCTCAAGCCAGGGCCCGAGACGATGGTCCTCGACGCCGACGCGCCGCCGTACCTCGGCCACGACCCGGCTACCGCCGAGGCCGCGGCCCGCGCGGTCCGGTGTCCGGTGTTCGTCGTGACCGGGTCGCTCGACCAGTGCCAGAACCCCGAGCGCGGGCGCAGGCTGGCCGAGCTGACCGGCGGCGAGTACGTCGCGCTGGAGGGCGCCGGGCACCTACCCCAGGCCCGCGACCCGGTGAAGGTCAACCTCCTGCTCCGGGACTTCGTCCGCCGGATCGGGGCGCTCGGCCGTCCCGCGGCCGGTCACCTGCCCGCGGAACTGGTCTTAGATGGCAGGAGTACTCGCCGGTAACCTGGCATATGAGACCAGTTGCGACTCGGGGGTGGCAGGTGGCCACCAGTTCCGGGGCCGGGGGACAGGCAACCGAATCGGGGCGGACTATCGAGAGTCCGCCCCGATCCGGGGTTGATCAGGCCAGGTCGAAGCGGTCGAGCTCCATGACCTTCACCCAGGCGGCGACGAAGTCGCGGACGAACTTCTCGCGCGCGTCGTCGCTGGCGTAGACCTCGGCGACGGCCCGCAGCTCGGAGTTGGAGCCGAAGACCAGGTCGACCTGGGTGCCGGTCCACTTCTCCTCGCCGCTCGCCCGGTCCAGGCCGGAGAAGGCCGTGGCGTCGGACGAGGTCTGGTGCCACTCGACCCCGGGGTCGAGCAGGTTGGCGAAGAAGTCGTTCGTCAGTACGCCGGGCGTCGCGGTGAGGACGCCGTGCGAGGAGCCGCCGTGATTGGCGCCCAGCACCCGCAGCCCGCCGACCAGCACGGTCATCTCGGGCGCGCTGAGGGTGAGCAGGTTGGCCTTGTCGACCAGCAGGTACTCAGCCGGCAGCCGGTGGCCCTTGGCGAGGTAGTTGCGGAACCCGTCGGCGGTCGGCTCCAGCGGCGCGAACGACTCGGCGTCGGTCTGCTCCGCGGTGGCGTCGACCCGGCCCGGCGTGAACGGCACCGTGACGTCGACCCCACCGGCGCGGGCGGCGGCCTCGACCGCCGCCGTACCGCCCAGGACGATCAGGTCGGCGAGCGAGACGTGCGCCTTGCCGGAGGCGTTGAAGTCCTCCTGGATCTCGGTCAGCGTGCGCAGCACGAGGGCGAGCTCGTCGGGGTTGTTGACCTCCCAGCCGGCCTGCGGCTGCAGTCGGATCCGGGCGCCGTTGGCGCCGCCGCGCTTGTCGCTGCCGCGGAACGTCGCCGCCGACGCCCACGCGGTCGAGACCAGCTGCGAGACGGTCAGCCCGGAGTCGAGCAGCCGAGCCTTGAGCTTGGCGACGTCCTTCTTCGACACGGGCTTGCCGGTGGCCTCGGGCAGCGGGTCCTGCCAGATGAGCTCCTCGGCGGGCACCTCGGGGCCGAGGTAGCGCGCGATCGGGCCCATGTCGCGGTGGGTCAGCTTGAACCACGCGCGCGCGAAGGCGTCGGCGAACGCCGCCTGGTCGTCCTTGAACCGCCGCGAGATCGGCTCGTAGATCGGGTCGAACCGCAGCGACAGGTCGGTGGTGAGCATCCGCGGCTCGCGGCGCACCGCCGGGTTGTGCGCCATCGGCACCATGTCCTCGCCGGCGCCGTTCTTGGGGCGCCACTGCTTCGCGCCGGCCGGGCTCTCGGTCAGCTCCCACTCGTAGCCGAAGAGGATGTGGAAGAACTCGCCGTCCCAGCGGGTCGGGTGGTACGTCCAGGTGACCTCCAGGCCGCTGGTGATCGTGTCGTCGCCCTTGCCGGTGCCGTAGGTGTTCTTCCAGCCCAGGCCCTGCTCGAGCAGGCCCGCGCCCTCGGGCTCAGGGCCGACGTACTCGTCGGGGTTGGCGGCGCCGTGGGTCTTGCCGAAGGTGTGGCCGCCGGCGATCAGGGCGACGGTCTCCTCGTCGTTCATCGCCATCCGGCCGAAGGTCTCGCGGATGTCGCGGGCCGCAGCGATCGGGTCGGGGGTGCCGTTCGGGCCCTCCGGGTTGACGTAGATGAGGCCCATCTGGACCGCGGCGAGCGGGTTCTCCAGCTCGCGGTCGCCGGTGTAGCGCTCGTCGCCGAGCCAGGTCTGCTCCGGACCCCAGTAGACGTCCTCGTCGGGCTCCCACTCCTCGGTGCGGCCGCCGGCGAAGCCGAAGGTCTCCAGGCCCATGGTCTCCAGCGCGACGTTGCCGGCCAGCACCATCAGGTCGCCCCACGACAGGGCCTGGCCGTACTTCTTCTTGACCGGCCACAACAGCCGGCGGGCCTTGTCGAGGTTGCCGTTGTCCGGCCAGCTGTTGAGCGGCGCGAACCGCTGCTGGCCGTGCCCGGCGCCGCCCCGGCCGTCGGCGATCCGGTAGGTGCCTGCCGCGTGCCAGGCCATCCGGATGATCAGCGGGCCGTAGTGGCCGAAGTCGGCGGGCCACCAGTCCTGGGAGGTGGTGAGCACGTCGGCGATGTCGGCCTTGACCGCGGGCAGGTCGAGGGCCTCGAAGGCCGCCGCGTAGTCGAAGCCGGCGCCCAGCGGGTTGGCGGCGGGCGGGTTCTTCGCGAGGATCTTCAGGTTCAGCCGGTCGGGCCACCACGACTCGTTGCCGCCACCTTGGACGGGGTAGGGGGCTCGTCCGTGGGCGACGGGGCACTTGCCGGTGCTCTCGTTCATCTCGCCGACCTCGGCGTTGGGGCTGTCGGACATGGGGTTCCTTCCAGGCTGGTTCGGTTTAGCGGGAGCAGTCGGGGCAGGTGCCCCAATAGATGACCTCGGCCTCGTCGATCGTGAAGCCGTGGTCCTGTGAGGCGCTCAGGCACGGCGCGTGGCCCGTCGCGCAGTCCACGTCGGCGATGGCGCCGCAGGAGCGGCACACCACGTGGTGATGGTTGTCGCCGACCCGAGCCTCGTAGCGCGCCACCGAGCCGCGCGGCTGGATGCGTCGGACCAGACCCGCCTCGGTGAGCGCGTGCAGCGAGTCGTAGACCGCTTGGTGCGACACGTCGGGCAGGTCCTCGCGCACCGCCCGGAGCACGGAGTCGGTGTCCGCGTGCGGGTGCATGCGCACCGCCTGCAGCACCGCCATCCGGGGCCGGGTGACGCGCAGTGCCACCCCCCGCAGCGAGCGCTCGAGGTCGTCCTCGGGAGTCGTCTGATCGGGGGAGTGGGCCACGCGTTCAGTATGCCCTTTTTCTTGAATCAATCAAAGTTAGGTTTGCCTTGGCTACGGCGTACGCAGCCAACCCTGGCCCGTCCCTGACTCTTCCCCGAAGCGGGAACGGATTGTCGGCGGTGCGTGGTTACCTTGGTGATGCGACACCAAGACGGAGGACCCGCCATGACCAGTGACCCCTACATGTACTCGACCCCACCCACGATGACCCCCGGGCAGGAGAAGACCTGGGCGGTGATCGCGCACGGCGCCGCGCTGGCGGCGATGGTGCTCTCCGCCGGCCTGCTCGGCTTCATCGGCTCGCTGGTCGTCTACCTGATGTACAAGGACCGCGGCCCGTTCGTCCGCGCGCACGCCGCCAACTCGCTCAACATCCAGATCACGATGGCGCTCTGGCTGGTCGCCTCGATCCCGCTGATCCTGCTGCTCGGGCTCGGCCTCCTGACGATGTGGCTCGCGCCGTTCGTGGCCGGGGCGCTGCACATCATCGGCATGGTCAAGGCCTCGAGCGGCGAGTGGTGGGAGCCACCGCTGACGCCGGGCTTCGTGCGGTGAGACACTCGGGTTCGTGACCGAGCGCGGCGAGATCCTGTGGAGCCCGGCCGAGGACGCCTGGGAGACCACGGCACTCGGCCGGTTCGCGGCGGAGAGGGGGTTCGGCGACTACGAGTCGCTGCACGCCTGGTCCGTCAGCGACCTCGACGGCTTCTGGACCGCCGCCAACGCCTTCACCGGCCTGCGCTGGCGCACCCCGCCGGCGCGGGCGCTCGACGGGGCGCGGATGCCGGGGGTGACCTGGTTCCCCGGCGGTGAGCTGAACTACGCCGAGCACGCGCTCGCCGCCGCCCCGGACCGCCCCGGCGACGTCGCCGTGATCGGCCACAGCCAGACCAGGGCACGTGTCCAGCTGACCTGGGCCGAGCTCGACGACCAGGTGCGCCGGGTCGCTGCCGCACTGCTGGAGTTGGGGGTACGACGCGGCGACCGCGTCGCGGCGTACGCACCCAACATCCCCGAGACTCTCGTCGCGTTCCTGGCCACCGCGTCGATCGGCGCCGTGTGGTCGAGCTGCGCGACCGAGTTCGGCGTGAAGGCGGTGACCGACCGGTTCGCGCAGATCGAGCCCGTGGTTCTCCTCACGGTCTCCGGATACCGGTACGGCGCGAAGCACATCGACCGGCGCGCCGAGGTGGCGGCGGTGGCGGCCGCCCTCCCGTCGGTCCGGCACGTCGTCGAGGTCGGGTACGGCGACCTGCCGCCGCTGGGGATCCCGACCGTGCCCTTCGGCGACCTGCTGGCCGCGGAGCCGATCGCCGACGCCACAACTGGCCCGGGGTGGCCCGTCGCTGTGCCCGCCGATCACCCGCTCTACATCCTCTTCAGCTCGGGCACCACCGGTCTGCCGAAGGCGATCGTGCACGGCCACGGCGGCATCACCGCCGAGCATCTCAAGGTGCACGTCCTCCACAACGACCTGGGCCCCGACTCCCGGATGTTCTGGTTCTCCACCACCGGCTGGATGATGTGGAACTACCTGGTCTCCGCGCTGCTCGCCGGGTCGAGCGTCGTGCTCTTCGACGGCGACCCGGGCTCGCCGGACCTCGGCGCGCTCTGGACGATGGCCGCCGAGGAGGACGTGACCTACTTCGGGACCTCCGCGCCCTACCTGATGGCCTGCCGCCGCGCCGGCGTCCAGCCCGCCCGCGGGTCGCTCGAGTGGGTCGGCTCGACGGCCGCGCCGCTGCCCGCGGCCGGCTTCCGCTGGGTCGCCGAGGCGCTCGGCGTCCCCGTCAGCTCGATCAGCGGCGGCACCGACATCTGCTCGGCGTTCGTGGGCGGCTCGCCGGTGCTGCCGGT
>JBDHZS010000154.1:0-9081 GCA_039812025.1 Nocardioides sp. | reverse complement strand
CGCGCCGCACGCCTTGCGGTCGTAGACCATCTCGTCCATCGACACCTCGCGCATCCCGTGCCGGCGGATCACCACCGAGGTGTAGGCCATCACCCAGGAGCCGGCCGCGAGCCGGGCGCCGCCGGGCAGGCGCAGGTCCAGGTGCGGACGCGCTTCGGTGAAGGGCCGGTTCTGCCGGGAGCCGAGGTCGGCGAGGAACTCGCGCAGCTCGTCCTCGGAGTCGGCGATTGGGGCGGCTTCGACCAGGGTGCCGTCGACGAGCTCCAGCCACACGGCGCACTCCGGGCCGCGGGCGATGACGATGATGTTCTCCACGTCCTCGCGCTCGACCAGCGGCTGCAGTCGGCCGAGACCGAACAGCGCGGCCTTGAGCGCGGCCTTGAGGGCGTTCTCCTGCTGGCGGCTCCACGGCGGACGGCCGGTCGAGACGAGGGTCTCGGCCTCGGACTTGATGAACTCCTCGATGACGTCGAGGCCCATCTGTTCGCGGTCCTCGTCGGTGACCCGACCGCCTTCCTTGTCCAGCCGGGCGGTCAACCGGGAGGAGATCTCGGCCCGGTACTGGGCGATGAGCTCCCAGTCCAGCTCCACCTCCCCCACGTCGGCGCCGTCGTAGTAGTAGGTGGCGGCGATCGCGTGAGGCCGGTCATCAGGGTTGGCGACGAGCGGGCGGAGCGTGAAGTCCGAGCGGGTACGGCCAGGCAGCTGGTCCTCGCTGGTCCAGGAGCCAGCGAAGATCGGCAGCGACGTCGGATCGTGGTCCTCGCTGGTCGGTGGCGGCGGGGGTGGCTGCGTGGCCGGCTGGTTGCCGTTGGTGCCGCGGCCGCGGGCGAACGGGGAGCGCTGGCTGCGGTCTGCGTGTCGCGCCGCGAGCCATTCGTCGGCGCGGAGCGGTTTGCGGTCCTGGGCTCCGGGCTGGTGACCGTTGGTGCTCATGCGCGGCCTCCGATCGGGTGGGCGAGGGCGGCCTGGTTGGAGGTGAGGACGGAGTGGATCAGGGAGACTGCGGTGCGGTAGCTGCGCACCAGGTCAGAGGACTCGAACTTGCGCGGCTTGCGGGCACCGTGGGAGTAGACCTCCGCCGCCTCGGGATCCCAGCCCACCGACGCTGCGACGGAGATCTCGAGCGCCTTGGCGATGTGGCGCGGCGTGTAGGGACGCACCCGCGGGACGCCCGTGGGCATCGCCGGCCACCGGCGGTCCTCGTCGACGAGAAGGAGGCCGAGTCGCGAGAGGCCACCGACGGCGGCGAACTGGTCGCGCAGCGCCTTGGCCCACGAGCGTGCACCGGCCAGCGCGGGCAGTGAGCTGCGAGTGACCAGCAGGGTCAGGTCGGAGGCCGCGACGAGCGGCTGCGGCCAACCCGCGAGACCGAGCCGGCCGGCGTCGACGATGACGTCTTGGCCGTTGCGGTCCAGCGCGCGCAGCTGCTCGGCGAGCGGCTCCCACAGCGGCAGCAGGCTCGGGGCCTGCTCGTGGGCGCGAATGCCAGGCAGGAACCAGGGCGCGCGCTCGGCCGGGGGCTCGGGGTCCAGCAGCAGCGCCTCGCGAGGGAGGGCGGCGGCCAGTGTCCCCTCGCGCAGCGCGAGGGCGAGGTTGATCAGCCCGCCGGTGGGTTCCTGGGTGCCGTGGAAGTAGCCGGCGAAGACCGCGGAGGAACCGGTCGGGTCGGCGTCGACCAGGAGCAGAGGACGGTGCCAGTTGAGGGTGAGTCCCAGCGCGGTGGTGGAGACGCCGGGCGCACCGCTGGCCGAGGCGAGGACGATCAGCGCCATCGCTCAGCGCTCCCGAGTGTCCAGGACCAGTGCGACCCGCCCGGTCGCGGCGCGGGCGGCCAGGTCGGGGGCGTCGCCTTCGGGGACAGAGACGTCGACCACGGTCTCGCCGGTCTCCTGTACGCGGCTAACAGCAACGACGACTGCCTCGACCGTGACCGGGTCCTCGTTGGTGACCTCGCCCTGGTCGCCGGGCGTGGTGACGATCCGGACGGCGTCACCGGCGTAGAGCGGCTCGGACGGCATCTGCGCGGGGGTGAGGCTGATGCCCACCAGGGACTCCCCCTCCCCCGGCACCAGGCTGTCGGTGGCGGCCTCCTCGGTGAGCAGGGTGCCGGCCCACAGGTCGACGGCGGCGCGGCTGCCCTCGAGCTCGGCCTTCTGGCTCCCGGCGACCGGGCTCAGTGCCGGGTCGACGCTGACCCGCACCACCGAGAGGTCACCGGCCTCGATGGTCTCGCCGCGCTTGATGTCCTGGCTGACCACGAGGACCTCTTGGGTGTCGTTGATGGAGGTGAAGGCGAACGCGGTGCCTAGCGCGCCTGCGGCGACAAGGGCCGCACAGAGTGCGAACACCCATGGTCTGCGGCGCTGCTTGGGTCGTGGTCGTGGACTGTTGTTGAGCGTGGGCATGGGACGGCTGGTGGGGGTTGCCTCGCCTGACAGGCCTTGAGCGGTGTTCTGTGACATGGATCCCGAGTCCTCTCGTGTCTCGATCACCTACGTGTCAAGACGGGCTTGGAGCGATCAGCGCGAGCCCAACTCGATACCGTCACACTAGTGCATTTCTATCGAGCGTCTCGTTATCCACAGGTGACCGCTTCCGAGATGCCATCGCCCAGTCCTGACCGGAGGGTCGCGCGGCTCAATCCCCCCGATGGGACCAAGCATCAACGCCTCCGAACGATCCGGAGTCCATGGGACCACAAAATCGTCCGGGTCTCCCGGAACAGATTCTCACCTGTGGATAAGGGTCAAGCCCGCCTGCGCCTACGAACTCGGTCGGGCCGAGGCTGTTCCGCTGCGCCGGCGTCGCCGTTGCGCCTCATGGAATGCTGCGACAACCAGTTCGACGGACTCCCCGAGTGCGCGGGCTAGCGCTTCGAGCGACTGTGGTGCAGGGAGTCGGGTCCAGCGCCCCTGCTCCCAGGCGTAATAGGTCGGCACAGCCACGTTCACGGACGTGGCGAGTTCGGGAACGGTGAGCCCTGCCTGCAGGCGCAGCGCTCGGAGATCGGGGACATCACCGTCGAGGTGAATTAGCCGCAGCGCCGGGATGTCGAGGGCATTGGCGAGTCTGACCAGGAAGTCGGGGCGCGGAGATGACGTGCCCAACTCCCAGCGAGAGATGCGCTCACCCCCGGCCGCTCCCACCAGACGCGCCAACTCATGCTGAGTCAACCCCGCTTCCTCGCGAGCAGCCCTCAACGCGTTGGGGTCGATTCCGGAGGCCATCGCCGACGAACACTAGCGGTGCCGATCCTCTGCGGGACAGGTCAGTCTGGGCTGCCCCGGACCGACGACCTGGGACCGCGGAGCCCGTCCGTCTCACTCAGCGATGGCGCCGCTCGCGACGCGGACACTCCTCGCCGCATGGCGAATGACCTTGGGCGCGACATCGCGCCCAGCCTCGGTGTCACCACTCGGCGGTCTTGCCCACGCTGGCCACCCGGGGCAAGCCCCATACAGGGCCGTGAGTTCTCCCGCGCTATGGCCGTCGGATTCCCCTCGTGTCGCAGATCGGGCTGATCGCTTACCAACCTCCTTCGCACCTAGGTGACCAGAAAGCGAGGTGGACCATGAGCATTCCCCCAGCCGAGAACCCGGTCCCCGGTGTCGTCACCTTCACCGCACGCGGAGACGCCGCCCTCGACCAGCTGGCCGACGGCCTAGTGGCCGAGTGTGACGGCTCGCCAGGGGGCATCGCCGACATCCTCGAGCGGGTCCTGGAGGCCGACGTCGAGGAGCTAGCCGAATGCCTCATCGAGACGACCAGGCCGCACGCCGATCGACCTGGCCGCGGCGTCGACGAGGTCGGTTCCGCCGGCGAGAGCCCCGACGAGGCCGCCCGTCGTCGACTCGGAGCGCGCACGCCAGGCGCTGCCAGCGCGCCTGGGACACGCAACTTCAACGTCGGCCGCTGATCCCGATCGACGGCATACACTTCGTTACACAATGCCGCTGTGTAACAGAATGTATGGGAGACCTCTGATGCTGCCCAACCCCTACGCCCCGGGCGAACTGCCGCGGGTCCTGGCCGGAAGGGAACAACAGCAGGACAGGATCAGAGGCTACCTAAGCCGGATCGGCACCTACGGCGAGATGGGCGGCCCGCTCTTGGTGTTCCTTGGCCCGCGCGGGGTTGGGAAGACGTCCCTGCTGCGCGAGGCGCAGCGTGACGCCGAGGGGCACGGGTTCATTACCGCATGGGTGGCCTGCCGGCGCAACGCGCCGTTCCTTCCCGACCTGGTCAGTCGCGTCGGAAAGGCCATCGAGACCGCGGACATCCTCCCCCGAGCCGAGAAGGGCACCTGGAAGCTCAGCCTGGAGAGCATCGGCCTGGAGTTCGGGCTGCCGAGCGTGGTGAAGGTGAGCGCGACGGCGGCCGCCGACCGCTCCGGGGCTGAGGCACCTCCACGAGGTGCCCAGATCTCGGCGATGGAGGACCTCCTGCACGAGACCAGCTCCCAGATCCGCGCACGCGGTGGCGCTGGACTCGTGGTCTTCGTCGACGAGCTGCACGCGGCCACCCGCGATGACCTCGCGGTCCTGCTCAACGCGATGCAGAACTTGGCTGGACGGCGCGAGGACAACCCCCTCGCCATCCTCGGCGCCGGCCTGCCCTCGACGCCAGGAGTCCTGGTCAACGCAGCCACCTTCGGGGAGCGCAGCACCTTCCTCACGCTTCCCCGACTCGAGCCGGCCGCCGCGGCCGCCGCCGTGGCCGAGCCGGCCTCAGAGCTGGGCGTGACCTGGACGCCCGCCGCGCTGCAGACTGTAGCGGCCGAGGCCCAAGGATTCCCGTACCTGCTGCAGGTCCTCGCGCACGCGACGTGGGACGTGGCCAAGCCCTCAGGAACCGGTGACGTGCTCGACGTCGACCAGGTGCGGGCCGGCCTGCCGCTGGCCGATGATCAGCTGAGCTCCATGTACGCCGCCCGGTGGGCGGCCGCGACCGAGCTGGAGAAGCAGATCATGTCCGTGATGGCGCAGGCCGGCACTCCCACGGTGACGCGGGCAGAGATCGCCGCGGCGCTCGGCCGGCCCACGCAAGCCCTGGGTGTTCCACGTGAACGCCTGATCGACAAGGGCATCATCGAGCCCGCCAGTCGCGGCGAGGTCCGGTTCACGATGCCCGGCTTCGACCGCTACATCCGCGAGATCCTGGCCACTGGAGCACCCTCGGCCGCCGACCCGGCACCCGGCAGTCTCGGTGCCGGCCGCCGCCGGCGTGAACTCCCGCCCGCCTCCGACGGCGGCCGCGACGCGCCGCGGCGTTAGAGCTCGCCGCGAGCCTGCCGACGTAGGACCGCCTCGAGCTCGGCGACGCCCTCGCCCAGAGGCATCGGGGGCGCGACGTCGGCGACGTCGTCGAGTAGCTCGTCGACGTCGCGGTCCTCCAGCTGCGGTGCACTGTAGGCGTTCCACTCCCCCACCGGGGCTGCGAGTCGGCGCTAGACCTCGACGTCGGCCGGAGCGTTGAACCAAGCGGCCACCGCCAGTGCCACTCGCCTTGCGATCAAGGCCGCCTGGTCGTCCATGGCCGATCAGTCCCGCCCGGAGACCCGGGAGGAAACCCCTGCGGTTATCCACAGCCCGCCGCCGGCGGCCGCGCGTACCCCGGCGAGATCCGCGAGACTCAGGCCCAGCGAGACCGCTCGGCAGGAAGGCCACCTGGTGGACGACAACGACCAGCTCGAGGCGAGCGGACACGCGACGGCAGCCCGCGAACACGTCTACACCTTCAACCGCGCCACGATGTGGGCGCGCGACCAGAACCCGGCCCAGACCTCTGAGGAGCTCACGGAGTTCGCCGACCTCGCGGCCGCGCTGCCCCAGGCGTTCTCGCAGCTGTCCAGCACGCTCGAGCAGGCATTGGCCGACCAGGTGCTCAGCATGGACTCGATGACCGACGAATCCGACCCAGCCATGGCGATCGGCGTCGCGCGTCTGCACCTGGAGGAGGCCCGCGGACTCGCGGTCGACCTCCACAAGCATCTGAACGCCGCCCGCAACGCCACCGCGCACATCATCAGCCAGGGCGTCGACGACGGGCAGTGAGTCGATGCCCTGGGACCAGCCCTGACCTGGCGGTCCCCGGCCGTCGGTGAACCGCGCGGTGCCTGAGGCCCGCGAGATTTCTTCGCGCTCGGTGATCGCCCGAGCGGGTCGGCCTTCCTTTGGTGACTGAGACATAGCCCCGGTCAACCAAGGAGCTGCCCGTGAGCACGCCCACCGATTCTCCCTCCGCCGCGGCCGACCGTGACCCGGTTCAGGAGGCCCGCGACCACCTCGAGCAGGCCCTGGCCGCGCTCGACCGCCTCCGTGAGGTCCTGCCCCCGTCGAGCAGTACGCCCCCGTCCGACACTGGAGGCGGTGAGCCGGCATGACCACCGACATCGCTCGGCAAGCCGCAGACGCAGTCTTCATGGCCGAGCAGTCCGTGGGACGCGCCCGCCGGGTCCTCGACGAGCTCCACACCACGATCAACTCCGCGCTCCGGGTTCTCGATGACGCCGAGCTCGACTCTGCGAAGGCCCGCCTCAGCGACCGCGGTGACCACTACCTCGAGGCCGCCGTCGAGCACTTGAGCCGCCTGCAGCGGCGCTGCAGCGACAACGCCGAGCTGGTCGACGAACTCACCGGCCACCTGGAGCGTGCATCGCAGGCGATCGCCGATGCCCACGATCTCCTCCAAGTCGCCGACACCTCCGATCCTGAGCTCGCCAGCGAGGTCGCGCAGTTGAAGCCACGCCTCGCCGTCGTGGGCGAGATGATCGAGCTGGCCAAGCCAATGGCCCGGTTGACCGCTCAGCACGTCGACAGCGTGCAGCTTGCGGCTCAGCAGGTGACTCCGCCGTCGCTGCTGGAGCCGGTCACCCTCGAGCGGAGCATCGCGACCGCCGGCAAGGAGCTCGGCCGCGCCGACGAGGACGTGCGCCTGCTTGAGAACGTCGTCGACCACGCCGCGGCCAACGCCCGGCAGTCGGCGGGCATCGCCAGCGAGATCACCGACAACGCCCGCCGGCGTATGGCCGAGCAGGGCCGCGGCCAGGTTCCTCGTCAGGCGACCCCGGCCGGCGGGTCGCCGGCGCGGTAGGCGGGAGGAAGGGCATGGACCTCGATCAGGGCGGCCGCCAGCTGGCTGGCCTCGTCCTCGATGCCGCCGGCCGTGGGCAGCACGACCAGGTCGCCGACCTGATCGCGCCGCTGGACGCCGACCAGCTGCGGTCGCTGGTGACCGTTCTGGCCGTCCAGGTCGACCAGACCATGCCGTCGGCGCCGGGGACCGGTCCGGCTGCGGTGTGCGAGCTGGCCATCAACGCGGCTGCACCGATGTTCGATACCACGCCGGAGGCGATCCTGAGCGCCGAGCGCAGCCGTCCGGTCAGCGACGCCCGCGCGGTGGCCATGACCGCCGCCCGCGAGGTCGGCCTGTCCCTGCCGGCGATCGCCGAACACTTCAACAAGGACCACGGTTCGGTGATCCACGCCGTGCGCCGCACCGCCGAGCGGCCCCGGCTGGCCGGCGCCGCGGCCCGGGTCAGTGAGCACGTCAACGACCGCTACACCGCCCGGCTCCCCCGCCCCGAGGCCACGGTGGTCAGCCTCCACCAGGATCCGCCAGCGTCGACCTTCACGCCTGATGGCCCGGTCGAGCATGCCGTCGTGGCGGCCGCGGCGGCCTTTGACACCACGCCCGAGGTCCTCCTGGGTGCCGACCGCAGCCGGGCGGCAGCGGACGCCCGTGCGGTGGCGATGACGGCGGCCCGCATCCACGGGCACAGCCTGCCGACGATCGCGCGTCACTTCGACCGCGACCACACGACCGTGCTCCACGCGACCCGGCGCATCGAGAAGACCCCACCGCTGCGCGACCTGGCCGCGAAGATCGCCGCCGAGCTCCCCGAGGAGCCGGCCGGCGCCGGCACGAGCGGGGCAGAGGTCGTCGAGCAGATCCACGAGCCCGGCTACCGCTCCCCCGGCGCCCGGGCGCAGGAGCGCACGGTTCCCGTCGCCGGCGAGCGTCCCCAGCTGAGGGTCGCCCGATGAAGGCCCTCATCGGCCTCGCGGCCGCGGTGATCGCCGTGCTCACCGCCGGCGGCATCAAGGCCGCCCTCCCCGGCGCTCCCACTGGCCCCGACCCATCGGAGGGCAATCCCACCCCGGTCCGGGTGACGGCCGTGGTCGAGGGGGACACGCTGCGCGTCGAGGACCTCGGCGGCCGCGAGCTCGGCCGAGTCCGCCTGCTCGGCATCGACGCCCCCGAAGTCGCCCACCCGCCGGCGCCGGCTGAGTGCTACGCCGACCAGGCAACCGGACTGCTCGAGGAGCTCGCGCCGGTCGGCATCACCGTCCAGCTGGTCACCGACAGCGGCCAGCCCGACCGCGACCGGTACGACCGGCTGCTGCGATACGTCGACCACGCCGGCGTCGACGTAGCCCAAGAACTCCTGGCCCGCGGCGCCGCACGCCGCTACGAGGCTGTCCAGGACCTCGCCCGCGAAGAGTCGTACTCCGCGGCCGCCGACGATGCCCAGGACGCCGACAGCGGCCTGTGGGGCACCTGCTGAGGGACGGCCGCGCATGGACGAGCAGTTGATGACGGCCGCGAAGACGCTGGCCCGATGGTGCTACAACCGCGGCGTCGACGAGCGCGTCCTCGGCTGCGGTGAGCAGCTGCTCATAGCGGCGGTCGACCAGGCGCTCGGCCGACCGGCGCCGACGCATCTCGAGCACGCGCTGTGGCAACAGGTCGCCACGCTGCTGCGCCAGCGGCGCGACTGGGACCGCGACCACCAGGTGACTCCCCCGCCGCCCGCAGCGTGCCTGCCCTGCGCCGTGGCCGTCGACCAGTGCCCCAACCACGCCGACCGGCGCTGTCGTGCCTGCGGTGGCCAGCTGCACCGCATCGTCGTCGACGAGGGCTTCGACACCCATCCGTGCTGCGACCGCCCGAGCGGGACCGGTTCCCACGCCGTCCTCGAGCACACGGCACAGATGCTGGGCGCCACGCTGCTGGCCCAGCCGGCCTGAGCACCGGCAGGGCCCCGCGACTTTCCAATCCAGTCGGGCCGCGGTGATC
>JBDHZS010000153.1:0-9105 GCA_039812025.1 Nocardioides sp. | reverse complement strand
GCGGACTTCACCTCCTCGAGGAGCTGCCGGATCATCGAACCGATCCGCATCACCTTCGCCGGCTGCTGCACCAGGTCCATGACGCCGCGCCCGTGGTCCTCGTCGCCGTCGACCCCGTCGGCCGGACCGACCTCGACGAGCGAGTCGGCCGAGATCGTCCCGACGGGCCGTCCGTCCGGGCCCACCACGACGACGCGCTGCGGTTCTGAGTCGGTGGTCTCCGTGGCTTCTGGCTGGCCCGTGTGGTCGGTCATGGGCTCCACTCTAGGGGCGCACCGGATGGCGGCTCAGACGCTCAGGAGGATCTTGCCGGTGTGGGCGCCGGACTCCATGAGAGCGTGCGCGTCCGCGGCGTTGTCGAGCGGCAGCCGGGTGTGTACGACGGTCCGCACCAGCCCCTCGGCGATCAGCGGCCACACGTGCTCGGTGATCTCGGCGCAGATCCGGGCCTTCTCGTCGGCCGGCCTCGCCCGCAGCGACGTCGCGAAGACGGCGCCCCGTTTGCCGAGCAGGGCGCTGATGTCGAGCTCGCCGCGGGTGCCGCCCATCAGCCCGATCACGACGAGCCGGCCGTTGACCGCGAGCGCGTCGACGTTGCGGCTGAGGTATTTGGCGCCCATGTTGTCGAGGATCACGTCCGCACCGCGGCCGTCGGTGGCGGCCCGGACCTCGGCGACGAAGTCCTGCTCGCGGTAGTCGATCGCCACGTCCGCCCCGAGGTCGCGGCACAGCTGGAGCTTCTCGGGCGTGCCCGCGGTGGTGGCGACGTACGACCCGCGCGCGTGGGCGAGCTGGATCGCGAAGCTGCCGATCCCGCCGGCGCCGCCGTGCACCAACAGCGTCTCCGACGGCTTGAGGCCGGCGAGCAGCCAGACGTTGGAGAGCACGGTCGCGGCCACCTCGGGCAGCGACGCGGCGTCGGTGAGGCTCACGCCGGCGGGGATCGGCATCAGCTGCCCGGCCGGTACGGCGACCAGCTCGGCGTACCCGCCCCCCGACAGCAGCGCGCACACCTCGTCGCCGACGTCCCAGCCCTCGACGCCCTCGCCCAGTGCCGCGATCCGGCCGCTGCACTCCAGGCCGATGATCTCGCTCGCCCCCGGAGGCGGCGGGTAGTAGCCGCGGCGCTGCAGAGTGTCGGCGCGGTTCACCGCCGTCGCCGCCACCTCCACCAGCACCTCGCCGGGCCCGGCGACGGGGTCGGGGACCTCCGCCGGCGTCAGCACCTCCGGCCCGCCCGGGCCGCTTGCCACGATCGCGCGCATGCGCCCACTCTGGCAACGCTCCGGTTGCGGGGCAACCTCGGGGTGTCAACTCAAGCGCTCAGGAGGGCGAGGACGACCGAGGGAAGGTGTTGCGCGCCCGTAGGGATTCGAACCCCAAACCTTCTGAATTCAAGAGGGGTGAAGAGACACTCGGATCTTTTCGCCGAATCTCGCCTCAACTCGACCAATCTGACAGTCCTGGAACGGATCTCGTTGGCTGTTGCTAGAGATGGTACCTGATGCGCATGGACCACCTCGACCAGTCTCGGACCGACTTTGTGCTGACTTTTCGGTACATCCCGGGACGTGACCGACGTGGCGGATGGCGCGCGCCTTGAGTCAGTTCATGTCTGAGGTCTCGACTGGAGGGCCGGACGAGCGTGTCTTTAGCGGCGGAGTGCCGCAGTGTGTTGGCGTCGAGGGAGGACGGCGGTCCGGGGCCTGGGTCGAGGCCGCCGTGATGGCATGATCGACCCACTCGTATAGAGGCTTCGTTGTGGACCGGGGAACTTGATGAGCGTTACCGACGCCGTGGTGGGCGCCGTGTTCGTGGTGCTCGGAATGCTGGCGTACTTCGGTGTGACGAGCGCGTGGGACTCGAGTCGCGCGCCGTTGCGTGTCCGCCGGTTCCGCAAGGGCCGCACGGTCTCCATCCCGCTCGGGTTCTACGACGCGATCGCCACCCCAGCCGATCATCGATGCGAAATGGTGCCCAGCAGGGGCGACAGGTTCTGGATTAGGTGCCGTCAGGGAGGGCCCGTGGTCGCCGGCCGCTGGGTATCAACGCTGGACCCGCGGGAGGAGTTCATCGACTGCCTCAAAGACGCATTCGATGAGTGCCACAAGGTCGTCGACGGATACCACGTGATCCACGTGCACGCCTGGGAACGGCGACACGTTGCACCCATCGTGTCCGTCCGCGACTCCGACTACGAGCTCCTCGTCGCGGCGTTTGGCGCCGCGCAGCCCGACAGCGAGAACCGGGTATGAAGATTGCTCTCGGCCTCGGCCTGGCCGCAGCCGACCGAGCGCGACGCACCTGCGCATCGCCGAGAAGCAGGGACTCCACCACGCGCGTCTTGCGGCGGAGTGGGGCAGCGATCGGTGAGCGACTGACAAACTGAATCGCCAGCCCCGCTTGTATCGCGTAACGCCACGCGATACAGTACAGTTGAGTCGTGATCGTCAGCTTCCGACACAAAGGACTCGAGAAGCTGTACCGCCACGGCACGAAGAAGGGCGTCCAAGCCGACCACGTCCCCAAGCTCCTGCGCATCCTCTCCGCGCTCGACGTCGCCCAGAGTGCTGAGGACCTGGCCATCCCGTCATTTCGCACCCACCGGCTCAAAGGCGACCTTGCCGGGCACTACTCGATCTGGGTCAACGGCAACTGGCGCGTCACGTTCCGGTTCCTCGACTCCGACGTCGAACTCGTCGACTACCAGGACTACCACTAGTGACAGAAAGGAGAACGACCAATGGCGATGAAGAACCCCGTCCACCCCGGCGAAATCCTGCGCGAGGACGTCCTGGCCGACCTCGGTCTCAGCGTCAGCGAGGCCGCCTCCCGGCTCGGGATCTCCCGCGTCGCGCTGAGCCGCGTGTTGCACGGCCACGCCCGGATCAGCTCCAACCTGGCCGTCCGCCTCGAGGAGGCCGGCGTGGGCACCGCCCGCGCCTGGCTCGCGATGCAGGCAGCGCACGACCTCGCCGCAGAACGAGCCGCCGGCATCCCCAAGGTCCAACCACTCCAGCCCGTCGCCTAACCCAGCACGGCCACCGCCCCAGAGCGGTCGACAGGCGGCGAAATGACGCTCCTTCGCGGGTGGGGCCGCGCGGCCAATGGGTCCTACGCTCAGGCGATATAGACAGGCTCCTCGGAGACGACCACCGTGAGTACGGGGCCTGGAGTTTCGTTGGCGTCCCGCGAGGCGTCGGCCGTGCCGGGGTCGACGTACCAGTAGTCGACAACGAGCCACCGTTGGGATCCTGCGGGCAGGGTCACAGTCTGCGAGATCTGTGCTCCACTGTCGGAGACCACCGTCAGGGTGTGACGTCCTGGCTCGGCCTCGACGCCAAACAGGGTCACGGTGTGCTGTCCCTCGACAGCAAATGACTGATTGAACAGCGCCACCCCGTCCAAAGTGGCGGTCAGGCGTACGTCGGGGTCGTCGAAGGCTTGGTTGCTGATCCGCACGATCAGCGGCTGGACAGCTTCGTCCCATGATTCACCCGGCGGGAACTCCCGGACCGCGAGTGCGGTCTCCTTGGCGCCGGCGGGTGTCACCGCCTCTGCCGCGTGGCCCGGTCGCGCCGGATCGGAGGTGGCCGCTGGAGACGGAGACGTGCAACCGACGAGAAGCGTCACGAGCCCGGCCACCGCACCGACGAGCAGTTGCCTGTGCGAACTCGTCACAGTCGGGTCCCCTTCCTGGCGTCGACCTCGGTGAACCTTGGACGGGACTCTGCCTGTCCTGGTTCCCCAAACCCACCCGGTAGGCCTGGCGCAAGGTAGGGCCCAGCATCCTCTAGGAGGTAGGTCACCGTCAGGCTCCCGGCTTGAGCGCGAACCATCTCGCTCGGGCGGAGCGAACATGGCTTGGCCAGCGAGACTGACCATCCTGAGCGTGCGACTGGCGGCGATATGTCGCACACTCCGACAATGAGCGCGGCGTGGCTGGCGCAATGCCCAGAGGGCCGTGACGAAGGCCTTTCGGGGCGAAAGCAGGATCCCTGCGCGACATCAGCGCAGTCGATAGGTGGATCCTGCCCGTGAGTGACTGACGGATATTGGGCTCGATTGAGGATGAGATTCGCCGCCCATTGGCGCAAGGGCGGTGTAGCCGCGGATGAAGGACAGCGTGGCGGTAACGCCGTGGCGACGTCGCCGTCCTGCTGCTCTGCGAAGGCGCCCGGGCGGTAGATCTGATCTGGTCAGCCAGTCGCGAGGACGACGACGAGGGTGCGCGGTCCGTGGACGCCCTCGACGCGCTCGAGCTCGATGTCGCTCGTCGCGCTGGGACCGCTGATCCAGGTTAGGGGGCGGGCGTCGCCCGCCTGCGGTCGGAGCCGGCGCACCGACTCGGGCACGTCGTGGACGACCTGGTCGGCGCGGATGACACAGATGTGGGTGTCGGGGACGAGGCTGATGGCGCGGCGACCCTGGTCCTCTCGGTGGTCGAGGACGATGGTGCCGGTCGTGGCAATCCCGATCGCCGAGGCGGTGACGACGCCGTCGATGCCGTCGAGGTCGGCCGAGGTCAGGGAGGGGGTGTCCGGGACGACCGTGGCGACCGAGCCGATGGCGCCGACCCAGGCCTCGTCGAGGCCCCCCGGGACGACGACCGAGCCGCACCCGTGCTCGCGCAGGGCGTTTGCGATGGCGTCGGCGATTCCGCCGGGCTCGACCCGCAGCACCTGCGCCCGGTAGTCGGCGACGTTCTCGGCGAACAGCTCAAGGGTCTCGGCCGGCCCGGAGGAGACCTCCTCGGTGACGGGGAAGCTCTTCTCGGAGCGCATCGGGGAGACGACGTCGGCGGTCGCCCCGCGGACCCGGGCGAGGATGTCCTTCCGGGCGCTCATCGGGTCGACCCCTTCCCGGAGCCGGAGCCCCGTTCGCGGGCCCACCACGCTCGGAACGTCTCCTTGGGCGGGGTCGGGATGTCGCGGGCGTTGGTCCAGGCCCCCAGGCCGGGGACTGAGCGGATGGTCCGGTCACCGAGGAGTCGCCCGGTGAGGGTGGCGGCCTTCTGGGCCGCCGTCAGTCGTCGCGGGTCGGAGAACAGCCAGGCGGTCGCTCGCATCGCCGCGGACTCGGGGGTCCAGCCGCCCTCGTCTGCGACCTGGGTGCGGAGGTCGACGAGCATCTCGGGGATGTTGATCCGCACCGGGCAGGCGTCGAAGCACGCACCGCACAGGCTGGAGGCGAAGGGCAGCGACTTGTCGATGTCGCTAGCCGTGCCGCGCAGCTGGGGGTTGAGCACCGCGCCGATGGGACCGGGATACACGGAGCCGTAGGCGTGGCCCCCGGTGCGCTCGTAGACGGGGCAGACGTTCAGGCAGGCCGAGCAGCGGATGCACCGTAGTGCCTGGCGGCCGTGCCGGTCGGCGAGGACGTGGCTGCGGCCGTTGTCGAGGAGGATGACGTGGACCTCCTGTGGGCCGTCGCCGTCGTGGACCCCGGTCCACATCGTCGTGTAGGGGTTCATCCGCTCCCCGGTGCTCGAGCGCGGGAGCAGCTGCAGGAGGGGGCCGAGGTCCTCGAAGGTCGGTAGCACCTTCTCGATGCCGACAACGGAGATGAGTGTCTCGGGCAGGGTGAGGCACATCCGGCCGTTGCCCTCGCTCTCGACGACGACGAGGGTGCCCGTGTCGGCGATGGCGAAGTTGGCGCCGGAGACCCCGACCTTGGCGCGGAGGAACTTCTCGCGTAGGTGCAGGCGTGCCGCCTCGGCGAGCCGGGCCGGGTCGTCGGTGAGGTCGGGCGGTGCGGGGCGGCCGACGGCGGCCATCTCGCGGAGGAAGATCTCGCGGATCTCGCTGCGGTTGCGGTGGATCGCGGGGACGAGGATGTGGCTGGGGCGGTCGTGTCCGAGCTGGACGATGAGCTCTGCGAGGTCGGTCTCCCAGGCGTGGATCCCCGCCTCTTCGAGGGCCTCGTTGAGCTCGATCTCCTGGGTGACCATCGACTTGACCTTGACGACCTCATCGGCCTCCTTGGCCCGGACGATGTCGAGGACGATCGCGTTGGCCTCGGCGGCGTCCCGGGCCCAGTGCACCGTTGCGCCGTTGGCCGTGAGGCTCTCCTCGAGGAGGACGAGGTAGTCGGCGAGGTGGTGCAGGGCCTCGTCCTTGGCGGCCGCCCCGGCCAGGCGCAGGTCCTCCCAGTGCGGCACCTCGGCGACGACCCGGGCGCGCTTGCCGCGGATGGTGTGCGTCGCATGGTGGAGGTTGCGTCGCTGTTGGGTGTTGGCCAGGGCCTCGCGCGCGCCCTTCGGGAACTTGGGCATCCCGATGAAGGTCGGTGCGGTCTGCTGCAGCGGTCCCGGTACGGGCGGTCGCACCGGCGTCGGCGACGGGCTGGTGGTCATGTCTGGTCCTCCTCGGTCGAGGCCAGGATCTCGGCTAGGTGCATCCGGCGCACGCCGGAGCGCTGCCGCCCGAGGATCCCGCCGATGTGCGCCAGGCACGAGTTGTCCCCGGCGACGAGCACCTCGGCTCCGGTCTCCACGACGTGCCGGGCCTTGTCGGAGCCCATGGCGATGGAGACGTCGGCGTTCTTCATGGCGAACGTGCCGCCGAAGCCGCAGCACTCCTCGGCGCCGGGTAGCTCGACGAGGTCGATGCCGCGCACCGCGCGCAACAGGCGCAGCGGCCGGTCGCCCACCCGCAGCATCCGCAGGGAGTGGCACGTCGGGTGGTAGGTGACCCGGTGCGGGAAGTACGCGCCGACGTCCACGACGCCCAGGACGTCGACGAGGAACTCCGAGAGCTCGTACACCTTCGGGGCCACCTCGGCGACCCGGTCGGCGAGGGCGCCGCCGCTGGCGTGCTGCGCGATCCCGGGGTGCTGTTCGCGCACGGACCCGACGCACGACCCCGACGGGGCGACGACCGCGTCGTACTCGCCGAAGACGTCGACGAAGCGGCGCACGAGCGGGAGCGCGTCCCGGCCGTAGCCGGTGTTCGTGAGCATTTGCCCGCAGCAGGTCTGCTCCGTCGGGAACTCGACGGTCACGCCGAGCCGCTCGAGCAGGCGCACCGTCGCCTTCGGAGTCTCGGGCCACATCGTGTCGTTGAAACACGTCGCGAAGAGGGCGACGCGCAGCTGCGAAACCGGCGCATCGAGCGCGGGGCGGGAGGTTCCGGTGCTCATGGCAGCATCCAGGCCAGGACGGTGGACTGCAGGCCGACGAGGATGCACATGGCGATGATGAGTCCGATGCTCCACGGCAGCACCTTGCGCAGGATGTCCGACTCCCGACCGATGAGCCCGACGGCGGTGGCCGCGATCGTGAGGTTCTGCGGGCTGATCATCTTGCCGACTACCCCGCCGGAGGTGTTGGCCGCGACGAGCAGGGTCGGGTCGATGCCGGCGGTCTGCGCCGCACTCTGCTGCAGTGTCGCGAACAGGGCGTTGGCACTGGTGTCGGACCCGGTGACGGCGGTGCCGATCCACCCTAGGGTGGGGCTGAGGAAGGCGAAGGCGGCGCCGGTGCCGGCGATCCACGTGCCGATCGTGATGGTCTGACCGGAGAGGTTCATGACATAGGCCAGCGCGAGCATCGAGGCCACGGTGAGGAACGCGAAGCGCATTTTGTGCGTGATGGCGGCGACCTCGCCGGCCCACCCCGAGATGCCGATGCCATAGACGAAGGCGACGATGAGTCCGCAGATGAGCAGCATCGAGCCAGGTGAGCTGAGCCACGCGAGGGTGTAGTTCGTCGCGCCGCTCACCTCGCCGGAGGCGGTGAGGATCTCGCCGTCCAGGCCAGGCCACGGGATCTTGATGTCCGTGCCCGTGAGCGCCTCCTTGACCGGGGGGACGAGCTTGGCGACGGAGAACATCGCGATGACGAGGAGGTAGGGAAAGAGGGCAAAGAGCATGCGCCCCTTGGTCAGCCCGCGGGCCCGTTCCTCGAGCTCGTCGGCCGAGACGTTGAAGTCACTCACCGGGCCGGAGGCGGCGATGTTGCCCTCGCCCCCGACGAGGGCGAGCTCACGCTCCCGATCGGCGTGCATGACCGCCAGGGCCTCATCGCGCCCGCTCGGCTGCCACACGCGCAGGAAGAGCACCGCGGCGGCGAGGCCGGCGAGAGAGGCGATGATGTCGGTGAGCTCCACCGAGATCCAGGTCGCCGAGATCCACTGCGCGATGGCGAAGGCGAGACCGACGACGACGGCGACAGGCCAGGTCTCGCGGACACCGCGCCGGCCGCCGGCCATGAGGACGAGCAGGAGCGGCACGAAGGCGGCCAGGATGGGGGTCTGGTGGCCGACGTAGGCGCCGATCTCCTGGTAGGGGATCCCGGTAAGGTTGCCGGCGGTGATGATCGGCGTGCCGATGGCACCGAAGGCCACGGGTGCCGTGTTGGCGAGCAGGACGACGGCGGCGGCGCGCAGGGGGGAGAACCCGAGCGCCATGAGCATGACGCCGGTGATCGCGACCGGAGCGCCGAACCCGGCGAGCGCCTCGAGGAGGCCCCCGAAGCAGAAGGCGATGATGATCGCCTGGATGCGCGGGTCATCGGAGATGAGGTGGAAGGTCGCCCGCAGGTCCTCGAAGTGGCCTGAGCGAACCGTGACCTGGTACAGGAGGATCGCGGTGAAGACGATCCACATAATCGGGAACAGGCCGAACGCAGCGCCCTGCGTCGCCGCCAGGGCGGCCAACTGGACCGGCATCCCGAAGAAGACGGCCGCGACAATGATCGCCACGAGGACAGCGCTCAGACCCGCCCAGTGCGCCTTCCACTTCAGGACCCCGAGAGTGACGAACACCGTCACGAGCGGCAGGAGCGCGATGAGCGCCGAGAGGGCGAGGCTGTCGGCCACCGGGGACAGGTCCGGTTGGTAGGCCGAAGACACCGCTGCGGGCACCAGGAGCAAGGTGGTCATGTGTCCTCCGAGTCGCACAACATTGGGCTGGACCCCTTCAGGGCGTAATGGTCAGACCATTAGGGTTGGAATGACAATAGGGACGACAGCTGGCATTGTCAATGAGGTTTTCTCACCAGAGTGGCTGGTGTGACTTGTGTGACGGCGGCGTGTCGGTCGTGGGCCGCGGGGTCCTGACCGGAAATGGTCGGTCTTACCACAGCCCGACTTCTGCAGGCAGGAC
>JBDHZS010000152.1:0-9113 GCA_039812025.1 Nocardioides sp. | reverse complement strand
CACTGGCCCAAGGTCAACTATCCGCTGATGATCAAGATGACAAGAGCCGTGTAACGGGAGACTGTTACGCACGGTTCTGTGGGAGCCCCGGGGTGCAACCCCCCGGGGCCACCCGACCCTGGAGCGCGCCTGCAAGCCCGCGCGGACAGTGAGCTGGTCAAGCTGTACACCACCGGCCCCGGTGGCGGGCAGCTCGTCAAGACCCACCCCCGCCAGCCTCCCGGACGCAGGAGCACCGACCCGAAGGACCTGCCCGAGCACAAAGCCACCTACGCGCTGCGGGACCTGGCCCGCCTGATCGGCGACTGCGCGGTCCACGGAGAGAACATCGGCATCTATGCCGAGCGTCTCCTGGACGACCCGCTGCCCTGGACGAGGATGCGGGCGGTGTACCGGCTCCTCGGCCTGGTCCGCAAGTACGGACCCGAGGCGGTCGAGGCCGCCTGCTCCACCGCGTTGGACCTGGACGTTGTCTCCGTCTCGAAGATCGCCGCCATGCTCGCCAAGGCCACCGAGACCACCCCACCGACCCTGCCCGCAGCCGCCGGCATCACCGGTGGACGCTTCGCCCGCGACAACACCGAGTACCTCACCACCATGCCCGCCACGACCACATCCGCCGCCACGAGCAGCACCCCGCCTGTGCAGCTGGCCCTCGTCCCCGGCGACATCCCCAACCACGATGACAGGAGCCAAACCCCATGAGCAACAACACCATCCACACGCCCGCCCCGCCAGCCGGCGGGGTGCTCGACCCGATCGGGGTCGACCTGACCCGAGCCTTGAAGGCGCTCAAGCTCGGCCGGATGACTCAGACCCTGCCCGAACGGCTCGCCCTGGCCCGGCAACGCAAGCTCAGCCACACCGCCTTCCTCGAGCTGATCCTCGATGACGAGATCCTCCGCCGCGAGGCCACCTCGGCCCACCTGCGCGCCCGCACCGCCGGCCTCGATGCGAGCATGCGGATCGAGACCTGGGACGAGCTGCCCGACATCAGCTACGACCGGCAGCTGCTGATGGACCTGACCAGCCTGCGCTTCACCGAGGCAGGGCACGCGGTCCTCATCCTCGGCCCCGTCGGGGTAGGCAAAACACACCTGGCCCACGCCCTCGGGCACACCGCCGTCCGGCGCCGAATGAGCGTGCACGCCGCCCGCGCCGACAAGCTCTTCACCCGCCTGCGAGCAGCACGGCTGGACAACACCCTCGAAGCCGAGATCCGGCGCCTGGCCCGCGTCGACGTCCTCATCCTCGACGACTTCGCCCTGCGCCGCCTCGACGCCACCGAGACCAACGACTTCTATGAACTGGCCGTCGAACGGCACCGCAAAGCAAGCACCATCATCACCTCGAACAGAGACCCGGCCGAATGGCTGGCCATGATGAGCGACACCCTCCTCGCGCAGTCCGCCATCGACCGCCTCACCGCAGGGGCCCACACCCTCATCATCGAAGGCCCCTCCTACCGCCAACGCGGCCTCACCGCACACGCCGGTCTTGACACCCACCAGGAGCACCAGTGATGCTCACAGCCACCCCCACATGGTCCCTTCCCGCTGGCAACACGGTGGTCCCATCACGCTGGCAAGCGACAGGCGTGTCGATGGTGTCAGGCGGGGACCTCGTGATCGTCGAAGCGTGCGATAGTCCGTGTCTACAGCGTGGCCAGCGCGGTACCTCCTCAACATCGAGGTGTGCACAAGTCTCCACAGGCCCACTTCAGGTGGTGCGATTCTCAGCCTTGTCCTCGATCTGCAAGACGTGTATCCCACTTCTGGGGGTGACTCGCGACAGGACGGGCGCAGACTGCGGTGCGGTGTGGAACACCTGGGAAGCAGAGGCAACCACTTCGGGGTCTCGGACGGGAAGGAGACGCACGTGAACGGCATCGTGGTCGCGCCGTCGGGATCACCGACACCATTGCCGGGGCGGTCGGCGCATTCCTCGCAGGAACCGGTGTCGAACCGCTGGAGGCCTTGTCGCTTCCGTCGAGGTGATCCGCATCGACCCGCCCCGCAGCAAACGATGGAGCCGAATCCGGTCGTCCGAGGGAAAACAGCGATCCCGGTGGGGAGGAGCCGTCCGGACCCCGCTTCCGCTGCTGCCTGCCGAAGCTGTCGCTGGGAGGATGCGTCAGCGGTCGAGATCGTTGGCCCAGTTGTCGAAGTAGGTCCGCAGATCCTCGATGGGCACGTCGGTGTGTGGGAAGTCCCCGTCACGAAGGCGTCGGTGCGAACGCAGCATCTGCACGAAGACCGCAAGATCGAAGCCAGCGTCGTCCTCGGCTGCTGCCTGAAGCAACTCGGCTCGGTCGAAATGCTTCGACGACCTCGGCGGCCTTCCTGCCTGATGCCGTGTTTTCCCGGTCGGAGAGTCGGACCCTCCACGTAGGTTGAACTCATGGCTCGAACGACCGCTGGCGTGCTCCCGACTCAGCGCACCCGCACCGATGTCAGTCAGGCGCGGCGCAACCCCGGCACCCCGCTCAACGAGATCGCTGGGGGCTGTCGGCCTGGCGGCGTCGGGTTAGGACGGCGACGAGCGACATCAATCCTCGAACCCAGACTTTGCGGATTACGTCCGTTATGGGACATTATCTGTCATGGCGGGCGAGTTCCTCACGCTTGATGAGACAGCGAGCACCCTCGGGGTGTCGACGCGCCATGCTCGCCGCCTGGCCGATTCCGGGGCAATCACGAGGGTCGCCCGCGGTCTGATCGATCGCGGTTCGGTCGACCGCTATCTCCACTCTCAGCGCCAGGGCCGCACTCGTGCCTGGGCCGAGCACACCGCCTGGGGCGCCGTCGCGATCCTGTCCGGGCAAGACGCCGACTGGCTAGGAGAGACGCAGGCCTCTCGACTCCGGTCGGTGCTGCGTGAGACAAACGACGCCGACGACTTGCTGACCCGGATGCGTGACCGTGCCCGGGTCCAGACCTATCTGGCCCACCGCGCAGCACTCCCCCGCCTACGCGAGCGGGTCGTCTCGACCAACCAGCAGCTGCTGGGGATCACGGACGTTGCCGACGACAGCATCGACGGCTACCTCCCCGCGTTAGGCCTCGACGATGTGGTCCGCAGCCTCGGCCTTCGGGCCGATGGGAGCGGGAGCGTGGTGCTGCGCACGACCGAGTTCGAGTTCGATCGCGTTCGCGACCTCATCGCCACCAGGACGGTCGCTGCACTGGATGCCGGCACCAGCACCGATCCGCGACAGCGGGGCATCGGCCGCCGGACTATCCGTGAGCTCCTGGAGGCATACCGATGAGCGCAACGCGCCCTACGATCGAGGTTGCTGCCGCTCCCGGCGGCTGGCCGACTCCGTGGCCGAGCGTCGCGGAACTCGCAGAGGCTCTCCCGTCCGGGAGTTGGACCCTGGTCGGAGGGCTGATGACACAGCTCCACACGATCCACCACGGGATCGGCATCGTCCGTCCCACCAACGACGTCGACATCGTGCTGCACATCGAGACTCAGCACGGCATACCGAACGCGGTCGCGACCGTGCTGGAAGGACTCGGGTACCTGTTCCAGCCCAGCTTCGACGTGCGCAACAGGACGGCGCACCGGTTCGTGCGAGGAACCTCGACGGTCGACCTCGTCGCCCGTGCGGGTGAGGAAGACCATGTCGATGTCCTGATCGCCGACCACCCGGCGCCACGGGTGATCGAGAAGCTGCTCGGGCACGAGATGATCCGTATCGAGGGCGGCACCCAAGCGCTGCGCCGGACCATCAGCGCTCGGTTGGAGATCGTTCCGGGCGCTGTCGCGGTGATCTCGGTCCCACGCCCGTTCGGAGCGCTGATCCTCAAAGCCGCCGCGTACACCACCGACTCCCGCGACCGGGACCGTCACCTCTTCGACGCCGCCGCACTGCTCGCCTGCATCGAAGATCCGTTCACCGAGCGCGCCGAGTTCACCGGATCCGACCGTCGCCGCATCGCGACCCTCACGCACAACCTCCGACTGAACACCCGGCCTGGCGGGCCCTCCCCGAAGACCACCGCACCCAGGCCCAACTGACCCTCGACCTACTCGCCAACACCGATACCGATTCGGCGACCGCAGGCACCACTGGGGTCCCGCCTGAGCCGGGGTGATGAGCGCCGGCCCCGGCGCCCACGAACTCGACGGCCTCGGCTGTGGTTCATGCCAACGCCGATGCGTGCGCACGCTGGCTCAGCCGTTGATGATGAGCCGCATCTCCCATACCTACCTTTTCGGGACGGGCGCAGGCGAATACCGCTGTGACCTGCGATAACGGGCGGTGAACTTGCTCGCCCGTCCTGCGCCCCTCCTGCGCCCGTCCTGGGACTGGCGCAGGAGGACGGGCGATAATTGGTGCGCAGGCTGAGGACACTGATGGTCATGACCGAGCTGCGCCCACGAGAGAACCGGACCTGCCCGATCTATCAGGGCAGGTGTCCGGTCCCGCTGAATCGGCGGGACCGTGCGACCTGCGGAAACGCACTCGCAGCCGCAACGACGGAACGGGCCGCCACGGTAGTGCTGATTCGGCATGACCGGCGCGACCTGCGGAAACGTGCCCACAACGACAGAATGCGCAAATCAGACGGTGGGCTCGATTCGAGCCAACCGTGGGACAACCGGATCGGGTCGATCGACAAGGCGACATCTGGTCCCGGGGCGGCTTCTCGGGCCCGTTGCGGACCAGCCGTCTCAGCTCGTCTCCGCCTCATCGGTGCTCTCGCGGTCGAGGGCGTCGAGCAGTGCGTCCTCACCGTCTGCTGCACGCTGGGTGAGCAGGGAGGCGTCCGAGGCTGCGGGGCGCAGGGTGCGCTCCAACTGAGCCGCGGGCGTGGCGTCGACTGTGCGGTCTGGCTCGATGTAGTGCCCCTCGGTGATCGCCGTCGAGGTGTGTCCGAGGAAGACCGCGGCCGCGTCGGTGCCGATGCTGCGGGCGATCACGGTCGCTCCGGTGCGGCGATAGGACCGCAGGCTGATGCCGGCGTCGGCGAGTCCGGCGATCTGGAGGAACTCTCGGAAGGTGCGCCGGACGTTGTGGTTGCTCAGCGGGCTCCCGGTGCGGGTGGCGAAGATGGTGCGCGTGCCCGCGTCGCCCGGCATAGCCGCAATCCGGCGACGCAGCACCTCGGCCGCGAACTCGGGGACCGGGATACGGCGAATCGAGGCATCGGTCTTGGGCCGGGGCTGACGGACAGCCCCCTTCCCTCTGCGGTGGACGACGGTGCCGTTGACGCTGGCGATCATCCCGGCAGGGGTGTCCTCGATGTCGCAGGGGCGAAGCGCCAGGACCTCGCCGGGCCGCATCGCGGTCCCGAGCAGCACCTCGATGATGTCGCGCACCTGCCCATCCGGCCTGGGACCAGGAAGGCCCGGCTCGGTCCGCCACCGCGCCGCCGCCTCGCGGATCGCGGCGATCTGCGCGATCGTCAACGCTCGCGGGCTTGCCCTGGGGTGCCGCAGCGGGGAGGTGCCCTGGACCGGGTTGCGGGAGATGGCATCGTGGCGCAGCGCGAAGGCGAACAGCAGGTTCAGGATCGTCCGGGTCAGTTTGGCCTGCGCGAACGACACCCGCGCCTGATTGTTCAGGAACCACTCGACCCGCCCGGTGGTCACCTCAGCGAGGGTGTAGTGCTCGAACGCCGGTCGCACATGCAGGCGCAGACAGCCCTGATAGCTCTCCCTGGTGGCCTCCGCCAGGTCGCGCATGTCGAGATCGGCCAGCCACAGGTCGGCCAGGTCGGTGAACGAGCTCGTCGGATGCAGCACTCCATCGTTGCGCACCGCGGGTCGCTCGCGGATGCGCTCCATCAGCCGCATTCGTGCCGCAGCAGCAGAGGCACCGGAGACGCGCACCTGCCGCAGTCGTCCGTCGAGATCGCGCACCCTGGTCTCGGCCACCACGCGACGGCCGCGACGGCGGGTGGTGATGTTGCCGTGGGTGCCGATCGGGGTGCGTGGCCGCCCGGAGCGCATCAGAGCGCCTTGCGCGGGTGGCGCTGCGCGTCGTCGGCCTCCATCTGCTCCAGCCAGGCCTCGACCTCGCGGACCCGGAACCGCAGCTCGCGGCCGACGCGGAACCCGCGAGGTCCGCGGCCCTGGCTGCGCAGGTCATACAAGGTCTGGAGGGTGACCCCGAGCGCTGAGGCGAGCTCGGACATGGTCAGGACGGAACCGAGAGTGGTCTTGGGGTGGGTTGTGGTCTCCATACAGACCAGGTGTGACGCACCTGTCCGAGAGAGCCCCAGAGCGGTCGAGGGCCCCACCGCGTCGACCGACTTTATGCTGACTTTGTGCTGACCTAGCACTGACTTCTCCTGAGTTCAGGATCCGTACAGGTGCTCTGACCAGCGGTTTTGGCGCGCCCGAAGGGATTCGAACCCCTAACCTTCTGATCCGTAGTCAGATGCTCTATCCGTTGAGCTACGGGCGCAGACCCTGCACTGGCAGGGACTGAGCGAGGGTAGCCGAAGCCGAGCGGCGGCGCCTAATCTCCGTGCGATCCCGGTGTGCGATCCCGGTGCGATCTCCGCGCGATCTCCGCGTGCGACGGGGCGTTCGGACCCGAAACGGGACCGCAGTCGGTACCGTAGGTCAGGCACGTCGTACAGGAGGAACCGTGCGCGCTCTTGGGCCCGAGGATCGGGAGCTGTTCGAGACCTCCGGCGCGCCACTCTTCGAGGCGGTGCTCGCCGCGGACGGGCTTCCGGACGAGGATCCTCGCCTGGGCGAGGACAGCCCGGAGCGGGCGGCGTTCGAACTCCTCGTCGACCTGGGCCTGATGGTGCACGACAACACGACGCACCGGTGGTACGGCGTGGACCCGGCGACCGTGCAGTCGGCGGTGGTCACGCCGTTGACGACGAGCGGGTCGCGGCTGCTCGCGGAGTCCTCGGAGTGGGCCAACGCGTTCACGTCGCTGGCGCAGGCGTGGCGTCGTTCTCCGGGGACGGCGAAGGGTCCGATCACCGAGGTCCGGGGCGAGGCGATCAACCCGTTCCTGGCCTCGGTGGTGGCTGACGCCGAGTTCGAGCTGATCACGGCGCAACCGCAGGCCGGACGTGCCGTGACGATGCTGGAGCCGGCGATGAAGATGGCCGCCGAGCGCGACATCGCCGCGATGGAGCGCGGCGTGCGCATGCGCACCTTGTATCAGCACGCGGCCCGACGCAACACGTTCACTCGCAAGTACGTCGCCGAGGTCACCCCGCACGGCGCCGAGGTGCGCACGCTGGACGAGTTCTTCAACCGGCTGATCGTCGTCGACCGGCGGATCGCGGTCATCCCGAGCCACGAGGGGCTCTCGGCGGCGCTGGCGATCCGTGACACCTCGCTGGTCGCCTACCTGGTCGACATGTTCGAGCGCTCGTGGGAGCGGGCGCGGCCGTTCACCAGCCGCGAGACCAGCCTGATGAAGGACATCGCCGCGGAGCAGCGCGCGATGACGATCCGGATGCTGATCGAGGGCCACGCGGACCCCGCGAGCGCCAAGCGGCTCGGGGTGTCGCCGCGCACCTACGCCGGCTATGTCGCCGACCTCAAGACCGAGTACGACGCGCAGACGCGCTTCCAGCTCGGCTACGAGATGGGGCGGCGGGGGCTCGACGGCCGCAACGCGCACGAGCGCTGATCAGGACATGACGCTGATCAGGACATGACGAAGGGCCCGGGCGCTCGTCGGCGTCCGGGCCCTTGCGATTTGGGGGGATGGTGATGGGATGGGGCGGTGGACATGCTGCCGCGCGCGCGGCGAGACAAGCCCGAGATGAAACAAGATGGCGAGGGCGACGCATGGGGGGTCATCGCCCTCGCCTGACGAGACGTGCCGCCTGAGCGGCCAGGGACCGGGGTCTTGGGGTCGGGGTGGTCCGCGTCTCGGATCTTGTTATCTTGTCTCAGCCGGTCAGCGCTTCTTCGGGATCCCGACGCCGTACGTCCAGCTGGTGTCCGCTTGCGCGGGCGCCGTGCCGACAACGCCGAAGGTGAGTGCAGTTGCGGCCAGCGCCGCCACCACTACGCGTCGTGCGATGAACATCGGACTCACTTTCCTGCTGTAACGGCCCGTTGGGGGGCGGGCCTTCTCCTGCTGAGGACTCCAGTGTGCTACGAAAGTTGGGGTTCCGGTGACCAGATGCACCCTCAGGTCTATGCAATGCAACAAGTTGCAGAACTTTGCAGTTGCCCAGGTCACACCCGGGCGATCGGGACGCTCGCCGGCCGACCGTCCGATAACCGACTCGGCCCCGGTCCTGGTGGGGATCCGGGGCCGAGGCTGTGGCGGAGGCGGCGGGATTTGAACCCGCGAGAGGGGGTGACCCTCAACCCGCTTAGCAGGCGGGCGCCATAAACCGGACTAGGCGACGCCTCCAGGCAGCCCGACCAGCGTACTAGCCGTGCCCGGAGGGCCACCAATCGGCTGGTTGCCTGCTCAGAGGGGTCGCAGCCCCTGCCCCGCATCGAGGCGCCCCTGCAGGTCGCGGACGAACTCCTCACGATCTCCCTCGAGCAGCGACACCGGGATCGTCGTCGTGGCGCCGGTCTTCAGCTTCAGGACGATGCATGCCTCACCCGCGCGGTGGGTCGTCGCCGCCTCGCTGACCTGATCCCAGCCGGCTTGGGTGACCCCGGCGCCCCGCACCAGGCGGACCCGGTAGCCCTCGGTGGTGAACCTGACCACCGGCACCGACCGGAGCCAGGTGGCCAGGACCACCAGCCCGATCACGCACAGCATGGCCGCGGCGAAGACGATCGCGAGCGGACCGCGCAGTACGGCGACCACCAGCGTGACCGCGAAGATCACGAGCGCCGAGAGCACCATCACCCCGCCCACCATGCGCGCCATCCGGGGTGCCGCGAGCCGGTAGTCGGACAGGACCGTGCCGCTCATGGCGCCATTGTCCCCGACCGCGGTCGCCGCCACCAACGCCGGGGCCGTCGGCGTGCGTTGGGCAGTCGTCGGTCGCCGGTGCGGACACGTGGACACGCCTGGCCGGTCCTGCGCGCGTAGACTGCCCGCCGGGCGTCGTACGCCGATGCTCGGAGGGGTGCCGGAGTGGCCGATCGGAACCGCCTTGAAAGCGGTCGCTGGCAGCGATGTCAGCCGCGGGTTCGAATCCCGCCCCCTCTGC
>JBDHZS010000151.1:0-9127 GCA_039812025.1 Nocardioides sp. | reverse complement strand
GCGTGCACAGATGCGCCGACTCGCGTGTTCTGCGTGCACAGATGCGCCGACTCGCGTGTTCTAGCTGTGCTCTCTCCGCATCACGTCGTCGGCGAGCTCCATCCCGGCGGCGCCGTACACGTTGAAGCTCGCGTCGGCGCCGTACTTCTTGGTCTGCTCGGCCTCGTCGTCGAAGCGCGCGACGGCGGAGATCGTGCCCGTGAAGCCGGCGGCCCGCAGTGACTTCACCACCGACAGGTTGGCGCCGTGCCGAGGCATGGCGAGGATCACCACCCGCACCTGATCCCGCCCGATCAGCCGCTGCCAGAACTCGGCATCGCTGGCGTCCGCCTCGACGGTGCGCATCCCACGTGCGGTGAGCTGTTTGGCCCTCGCGCCGTCGCTGTCCACGCCCACCGGGACGATCTCGTGGTCCTCGTCGAAACGCTGGTACGCCGACTGCCCGATCCGGCCCATCCCGACGATCAGCGCCTCCGCGCCGGTGATGTCCGCCGGCCGGTCCTCGGGGTGAAGCGACATGGGGTCCTGTTCGGGCGCCCGCGCAGCCAGGTGCTCGATCAGCGTCCTGGCCTTCGCGTTGACGATCGCCGAGATGATGAAACTGAATGCCACAGCGACCGAGACGACGATCAGCCACTCCGCATCGATCAGGCCCGCGTCGACGCCGACCGCCACGACGATCAGCCCGAACTCGGAATACTGCATCAGGCCGAATGCCGTCAGCCACGCCGTCCGTTGCCGGACCTTCGCCAACCTGAGCAGGAAGGCGTAGCCCGCGGCCCGCACGGGGAGCAGGAGTAGGAGCAGGCCGGCGATGAGGACGTCCGCCACGTTCGGCAGCCCTCCGGCAAGACCGATCGAGACGAAGAAGCCGATCAGCAGCAGTTCCTTGAAGTGGAAGAGCGAGCGGGCGAGCTCCGAGGAGTTCTTGTGCGACGCGAGCAGGATGCTCATGATGAGCGCACCGAGGTCGCCCTTCAGGCCGACGATGCTGAAGAACAGGTAGCCCGGCACCAGCGCCATCACGATCCCGAAGAGCGCCTGCATCTCACCGTGGCCGATGCGCGTCCAGAGCTTCCGGATGACCTTCGACGCCGGCCAGAGCAGGATCACCGAGATCGCCCAGATGCTGGGGAGATGGCCACTGGTCGCCGTGAGGAAGGCGACCGCGACGATGTCCTGCATGATCAGGATGCCGATCGCGATGCGTCCGTAGAAGGCGTCTGCCTCGCCGCGTTCCTCCAGCATCTTGACGACGAAGACGGTGCTGGAGAAGGCGAGGGCCAGGCCGAGCAGCGCGAGCTTCCCCAGGCTCACGTTCGTCAGCAGCGCCAGCCCCGTCAGGGACACGGCCCATAGGAACGCTGCGCCTGCGACGACGCTTGCGAGCATGTGCACCGAGGAGGTGAGCCACACCTCTCTACCGAGCAGCGACCGCAGGTCGAGCTTGAGGCCGATGCCGAAGAGCAGCAGCGTGACGCCGAGGCCCCCGATCGTGTCGATGATCGGGACCTCTTCGTGGCCGAAGGCGTTGAGCACGAAGCCAGCCGACAGGAAGCCGATGAGTGGCGGGAGACGTATCAGTGAGGCGATGTATCCCATGGCGAAGGTCACGCTCATGATGAGGGCCGCGTCTGCCATGTCGCTCCATCCGTCGCGCTCTCGGGTTGCACAGGCTAGCGAGGTGGCGACCGTCTAGACAGAGAACGCGATGCGAAATGGGACGTCTCTTCCGATTCGCTCGCCCGTCCGATACCCTGCGGCTCCCGCCCGCCCGCCCGATTGACGCAGGAGCGTCAGCGGCGTACGGCGTCGATCTCGAGCCGGACGTAGTCGACGCAGGGCTCGGGGAGGGCCAGGCGCACCTCGCGCACGAACGACGCGTGCTCCGCGGCCGGGAGCGGGTCGAGATGCGCGCCGAGTACGACGGTGGCGAGGTACTCCTCCAGCACCACCGGGTCCTCGCAGCGGAAGGGGTCCGGCCGCAGCCGTACGCTCAACGGCTCGAAGCCCGCGGCGCGCAGCCGCGAGGAGGTCTCGGAATCACCCGCGAAGTTCCAGGGACCGGAGTCGGGCGCGGTCCCCTGGACGGTGGCGACCGCCTCGGTCACCTGGGCGATGTTGCCCAGCCCGCCGCAGTCGGTGACCAGCGGCGCGCCGGGCTTCATCACCGCGGCCAGGTGGGAGAAGAGCACCTCGTGCGACGGCACCCAGTGGAACGCGGCGACGCTCATCACGGCGTCAACCGGCTCGGCGACCGGGAGCGGCCGCATCAGGTCGGCGTGCACGTACTCCGCCGACTCCCCGAGCTTCTCCCGGGCCGCCGCGAGCATCGTCGACGAACCGTCCAGCAGCACCAACCGCAGCGACGGCCAGCGCCCGAGCGCCGCGGCCGCGTCTCGCCCGGTCCCGCAGCCGGCGTCCATCACCCGGGCGTCGGGCGGCAACCCGAACGAGGCGAGCCGGTCGAGCATCCCGCTGCCCCACGCCAGGTGAGGGAGCGGCAGGGAGTCATAGGAACGGGCGTCCCACTCGCGTGGCGGCATGGCTCGGATCAGTGACCGTCGCTGTGCCCGGCCTGGAGCCGGAGCACCTCGGTGTCGAGGATGGCTTGGGCTCGGGAGAGGGTCGCGGCGGAGTAGGTGCCCTGGGCGCGGGCGTCCAGGAGCGCTCCCTGGGCTGCGTCGAGGAGGTGGTGGAGGAGCTCTTGGCGGTCATCGAGGAGCTGGGCGCGGGCCTCGGTGTCCGTATCGAGTGCCCGGACGCGGGTCTCGAGGCGTTCCTCGTCGGCCTTGACCATCTCGAGGACGGCGGGGTCGAACTTGGAACCGTCCTCGCGGTGCAGGCCCGGTGAGCGGAGCCGGCCGCCCATGACCTCGACGATCTCGCCGAGCAACTGCCCGAGCTCGCGCCGGTCGGCTTCCTCGCTCGTGCCGCGGACGCCGAGCTTCTTGATCAGGATCGGCAGGGTGGCGCCTTGGCCGATGAGGGTGATGATGGCGACCATGTAGGCGATGAGGATGAGCTCGGAGCGGTAGACGACCTCGGCGGGCAGGGTCTGGGCGGCGGCGACGGTGATGACGCCGCGCATGCCGGCCCAGCCGAGGACCAGGCCCTCCTTGTGGCCGAGCCGGGCGTTGGCGAGGGCCTCGACGTCGGAGATCCGGGCGCGGACCTTGCGCTTCCAACGCCGCTCGGCCATCGATCGTTCGGACCATTCCTTGCCGTCGGCGCGCAGCCGTTCCTGCTCGGTGCGCCACATCTCGGACTGGGCCTCGGCCATGCGCTCGCGGTAGGCGATGACCTCGACCATCGGGAAGATGAAGAGCATCCGCAGCACGACCAGCACCGCGGAGACCGCCAGCGCGATGTAGACCAGCTGGCTCAGCTCGGGGCCTTCCGCGCCGTGGATGTCGTGCAACAGGGTGGGCATCTCATAACCCATGACCAGGAAGACGCCGTTCTCCAACAGCAGCTAGATGGTGCGCCAGTTGGTGCGCTCGCTGACCCGGTCCGAAGCGCTGAAGTGGGTCGCCGACCCGTGGCTGGTGATCAGCCCCGCGACGACCACGGCCAGCACACCGGAGGCGTGGACCTTCTCCGCGGGCACGAACGCCAGGAACGGCACCGCGAAGGAGACTGCGGTGGTCAGCACCGGGTCGTCGAGCCGGGTCCTGATCCACACGCCGAGCGCTCCCACGACCACGCCCACCGCCGTACCGATGACCACCGCGAGCACGAAGTCGCCGATGATGTGCATGAACGAGACCGCGCCGGCGGTGGCCGCGATCGCCGTACGGAGCAGCACCAGCGCGGTCGCGTCGTTGACGAGGCCCTCGCCCTCCAGCACGGTGACCATCCGGGCGGGCATGCCCAGCCGCTTCCCGACCGCGGTGGCCGCCACCGCGTCGGGTGGCGAAACGACGGCGCCGACGGCGATCGCCGCGGCGAGCCCGATCTCGGGGATGAGCCAGTGCAGGAAGAACCCCACGACCACCGCCGAGACGATCACCAGCACCACCGCCAGCGACGAGATCGCGGTGAAGTTCCGCCGGAAGTCGCCCGCCGGGACCGTGATGGCCGCGGAGTAGAGGATCGGCGGCAGGATGATGAACAGGATCAGGTGCGGGTCCAGCACCAGCTCCGGAGCGCCCGGGATGAACCCCGCGGCCGCCCCGATCACCACCAACAGGATCGGCGACGCGACACCGACCCGGGGCGCGAATCGTGACACGGCCACAATGACCATCACGATGAGTGCAAGGACAACCGCTGTGTCCTCCATGCCGGGTCCCTCTCGGCTCGGCCGCTACGACCCGCCTTAGCGTAGCGGGCCCAAGCCCCGGACCGAGCGGCCCGATCGTGATTGGCCGACGGGGGCCGGCTCAGCCGGGCAGCCCGGCGAGCGCCTCCTGGATCGCCGCGGCCTCGGGGGCGCCGGCGTCGGCCAGTAGCGGGAGCGCCGCCTCCCAGTCCTCGCGGGCGCCGTCGTAGTCGCCTTCCAGCCGCTTGACGTGCCCGCTCCCGGCGAGCCCGCGGGCCACCTCGAAGGCCTCGCCGATGTCCTCGCCGAGGTTGCGGGCCTCCCGGAACCACTTCGCGGCGTGGTCGGTGTCCCGCTCGGCCAGGTGCGCCTCGCCCAGGTTGTTCAGCACGGACGCCTCGAGGTAGCGGCTGCCGATGCGCTGGGCGATCACGAGCGCCTCCTGATGCTGCGTGATCGCCTCGCGGGTCCGGCCCAGCGCGGTGTAGGCCATCCCGATGTTCGTCGTGGCGAAGGCGACGACCGGGGTCGCGCGCATCTCCCGGGCGATGGTCAGGGACTCGCTCGCCGCCGCGATCGCCCCCTCGGGGTCACCGCGCAGCAGGTGCACCTCGCTGGCGTTGACCAGCGTCGTCGCGAGCAGGTCCCGGTCGTTGTTGGCGCGGGCCGCGTCGCGGGCGAAATTGTGCTGCTCAAGCGCCCCGTCGAGGTCTCCCATGCGCCGCTTGATGATCGCCATGTTGTCGTGCAGCAGCGCGATCGAGGTCTCGACCCCGGTCAGGGTCGCCATCTCCAGCGCCCGCGCGAAGTAGTCGAGCGCCTTCTGCATCTCGCCCTGGTGGGAGGAGATGATCGCCAGCACGTTCATCGCCGACATCAGGCACTCGAAGTCGCCCGCCTCCTCCAGCAGCCGCTCCGCGCGCAGGACGTGACGCATCGCCAGCTCCGGCTGGGACAGCCGGGTGAAGTGCTGCCCGAGGTAGAGCTCGGCACGCCCCTCGCCGCGCACGTCCTCCAGCGCCCGGGCGCTCGCCTGGGCGCGGTCGTGGAGCACGACGCCGTCGCTGTGATGCCCCTGGCGCTCGAGATGGCGGCCGAGGGCCTCCGACAGCTCGATGGCGAGCGTCGTGCGGATCCGGGCGTGCTCGGGCGCGCTCACGATGAGCAGGTTCTCGTGCTCGGCGGCGAGCCAGGCGGCGGCGGACGACTCGTCGTCGAAGCTCAGCAGCGCCGGCCCGGAGCGGTGCCGCGGCGTGACCGGCGAGTCGCCGTACAACGCATAGGTCGCGGCCCACGCGCAGGAGACCAGGTAGTCGAAGAACCGTCCGATCGCGGCGTCTCGATCCGCGGGACGATCCTCGTCGTACGACGCCTCCGCCGCGTGGCCGCGCACCAGCGCGTGGAGCGAGATCCGGCCGGCCTCGGAGACGAGGACGACGTGCGCGGCGAACAGCTCCTCGAGCAACTCCGCGGCGCGGTCGGGCTCGACCCCGCAGAGCACGGACAGCCCGAGGACGTCAAGCTCGCCGCACGGCTGCACCGCGAGCAGCCGCAAGGCCCGGCGGGCGGGCGGGGACAGGGCCCGGTAGGAGAGGTCGAGCGCCGTCCGCAGCGCATGGTCGGCGTGGACGACCCGATGGGACGACAGCGCGTCGCGGTGGTCGGCCAGCGACCACTCCGAGCGCGCGGCGATCCGGGTGGCAGCGATGTTCGCGGCCAGCGGCAGGTTGCCGATCGACGCCGCGATGCCGTACGCCGCGTCGGGGTCGGCGTCGACGCTGGCCGGCCCGAGCAGCGCGCGCAGCAGGTCGACCGTCTCCTCCTCGGCGAAGACCGAGAGCCCGATCGTGGTGGCGTCCAGCCCCGCGAGGTGGGTCCGGCTGGTCACGAACACAGGCGGACCGCCCCCCTTGACGGAGCCCTCGGGCAGGACCGCGGCGACCTGCGCCTCGTCGGCGGCGTCGTCGAGGATCAGGATCGCCCGCTGCTCGGCGAGCAGCCGGGACAGCAGCTGCCGGCGCGCGCCGACCTCCGACGGCTGCTCGGCGGTGCGCACCCCCAACAGCCGCAGGATCCCGTCCAGCACCGACAGCGCGTCGGCCGGCGGCCGGGTCGGGTCGTAGCCGCGCAGGTCGGCGAAGACGACCTTGTCCGCGTCGCCGGCCGCGAGCAGCCGCCGGGCCGCTCGCGCGGCGAGCTGGGTCTTGCCGCAGCCGGCCATGCCCTCGATCGAGTAGGTGCGTCGTACCCCCTGCTGGCCGGTCAGCTCGTCGAGCTCGGCATCGCGGCCCACGAAGTGCTCGACCCCGGGCGGCAGGTCCGCCAGCACGCTGACCACCTTGGCCGCCTCGACCTGGTGCTGCACCGCCCAGCAGGCGGACTCCAGGGCGTCGGCCTCGGCGTCGTCGACGCCCAGCGCCCGGGCGATGTCGACCACCAGGTCGATGTCCAGGCGACGGCGCCCGGCGCGGAAGCAGTCGTAGATCGTGCTGCGCCCGGGGCTCTGCTCGCTCGGCGGCAGGCCGCGGGCCGCGCGCAGGTCGCGGATCCTGCGGGCGATCTCGGAGTACGACGGGCGGCGGTGCTGCGAGCGCAACTCGACCAGTCGCTCGGCAACATCGTCGAGCGTGGCGAAGTCCATCGGACACCCTCCCCCGGGCGTGGTGCTCGGCAGCGTGAAGCCCGATCCTAACTGCGCCGGTCCGAAGGTTGTCCGGAGTCGTCCGGAATCCGCGGCGAAACTCCTCGGGAACTGTCACGATGTGCGGGACATCGCGGCTCGAGAAGAGGTGACGCACGTGAAGATTCGCTCGGTGGCGGCTATCGCACTGGTCTTGGCATTGACAGCATGCTCCGGATCAAATGGTGAGACCGAGGATCCCAAGGCGGACCCCTCCGCGAGCCCCTCGGCTGATGAGACCAAGCCAGAGGAGGTCACGGTCCACTGGCTGGCCTTCCGGCCCAACGGCAAGGGCACCGTGGGGGAGACGGTCCTGTCGCGTCGTACTCCCGAGGAGCCGGGCGACTTCCGGGTCGAGTTCTCCTCCAACGAGGTCGGCGGCATCGGCTCGCAGTCCCAGGCCGGCGCCTGGAACGCCGCCATCGTCTCCACGCTCCTGCTCGGCGCGCCGCTGGAGGGCCAGTTCACCTTCGAGACCGACGGCTTCATCGACGGCCCGAGCGCCGGCGCCCTGACCACGGCGGGCCTGATCGCCCTCGCCCGCGGCGACGAGATCAAGGACGACGTCACGATGACCGGGACGATCAATGCCACGGGCATGGTCGGGCCGGTCGGCGGCATCCCGGAGAAGGTGCTGGGCGCGGCCAACAAGGACTTCACGAAGGTCCTCATCCCGCTCGGCCAGCGCAACGCGCCGAACGCGAAGGGGCGCACGGTCGACGTCGTCCGAGTCGGGTCCCGCAACGGGGTCAAGGTCGTCGAGGTCGGCGACATCTACGAGGCCTACCGCCACCTGACCGGCGTCGAGCTGGACGCGCCGACGGTCGGCGGCGACCCGCGGCTGCGGAACCGGTCCTACAACAAGGTGAAGCCGCAGGTGAACGCCGCGCTCGGCCGCTACCAGCAGGCCCGGCGCGACTTCGCGTCGCTGCCCATCGACGTCCAGAACGTCTTCACCAGCACCGAACTGGTCTCGCTCGGGCAGGGCTACGCCGACCGGGCCAGGGACCTGCAGCGGCAGGGACTCCAGGCCGGCGCGCTGGGGATGGCGCAGAACGCCGTCGCGATCGCCGAGACGACCACCGCGGCCGGCGAGCTGGTCGGCCCGCTCTACACCCAGGGGCTCGCCGGGCTGCCGACGCTCTTCAACCGGGCCCTGGACGTCTCGCCGGCCCAGGCCAAGGTGACGTCGTTCCTCGACCAGATCTCGACCTACCGACCGGAGACCGTCTCCGACGTCGAGGGGCTGGTCAACGCCTACGCGGGGACGTTCGACGCCTACGCGCTGCTGATCTTCGCGCGCAACGAGATCCGCTCGATCCGCCAGCGCTACCGCGAGGGCAGCTACTCCTCGCTGGAGGAGATGTTCACCCACCTCTTCTACCCGGTGGTCTGGGCGGAGCTGGCCAAGGCGCAGATCGAGAACACCGAGGCGACCTTCGAGATCGGGCGGGACAACCCCGGCGCGCCGATCGCCGAGGACGTCAACCTGCGCCAGGTCGGGGACTTCTTCCGGCGCGGTGCGGACGCCAACTTCGCGGCGTTCGAGGAGTCGTTCGTGGGCCCGATGGCGGACTCCTACGGCGTGTCTCGCGCCGTGTTCCTCAACCACCTGGCGTCGCGTGACGTCGCCGTCGCGGCGTCGGTGATCCAGCCGGGGATCCAGCGGATGGTGCGCCAGTACATCGGCAAGGGCAAGAAGAACGCCCAGTACGCCACGCTCGGCTACGGCCTGAACAACTACGTCCGCAACATGATGCTGGTCGACAAGTACTACAACAACGCCGAGCTGGATCAGGACTACAACATCGTCGGGGTCACCTGGGACGCCGTCTTGAACCGGTCGATCGACCTGGGCCGCTCGCACCTGGCCACCGAGGTCGAGCTGCTGCGCGACAACGACACCGAGCCGGTAATCGGCGTCGGCAGCTACGAGGCGGCCGGGCTGCTCCGCGACGGCACGCTGGAGGACAAGTTCAACGCCATCAGCCTCTACAACGGCGGCTTCCTGACCGCCCGGGTGATGGCCTACCTGGCCGGTGTACAGAACGTCGACCTCGGCGGGGACGAGGTCGCGGCGCAGGAGTAGCGGGACCGGGGTCGGGGTCGGGAGCCGAGGGGTCGGCTCACGGCCACAGCCGGGTCGCGCGCCGCTCGGGGGACGGCGCGCGGTCCGGCTGGTC
>JBDHZS010000150.1:0-9145 GCA_039812025.1 Nocardioides sp. | reverse complement strand
CGCCGGGTCGACGCCCGCTGACCAACAGCCCCCTCCCCGGCCCGCCGCGCCCCGCCGCGGCCAGCAACTCGACCCTCCGCAACTGGTCTTATATGGCATGCCCAACCGGAACTGGTCTCATATGCCAGGTTACCGGCCAGTATCCGTACCACATAAGACCAGTTCCGCAACGCGGCTGCCATATGCCCACCAGTTCCGGAGTCGTCGCGCCCCAGGAGCGGCGGTCCCGACGACCGGCACCGGCTCCGGGTTGGTAGGCGGGTCCCTACCCAGCAGCAGGCGGCGGTACGACGACCGCGATCGGCTCGATCCGGTGGGCACGGACCAGCCCGGCCTCGACGTACGGATCCCGGCCCACGAAGTCGAAGGCGTCTTCCTCGGTGGCGAAGACGAGGGCCGCGCCGGAGACCGGGTCCCCGGTGGCGCCGGCCAGCAGGCACCGGCCCGCGTCGTACCACTCGCTCAGGATGGCCAGGTGTGTCGCTCGGTGCGGGGCACGCCGCTCGAGGATGTCCGCCACGTACTCGTAGTGCAGGATCGCCGCCATACCGGTAGCCAACCGCACGCCCGCCGGCCCCGCCCCACCGACCCCGGGCCGCACGGCCACACGGCGGCACGGCGGCATGGCGCGACGGCGGCGGGCGAGCCGTCGCCGTGAGCGGTACGACGACCACCCGAACGACTCAGTACCCTGGGCAGGTGATCGATCGAGGCCCTGACTTCGACGGCGTCCGCATCGGACGCCCGGCGACCGGAGCGCTGCTCGACGCCGGCTACCGCACGATCGGCGACCTGCCCCAGGATCTCGCCGAGTTGCTCCGCCTCCACGGCGTCGGGCCCAGCGCGATCCGGCGACTCACCGAGGCACGCCGCCCCGACCCTGGCGACTGCTGAGACCGACGGCCCACCCGCCGTACCGTCTCCCAACTGCTGAGAACAGACAGCCCTCGGGCCAATCAAGACCAGCGCCCCGCGGAACTGGTCTTGAATGGCCAGAAAATCTCGAAAATCCGTGCCAATCAAGACCAGTTGCAGCCGCCGACCGCCAATCAAGACCAGTTCCGCAGACGCCAGCACAGAGACCGGGTCCCGGGCGCCTGCAAGCAGCGGCAGGGGTACGGCGCGGCAGATGCAGCGCCCTACTGGCCGGCGAGCGACTCGTACGCGCCGGTGTACCCGAGCTTCTCGGCGCGGGCGACGATGCCGCCCCACCCGTCCTGGGCCTGGGCGATCAGCTCCGCGTTGTCGTCGCGAAACTGCTCGATGCACTCGCCGACCTCTTCGATGCCGCCGTTGTAGACGTCGGCCCGGCACGCGAACTCCGCATCCCGCAGCGCGCGCTCGAACGCCTCGAGATCCCGCCACTCGGCCGACGCAGCGGCCTCGCTGGTCGGGGAGTCCGGGATGTCCCGCGCGGCCGGCGTACGCGACTCGAGAGCACGCAGGACCGCCGTGTCGGAGTCGAGGCCCGTCGTACCGTCGATGTCCGCCTCCGACAGGCACCGCCAGTAGGAGATCTCGGACCCGAGAGACTCATCGAAGTCGTGCAGCATCGCCCACCACTTCTCGCGCAGCTTCTTGGCGGCCGCAGGCGACGAACTCCCAGCGGCCTGCGGGGCGCTCGCCCAGCACTCGTCCGCCGTGGCCTCCTGCTCCGCAGTCAGGGCCGAGTCCTCCTTGCCCGGCCAACTCGCAGGGGCGGTCGACATCAGCATCTCGGCATACGGCAGCACGCCCGGAGCGTTGAACAAGTCGCTCGTCTCGAGGCCTCGGCTCTCCGGGTTCACCGGGCGCGGCATCGACCAGTCCGCCTCGGTCAACCCGCGCTCGCGCATGCACTCCACCGCCGGGCCGCTCTCGGCGAAGTTGGCCAGAACCGCGCCGGCGTCCCGCTGATACTTCGAGCCCCCGAACGAACGGAACGTCTCGTCCGCAAGGCGCTGCACATGGCGCGAACCACTCGAGACGACCGGCTCCTCCGAACTCGCCGGAGCGCACGCACCAGCGACGCCCCCCACCATCACCAACGCCGTCGCACTGACGGCAAGCACAACAGGTCTCACGGTCGTCCCCCATCGATCCCCACCACGCTACCGGTTCGTTCGTCGCCCCAGAGCCGGTACGACGAACCTTCCTGCGCAGCCCGCTCCCGCCGGGCCACCAAACCGGGGGCAGCAAGCTCGGGCGACCTCTAGGCTGCGATCGTGACGAGCACCGGCAGGAGAGCAGCGATCGCGCTGATCGTCGCGATGCTGGCTGCCGCGGGCTGGGCGCTCGCCCAGGACCGAGGATCGGCCGCGGAGACAACGAGCGAGCCGGCCGAGCACTCACAACGCATCGCCCTGGACGAGGGGCGCGCGGGATCAGTGGCGATCTCCCGCGAGACCGAACGCCTCCGGATCTGGTGGCGCGACCCGGACCAGCAGACCTGGTCGGCGCCCCAGATCCTCGACGGCGGGCCCGGCCGCTACGTCAGGTGGAGCAACGTCCGCGTCGCGAAGGCGACCGTGGCGATCCGCATCGACTACACGACCCGACCCCCCTGGGCCGACGAGGAAGGCGAGGCAGACGAAGGGCCAGAGGTCCTCACCACCGCCTTCGCGGTCTGCCGGGCCGGTTCGTGCGAGTCCAGCAGGCAGTACGCCGACGTCCACGAGCCGGTGTGCGAGCGCGGGTCCTGCCGACACCGCGGCCCCGACCTGGCAGGGCTGGACCAAGTCCTGGAGGTCACCCCGGACGGCGCAGGCGCCTTCCTGGGCGTCACCGAGCGCGGGTACGTCGTCTGGGACACCGCCAACGGCCTGCACGAACAACAGCCCCAAGGCATCCCGGACGGCACAGACATGGGTACGCCGCTCCTCGCCTCGGACGGCTCGTTCCGCGTGGTTGCGGGTCACCGCGAGGGCGTCAACTGCGAGCTCACGCTCTACACCGCCCCACCGACGAAACAGGGCTCGATCGACCACACCGAACAGGCAACCACGACCGCGCCGACCCGCACCGGCAGGTGCGCCACCACTCTGGAGGGGTTCACACCGGATCAACTGCTGATCCACACCGACCGCGCCGAACCGTCGTACCTGGTGCGCTCGGACGCGGGCTGGACCGCGGTCGACGAGGATCCCACCGGCATGATCCGGTTCCGGTCGAGGCCGGGCAGGCACGCGGCCGGCAGCGTGGTGCGGACCGGCTACTGGCATCGGCGTGAGGTCGTGATCGGCTCCCCGGACGGGCGGCGTCTGGTCGCCCAGGTGCACGAACCGGGTGCCGCATCCTGGTCCGAGCCGGTGACGGTGGCCCGGGCGCCTGCGGGGCTCGACTGCTTCGAGATCGCACGTACCCCGACGCCTTCGCAGGATCCGTTCTACGTGACGATGCGGTGCCGCTCGAAGGCGCCTGGGGAGCCTCGGACCTATCTCGGCGTCCACGCGATGACCACCGACGGGCGGACCTGGGCTCGGCCGTCGGCGACGACCTGCCCACGCAGGTGGGCGAGGACCTGTTCTTCGGCGGCAGCCCCGCCCGCCGCTGGTCTCCGTCGGAGGGCCTCACCGCCGTCGGCCCGCCCGTACCACCGAACAGCACCACATTCCTGCTCGACGACGGCACCCTTGTCCTCGTCACGACCAAGCCCGACAAACCTCACTGCCGACTGGTGGTGCGCGTCGCGGAAACCGACGATTCGCGCTGGTCAGCGCCACTTCCCAACCCGGACCCCTTCGTCCCGGCCGGATCTCCGTGCCGTCCCGTCGGCCAGTACGACGGGGCGAAGGTCAGCCTGTACTTTCCCTCCGACGGCCCGATGTGGAGTCCAGCCGTGGTGGAGCGCAGCGGCGGCGAGTGGACCGTCTCGCCGCGGCACGAGATCGAACAGTGAGCCCGCCCACGGCCGGAACTGGTCTTGAATGGCACGCTCTCCCCGGAACTGGTCTTGAATGGCACGCTCTCCCCGGAACTGGTCTTGAATGGCCAGAAAATCTCGAAAATCCGTGCCGATTAAGACCAGTTGCGGACGCGAACACGCGAACACGCGAAGAAAGTGATCCACAGGGTCACAGCGGAGGTGCCAACCACAGGCCCCCGAGCACAGGACCCCTAGGATCACGGAGCAACACGACGCGTTGCCACACTCGGGAGACAAGCCATGCGTACGACGACCACCCGGATCGCAGCCGCAACAACGATGGCGCTGCTGATCACGATCGCAGGCATCGCAGGCCTGTTCAGCATCGAGGCAGCAGCGGCGAACCCGAGTTGGCACAAGTGCGAGGGCACCATGGCGACGATTGTCGGCACCAACGGTGACGACACGATCACGGGCACCGAGGGCGACGATGTCATCGTCGCAAGGGGCGGCGACGACACGATCGACGGCCTTGGGGGCAGCGACAGGATCTGCAGCGACGACGGCAACGACACCATCCACGGCGGTGACGGTGACGACGAGATTCACGCTGGCGATGGCGACGACGAGATCCGCGGCGGCAACGGCAACGACGACATCCGTCCGGAGTCGGGCGAGGACGTCGCTCGAGGAGGGGCCGGGGACGACGACATCTTCGACCTCCACGGACGCGAGAAGGATCGCCTGTACGGCGGACCCGGCAAGGATGAGATCGACGGCGGACCCGGGGCCGACGACATCTACGGCGGACCCGACGGCGACACGCTCGAGGGGCAGAGCGGGGCCGATGTCATTCGAGGCGGTTCGGGCAACGACTTCGTCCGCGGCGAGAGAGGCCCGAACACGATCTACGGCGGCGACGGCGATGACTTCATCCTGGGCTGGTTCGGGAGCGACTTCATCGATGGCGGGAACGGCGACGACTGGGTCGCCGGCGCATTCGGGGGCGACACGATCCTCGGTGGGCAGGGTGATGACGAGCTCTACGCGACCATGTACGACGACATCTACTTCCGCGCTCAGGGGTCCAAGCAACGTCCCGGCGAGGATGCGTACGGCGTCACCCGTGTCGTCACGGAATCGGCCGATGACTCGGCAACGATCGACGGCGGTGACGGGGACGACGTGATCTGGGGAACCTCCGACGCCGACGTGCTCGCTGGAGGGCTGGGGAACGACGAGATCAAGGGCGGCCGTGGCGCCGATCGCGTGCGTGGCAATGACGGGGACGACCTACTCCGCGGCGGCAAGGGTCCGGACGAACTCCGCGGCGGGTCAGGCAACGACCGATGCAACGGCGGCGGAGGTATCGACCTCGCCTTCGCTTGCGAGGTGCTCAAGAACATCCCGTAGCGGCGAGTGACCCGCCCGCGACCTCAGCCGGTGACGTCGCGCAGCGTCAACGTGCCCTCGATCAATCGCGCACTCCAAGCAGCGATCTGATCGGCCGACGCGGAACGGACCGCAGCCAGGACGTCCTCGTCCAGGTCGCCGAACTTGAGCGCCAGCAGCCCCGCGAACAGGTCAGCCTGCCCTTCGGTGCGCCCCTCGGCCCTGCCCTCGGCGCGGCCTTCGATACGTCCTTCGGCGGCTATTCGGTCCCAGGTCGAGACGAAGGTCTCGGCGACCTCGGGATTCATCGTTGCCATGAACTCGGCCATCCTCTCGTCCGACGCTTGACCGACCTTCCCAAGATACTCCCAGAACGACACCATGGTCTCCCGCCCGCCAGGACGTGCCTGGATCACCGCGAAGCTATCCACCCACCCGCCCAGCGCGCCCATCAGATCCTGCACCCCAGCCGGGAGACCGAGCAGCACCAACGCCACCCTGGCCTCCTCGGTCAACGGCCGCGCCCGCAGCACCGGTACGTCGACCTCGCTGACGTCGTCGAGCAGGTACCGGAACCTCGGGACGATGCCCTCAGCGACAGCGTCCTCGAGATCCGAGAGCTCGAGTCCGGGGTCGAGGTCGAGCAGGTCGGCGAACTCGGTGCTCACATTCCACCGCCGCTGACCCTGGTAGATGACCACCGGCACGATCACCGGCAACCGACGCACCATGGGATTGAGGCGCACATACTTCTCCCAGATCCGTACCAGGTACACCAACATCCGGTACGCCATCAACCGGTCCGGCGTGCTCTGGTGCTCGATCAGCACATATAAGAGAGCGTCGCGGCCGGCCCACCGAGTACTGAACAACGCGTCCAGATGCCGCTGCCGCAGATCACCGTCCACGTACGTGTCCGGCATCAGCTCCAACCGAGTCAGGTCCAGCCGCGACAACAACCGATCAGGCAGCACCGACTGCAGCTCCGACGCAGCATGCACCGGGTCGCCGAACACAGACCGGAACAACGAATCACGAGTCGACCCGCCACCCGACTCCACGCCATCGTCGTCCATGACACGTAAACATATCCAAACCCACCGACACTCCAAGAAAGTTATCCACAGGGGCGCAGTGCCACAACAGCGGCGAACAGGAGGCGTACGACGACCTCATCGCCGGCAGCGCCGAGCGAGGACCGGCGCAACGGCAGCAGGCACCGACGCCCCCGCAGTCCCTCGCGGCCGAGCCGGTACGACGAACCGCTGCTCTCGCCGGCCACCACCCGGGCGCTGCGAACTCAGCCGGTGACGTCCTCCAGCGTCAACGTCCCCTCGATCAATAGTGCGCTCCAGGCGGCGATCTGATCGGCCGACGCGGCACGGACCGCAGCCCGGACTTCGTCGTCGAGGTCGCCGAACCTCAGCCCGAGCTGCCAGGAGAGCAGGTCAGCCTGCCCCTCGGCCCTACCTTGGGTCAGGCCCTCGGTGATGCCTTCGATACGTCCTTCGGCGGCCACTCGGTCCCAGGTCGAGACGAAGGTCTCGGCGACCTCGGGATTCATCGTTGCCATGAACTCAGCCATCCTCTCGTCCGACGCTTGACTGACCTTCCCAACATACTCCCAGAACGACACCATGGTCTCCCGCCCACCAGGACGTGCCTGGATCACCGCGAAGCTCTCCGCCCACCCGCCCAGCGCGCCCATCAGATCCTCGACCCCCGCAGGAAGACCGAGCAGCACCAACGCCACCCGCGCCTCCTCGGTCAACGGACGGGCCCGCAACACCGGTACGTCAACCTCGCTGACGTCGTCCAGCAGGTACCGGAACCTCGGGACGACACCCTCACCGACAGCGTCGTCCAGATCCATGAGGTCGAGTCCGGGATCGACGTCAAGCAGGTCGGCGAACTCTGTGCTGACATTCCACCGCCGCCGCCCTTGGTAGATGACCACCGGCACGATCACCGGCAGCAACCTGGCCTTGGGGTTGAGGCGCACATACTTCTCCCAGATCCGCACCTGATACACCAACATCCGGTACGCCATCAACCTGTCCGGGGTGCTCTGGTGCTCCAACAACACGTACAGAAGAGCGTCGCGGCCGGCCCAACGAGTGGCGAACAACGCGTCCACGTGCCGTTGCCGCAGATCGGCGTCCACGTACGTGTCCGGCATCAGCTCCAACGCACTCAGGTCCAGCCGCTCACGAAGCCGCGACGGCAGCACCGACTGCAGCTCGGACGCCGCGTGGACCGGGTTCCCGAACACGGACCGGAACAGCGAATCGCGGGTCGGCCCACCACCAGGCTGCCCGCCACCCGACTCCGCGTCGTCGTCGCTCATAGCAAGCAAACATACTCAAACCCACCGACATGCCAAGAAAGTCATCCACAGGGGCGCCGGGTCACAGCAGCGGCGAACGGGAGGCGTACGACGACCTCATCGCCGGCAGCGCCGAGCGAGGACCGGCGCAACGGCGGCAGGCACCGACGCCACCCCCGCAGTCCCTCGCGGCCGAGCCGGTACGACGAACCGCTGCTCCCGCCGGCCACCACCCGGGCGCCAGCGACCTCATCCGGTGACGTCGCCCAGCGTCAACGACCCCTCGATGCTACTCAGTCCGTCGCGGCGCAGCCGGTACGACGACCCGCACTGGGCAGCCCGGCTCACCTCGGGCAACCAGCGGGCCGCACCTCAGCCCGTGACGTCGCCTAGCGTCAACGTCCCCTCGATCAGTCGCGCGCTCCAGGCAGCGATCTGATCGGCCGATGCAGCGCGGACCGCAGCCCGGACGTCTTCGTCGAGTTCGCCGAACTTGAGCGCCAGCAAACCCGCAAACAGCTCGGCGCGGCCCTCCGTGCGCCCCTCGGCTCTACCTTGGGTGAGGCCGGCAGTCAGGCCTTCGGTACGCCCCTCGGCCCTGCCCTCAGCCCGGCCCTCGACACGTCCTTCGGCGGCTACTTGGTCCCAGGTCGAGATGAAGGTCTCGGCGACCTCGGGATTCATCGTTGCCATGAGCTCAGCCATCCTTTCCTTCGGGGCTCCACTGATCTTGCCAATATACGCCGCGAACCGCGCGACAACCTCCCGCCCACCGGGGTGGGCCCGGACCACCGCGAAGCTGTCCACCCACCCGCCGAGCGCACCCATCAGATCCTGGACCCCGGCCGGGAGCCCGAGCAGCACCAAAGCCACTCGCGCCTCCTCGGTCAACGGCCGCGCCCGCAACACCGGTACGTCGACCTCGCTGACGTCGTCGAGCAGGTACCGGAACCTCGGGACGATGCCTTCAGCGACAGCGTGCTCGAGGTCGGCGAGCTCGAGTCCGGGGTCGACGTCGAGCAGGTCGGCGAACTCGGTGCTCACGTTCCAGCGCCGTTGGCCCTGGTAGATCACCACCGGCACGATCACCGGGAACGTCCGTGTCTTCGGGTTCAGCTCCAAGTACTTCTCCCAGATCAACACTTGGTAGCGGAGCATACGGAAGGCCATCAACGGATCCGGGGTGCTCTGGTGCTCGAGCAGCAGGTACAGCAGCGCATCCCGCCCGGCCCACCGAGTGGCGAACAACGCATCTACGTGACGCTGCCGCAGTTTCGGATCCACGAACGTCTCCGACATCAGCTCCAACGCAGTCAGGTCCAGCCGCTCCAGAAGCCGCGATGGCAGCACCGAACGGAGCTCCGACGCCGCGTGCACCGGGTTCCCGAACACAGACCGGAACAGCGAGTCGCGAGTCGGCCCACCACCCCGCCGCCCGCCACCCAGCTCCGCGCCGTCGTCGCCCATGACACGCAAACATAGCCAAATACGCGAACACGCCAAGAAAGTTATCCACAGGCGCCCATGGCGAGGCGCCAGACACGGGCCGCCACGCACACGACACACGCCAGCCGGGGACACTC
>JBDHZS010000149.1:0-9186 GCA_039812025.1 Nocardioides sp. | reverse complement strand
CAGCGGTAGGCGCGGTAGGACACGCGCGCGGGCAGCCGGCCGCGCAGCCACCCGGTGACGTGCTCCGGGTCGAGCGCCACCACGCCGCCGAGGTCGCCGGTGGCCCGCGCGATCGCGGTCGACTTGCCCGCGCCGGGCACGCCGCCGACGACGACCAGGTCATAGGACGAGACGACCGTCTCCGCGCGGGGCGGCGCGACACGGAACAGGGTGGACATATCCCCAGCTAACCCCGCGATCCTGTGTAAACCCTATGACCCGGGGCGATCTCGGGGAATCTTCAGGGAATCTTCAGGGAATCCTCAGGGGACGAGGACGGCGCGACCCTGCACCTTCCCCGCGGCGAGGTCGGCGAAGGCCTGCTTGGCGTCGTCGAGCGGGTACCGCACCACGTCGACCTTGATCTTGCCCTGCCGGGCCAGCCCGAGCACCTGCCGCTGATCGGCTCGGGTGCCGCCGTAGGCGCGCTCGATGTTGACGCCCCACGGCAGGTCGCTGGTGTTGGCGACGTAGGTGAACGTGCCGCCGCCGAGGCCGACGAAGCGGATCGCACCGCCGACCGCGACCGTGTCGAGCGCGAGCTGGACGGTGGGGCCGACGCCGACGAAGTCGATGACCACGTCCGCGCCCTGGCCGCCGGTCTCCTGGAGGATCCGGGCCGCGGCCGTCGCGTCGCTCGGGATCGCCAGGTCCGCGCCGTGCCCGGGCGCCGCCTCCAGCTTGGCCGGGTCGGTGTCGAGCGCGATGATCCGCGCCCCCGAGGTGGCGGCGAGCAGCTGCAGCCCCATGTGGCCGAGCCCGCCCAGGCCGATCAGGACCACGGTGGCGTCGCCGGTGAGCCGCTCGGCGACGGTCGCGATCGCGTGCATCGGGGTGACCCCGGCGTCGGCCAGCGGGGCGGCGACGACCGGGTCGAGGTCGCCCAGCGGGTCCAGGTGGCGCGCCTTGACGGCGATGTAGTCGGCCATGCCGCCCGGGGTGCCGATGCCCGGCGAGAGCGGCGACAGGGAGCCCCGCGGGCTGACGACCCGGCACTGGTTGTCGCGGCCGGCCAGGCACTCGCCGCAGCCGCCGCAGCCGAGCACGAGGGCGACCAGGCCCGCGTCCCCGGGCTGCCAGCCGGTGACGTCGGCGCCGACCCGCTCGACGGTGCCGGCCACCTCGTGGCCGAGCGTCCCGCCGATCAGCGGGTTGTCGTCGCCGAGCTCGATGATGTGCAGGTCGGACTGGCACAGGCCAGCGCCGCCCACCTTGAGCAGCACCTCGTCCGCCGCGATCTCGGGCACCGGTTTGTCGAGGATCTCGATCACGCCGTTCCGGACGTAGGTCACCGCACGCATCTGGACTCCTCGGGGTCGTCGGCGCCGGCACCCGGCGTCCCGAGCAGGGTATCGGCCGGGGACGATCCGGGGCGCCAGGAGTGGTCAGGAGTCGAAGCCGAGGCCCATCCGGTCCAGGGTGCGCAGCCAGCGGTTGCGGTGCCCGCCGTGGTGGTCCGCGCGCTCGAGCGACCACCGGGTGAGGTTGATCCCGACCGATTTGGCCGGCTCGGGCGGGAACGGCAGCGGCTTCTTGCGGACCAGCTCGAGCGCCGTACGCTCGGTCTCCTCCCCCGACAGCAGGTCGAGGACCACGTCGGCGCCGAACCGGGTCGCACCCACCCCGAGGCCGGTGTAGCCCATCGCATACCCCACCCGGTTGCCGAGCGCGGTGCCGTAGAACGCGGTGAACCGGGTGCAGGTGTCGATCACGCCGGCCCAGCGGTGGGAGAACCGGAGGCCCTCCAACTGGGGGAACGTCTCGAAGAAGTGCTCCGCGAGCAGCCGGTGGGTGCGCCCGGACTGCTCGAGCTTCGGGTCGATCCGGGAGCCGAAGTGGTGGACGGCGTCGTACCCGCCCCACACGATGCGATCGTCGTGGGTGAGCCGGTAGTAGTGGAAGAGGTTGCTGCTGTCGCCGACCCCCTGGCGGCCCGCCCACCCGATGGCGGCGCGCTGGGACGCGGTCAGCGGCTCGGTCGCCAGGACGTAGTCGTAGACCGGGACGGTCATCAGCCGCAGCCGCCGCAGCAGGGGGCGGAACGCGTTGGTGCCGAGCACGGCCTGGCGCGCCCGCACCGCGCCGGCGTCGGTGGTGACCCGGACCCCGGGCCGGTCCCGCTCGATGCGGCGCGCGGTCGTCTGCTCATAGATCCTCACCCCGGCCGCCAGGCACGCCGCGCGCAGGCCCCACGCCAGCCGGGCGGGCTCGACCATCGCGGTGCTGTCGGGCTCGAACACGCCGGCCCGGTAGGTCGGCGAGTCGACCATCCCCCGGGTCTGCGCGCCGTCCAGCAGCTGCGCGGTCACGCCGTGCTCGGCCAGCGCCTCGGCGTAGGCCACCAGCTCCTCCGCCTCGTGGTCGCGCGTGGCGACCGAGAGCATGCCGGTGCGCTCGAAGCTGCAGTCGATGTCGTAGCGGCTCACCGACTCCCCGAGGCCGGTGAGGTTCTCCTCGCCCAGCCGCTCCAGGGTGTCCAGCTCGTCGGGCCAGCGCTCCAGCCCGTTGGCGAGGCCGTGGGTCAGGGACGCCTCGCAGAAGCCGCCGTTGCGCCCGGAGGCCTGCCAGCCGCAGTCCCCCGCCTCCACGATCACGACGCGGCGCCCGGGGTCGCGCTCGACCGCCCGCAGCGCGGTCCACAGGCCGGTGTAGCCGCCTCCGACCACCACCAGGTCTGCCTCGACGACCTGCCGCAGCGGCGGCAGGCTGGCCGGCCGGCGCGGGTCGTCGAGCCACAGTACGTCGGGTTTGGCGGCGCGCAGCGCCTGGGATGCCCAGCTCATGGTCCTACCCTCACATGTCGCCCCTCCCGGCGACAGCAACTACCCCGCGCCGACCCGCCCGACGAGCGAATCCGTCGTGTCACGCCCCATCTGACGACGGAATCGCTCGTCACGGGGGCGTCGCGGCGTTGACCGGCAGACGGGTCAGGTGCCACGATCCACCAGTGACCGGAGGCACAGCAGGCAACGGCAGGCCCGCCGAGCGGAGTCGGTATCCCCTCGACGACGTCTCCAAGGCGATCATCGAGCAACTCCAGCAGGACGGCCGGCGCTCCTATGCCAAGATCGGCAAGGTCGTCGGGCTCTCGGAGGCCGCCGTGCGGCAGCGGGTGCAGAAGCTGACCGAGGCCGGCGTGATCCAGGTCGTGGCCGTCACCGACCCGCTGGAGATGGGCTTCGCCCGGCAGGCGATGGTCGGCGTGCGCGTCACGGGCCCGCTGCAGCCGGTCGCGGACCGGATCGCGGAGCTCGACGAGGTGATCTACGTCGTGATCACCGCGGGCACCTTCGACCTGCTGGTGGAGGTGATCTGCACCACCGACGACCACCTGCTCGAGCTGCTCTCGGACAAGATCCGCTCGATCGAGGCGGTGGACTCGACCGAGACGTTCATGTACCTGCGGCTGCGCAAGCAGATCTACTCCTGGGGCGTCCGCTGAACCCCTCGGCCGGCCGCTCGGAGATCCTCTGGTACGACGGCCTGCTCCCGGACCCCGCCCCTCGCGCTCCCCTGCCCGGATCACTCGACGCCGATGTCGCGATCGTGGGCGCCGGCTACACCGGACTGTGGACCGCCCACTACCTCATCGAGGCGGATCCGAGCCTGCGGATCGTCGTCCTCGAGGCCGAGACCGCCGGGTACGGCGCGTCCGGGCGCAACGGGGGCTGGTGCTCCGCGCTCTTCCCGGCCTCGGGCGAGACGCTGGCCGGGTTGCCCGGCGCCTCCCCGGACGCCGCCCGGGCGCAGCTGGCGGCGATGCGCGAGAGCGTCATCGAGGTCGGCCGGGCCGCGGCCGGGCTCGGGATCGACGCCGACTACGTGCAGGGCGGTTCGATCGTGCTCGCCAGGTCCGGGCCCCAGTGGCAACGGGCCCGGAAGGCGGTCGCCGAGGCGGCCTGGTGGGGAGACGACCTCGCCCTGCTGGACGCCGCGGAGGCCGGCACCCGCCTGCGCGGCAGCCGGACCCGCGGCGCGACGTACACCACCCACTGCGCGCGGCTCCACCCCGCGAAGCTCGTGCGCGGGCTGGCGGCCTCGGTCGAGGCGCGCGGGGTGCGGATCTTCGAGGGCACCCGGGTGAGCGCCATCGAGCCCGGCAAGGCCGTGACCGACCACGGCACGGTCCGGGCCGACGTCGTGGTCCGGGCCACCGAGGGCTACACGGCGGGCCTCGCCGGGCAGCGGCGGACCCTGGCGCCGGTGCACTCCCAGATCGTCGCCACCGAGCCGCTGCCGGCGGCGGTGTGGGACGAGATCGGGCTCGCCGGGCGCGAGACCTTCTCCGACTACCGCAACCTGATCGTCTACGGCCAGCGCACCGCCGACGACCGGCTGATCTTCGGCGGCCGCGGCGCGGCGTACCGGCTCAGGTCGCGGGTGGTGCCCGTCTTCGACCCCGGCGACGGGGTGTTCGCCGGGCTGCACGAGTCGCTGCTCGACCTCTTCCCGGTGCTCGCGGGGGTGCGCTTCACCCATGCCTGGGGCGGCGCGCTCGGCGTGCCACGCGACTGGGTCTCGGGCGTCGGGCTCGACCGTGGCGCCGGGCTCGCATGGGCCGGCGGCTACGTCGGCGACGGCGTCGCGACCAGCAACCTCGCCGGGCGCACCCTGCGCGACCTGATCCTGGCCCCCGACGGCGAGGAGACCGCCCTGACCCGCCTGCCGTGGGTCGGCCACCGCTCGCCGGCCTGGGAGCCGGAGCCGCTGCGCTGGCTCGGGATCAACGGCGGCCGGATCGTCACCGACCTCGCCGACGCCGAGGAGCGGCTCACCGGCCGGGAGAGCATCCTCGCTCGGGCGATGGCGCCTTTTCTCGGCTGACGCCCGGATGCGTAGGCTCGCCCGCATGACCCGAACTGTCTCCTCCCGCCGCGCCCTGGTGCGCCGCCCCAGCACCCTCCTCGCCGAAGGCGAGATCTCCCACATCGAACGCCAGCCGATCGACGTCGAGCTGGCGCTCCGGCAGTGGGAGGGGTACGTCGACGCGCTGCGGGCCAACGGCTGGGAGACCATCGAGGTCGCGCCCGCCCAGGAGTGCCCGGACTCGGTCTTCGTCGAGGACACGGTCGTGATGTACGGCGACCTCGCGGTCATCTCCCACCCCGGCACCCCCACCCGGGAGCCGGAGACCGCCGGCACCGAGGCCGCGCTGCGCGAGCTGGGCTACCGGATCGCCCACATCACCGCCCCCGGCACCCTCGACGGCGGCGACATCCTCAAGCACGAGGACACCGTCTGGGTCGGCCTGACCGGCCGCACCAACCAGGCAGCCGTCGACCAGCTCACCGCTTTGCTGACGCCCGAGGGTGCCCGGGTGGTCGCCGTACCGGTCACCAAGGTGCTGCACCTGAAGTCGGCCGTGACCGCGCTGCCCGACGGCACCGTGATCGGCTACCCGCCGCTGGTCGACGACCCCGACGGCTGGCCGTCGTTCCTCCCCGTGACCGAGGAGGGCGGCTCGCACGTCGTCGTCCTCGACCCCGAGACCGTGCTGATGGCCACCTCGGCGCCCGAGTCCGCGGCGGCCTTCGCCGCGCGGGGGCTGCGCGTGGTGAGCGTCGACATCTCCGAGTTCGAGAAGATGGAGGGCTGCGTCACCTGCCTCTCCGTCCGGCTCCGCACCCCCGCCCCGGCCTGATCCCTCCCCGGACGTCATACGTTCTGAGGGCTATCAGCATCCGTTCGTATGACGTCCGAGGGGTTCCGCGCGGGACGTCATACGAACTGTGGCGTATTCACCACAGTTCGTATGACGCTAGCCGGTTCGAGGGCTCACTCCGTCCAGGCGGCGACCTTGTCGGGGTTCTCGTCGACCCACTTCGCGGCGGCGTCGGCGGCCGACATGCCGTCGGAGGTGATGTAGGCGGCGACCTGGTTCTGGTCGTCGTTGGTCCACTCGAAGTTGCGGACCAGCTCGACGCCGACCCCGCCCTCGTCGACCCACGAGGTGGAGACGATCTTCTTCAGCGGCGTCTCCGGGTAGTCGCAGTCGACCTTGGCCGGGTCGTCCTGGCAGCCGTCCTCGTACGGCGGCAGCGCGACCTTCTCCATCGGCACCTCGGCGTGGATGTACTGCGGCTCCCAGAAGTAGCCGATCAGCCACTCCTGGTTCTCCTGCGCCCGCTCGAAGGCGGTGATCGTGGCAGCCTCACCGCCGGAGAAGACCACCTTGAAGTCGAGGTCAAGGTTGCTGATGATCGCCTCGTCGAACTGGACGTACGACGGGTCGGAGCCCAGGAACTGGCCCATCCCGCCGGACTCCGAGGTCGCGAACTCCGAGGCGTAGTCGTTCAGGTTCTCCCACTCGAGGATGTCGGGGTGCTCCTCGGCCAGCCAGCCCGGGACGTACCAGCCGATGATCCCGACGTTGCCGTTCGGGCCGAAGTCCGTCGCCGAGCCGTCGCCCTTCTCGGCGAAGAACTTCTTCTCCAGGTCCGGGTGACCCCAGTCCTCGATCACGACGTCGACCTCGCCGGTCCCGAAGCCCTGCCAGGAGACGTCCTCCTTGAGGTCCCGGTAGTTGACCGTGCAGCCGAGCGACTCCGCGACGGTGCCGACGACGTACGCGCTGGCCTCGTAGCCGACCCACGGGTTGACGGCCATGTTGAGCTCGCCACAGTCTCCGGCGTCGGCGGCCTTCGACTCGTTGGCCGCGGTCTCGTCCTCGACCGTGCCGCCGCCGCATCCCGCCAGGACGAGCGCCGCGCACGCCGTGGCCAGGGCGGCTACGGTCGTCTGCTTCTTCCGCATACGGTTCCACTCCCTTGTTCTTGTCATCTGTTGTTACCGAGTTCTTGTCACTTGTTGTTGCCGAGTTCGTGCGTCCGCGCCGCGCCGCGGCAGATCCGGTCGACCATGATCCCGAGCAGGACGATGCTGATCCCGGCGGCGGCGCCCTTGCCCCACTCCTCGGAGCGGGAGAAGCCGAGCACCACGTCGTACCCGAGCGCGCCGGCGCCGACCATGCCCCCGATCACGACCATCGCGAGGACGTAGAGGAGCCCCTGGTTGGCGGCGAGCACCAGCGAGCCGCGCGCCATCGGCAACTGCACCTTGGTGATCTCCTGCCAGGTGGTCGCGCCGGTGGAGCGCGATGCCTCCAGGGTGGTCGGCGAGACGCCCTTGACGCCGTCGGCGACGAGCTTGATCGCGACGGGCGCCGCGTAGACGACGCCGGCGACGATCGCGGTGAACCGGCTCGGGCCGAAGAGCGCCAGGATCGGGATCAGGTAGACGAAGGGCGGGATGGTCTGGCCCGCGTCGAGCACCGGGCGGAGCAGCAGGTCGACGGCCGGGCGCCGCGCCATCCAGACCCCGAAGACCGCCGCCAGCACCATCACCAGCAGCGTGCCGACCAGGGTCATCGTGAGCGTGACCATCGCGTCGTGCCACAGCCCGAAGTAGCGCAGCCCGGCCAGGCAGACCACCGCGGTGAGCGCGGCCCGGTAGCCGCCCAGGATCAGCGCGATCAGCAGGATCGCCGCGCCGGTGACGTACCACGGCGACTCGGCGAGCAGGGACTGCAACGGGTTGAGCAGGCCGACGCTGATCGCGTCCTTGAAGGACTCGGTCAGGGCCTGGAAGGTGTCGGTGAACCACGCGGTGAAGGCGTCGACCCAGTCCGCGAGTGTCAGGCCCCAGCTGGTCTGCGGGAAGACCGCGAGGCTGAGATAGGTCCGCGACAGGTAGACCGCAACCAGCGCGGCGGCGCCGGTGACGGCGAGTACGACGCGGCGCCGGCGCATGTTGATATTCCCACGGGCCGCCCGCTCGGGCGCCTCGCTCGCCGCGGTGACGGTGCGGTCGAGCATCACCGCCATCACCACGATCAGCATGCCGGGCACGAAGGCGCCGCCCACGTCGTTCTTGAAGAGCGCGTTGAGGACCGGCTGGCCGAGGCCCGGGCCGTCGACGTAGGCCGCCAGCGTCGCCATCGACAGCGCCGCCATGATCGTCTGGTTGAGCCCGACCACGATCGTCTTGCGGGCCATCGGCAGTTGCACCTTGCGCAACCGCTGCCAGGGCGTCTGCCCGGCGGAGTCGGTCGCCTCGATCGTCGTCTCCGAGACGTTGCGGATGCCGTGGCCCGCGATCCGGATGATCGGCGGCAGCGCGTAGATCAGCGTGCACACCACCGCGGCGGACGCGCCGATGCCGACGAACAGCACGATCGGCAGCAGGTAGACGAAGGTGGGCATGGTCTGGAAGATGTCGAGCAGCGTGTTGATCCCGGAGACCACCCAGGTGCGCCGCGTCGTACCGAACCAGACCGCGAGCGGCATCCCCACCAGCACCGAGACCGCGACCGCGACGAAGGTCACGATGAGCAGGTCCATCGAGTCCGACCAGTAGCCGAAGAGACCGAACGAGGCGAACGAGGCCGCCACCAGCAGCGCGATCCGCCAGCCGGCCAGCGCGTAGCCGACCCAGGTCGCGAGGGCCGCGACGCCGAGCCAGCCGATCTGCGGGGCCGGGCGGGGGAAGTCGGGCACGGAGATCAGCCGCTGGATCTGGGTCACGAGGTCGGTGAACCAGGCGCCGACGTCGTAGGTGAAGCCGACGATCGGGTTGGTGCTGCGGCTGGCCAGGACGGCGTCGCGCATGTCGGTGAGCTGCTGCTGCACCGCCGTGTGCATCCGCACCGGCATCTCGAGCGTGTCGATGCCCTTGGCGAAGAACCACACCAGCACCCAGACGCCGAGGACCACCAGCGCCCAGGCCCACCGGGGCATGCGCTCGGCGAGGCCCGGCGCCGCGGCCGGCTGCTCGCGCGGCGCCCGCTCGGGGGCGAGGGTGGCGCTCATGACTCCTCCGCGGATTCCTCCGCCACGACCACCCGCAGGATCGCGTCGTTCTCGACGATGCCTATCAGCTCGCCGTCGTCGATCACGCGGACCGGGTGCTCGGAGGCGAGCGCGGCCCGCGCTGCCTTCCAGACCACCGTGTCGGAGGTCATCACCGGGCCGTCGACGGAGTCGTCGGGTCGCGGGTCGCGCATCACCCATCGCAGGGTGAGCACGTGCGAGCGCGGCACGTCGGAGGTGAAGTCCCGGACGTAGTCGTCCGCGGGCGCCCCGACCACCTCGTCCGGCGCGCCGACCTGGACGATCTCGCCGTCGCGCATGATCAGGATCCGGTCGCCGA
>JBDHZS010000148.1:0-9432 GCA_039812025.1 Nocardioides sp. | reverse complement strand
ACGACGTGGAGTTCTCGCTGACCAGGAACAACTCCTTGACCCCCTCACCGGCCAGCCACCGCGCCTCGGAGAGGACATCGGCGGGGCTGCGCGAGAGGAAGGAGCCCCGGAAGCTCGGGATCGCGCAGAAGCTGCAGCGCCGGTCGCAGCCGCTCGCCAGCTTCAGCGGCGCCGTCGGCCCGCCGTCCAGGCGGCGCCGCAACGCGCGCGGGCCGGACGCCGGCGCACCGGGGACGGGGTCAAGGTCGGCCCCAAGAGGGTCATGACTCTGCCCATGTCCGGGCAGGCTCACCCCGTTGGCAGACCGCGCGACGGGGCTGATCGGCAGCAGCTTGCGCCGGTCCTGGGGGACGTGGGCGGCATGCCGCTCGCCAGAGACGATCGACCGCAACCGAGCGGCGATGTCCGGGTAGTCGTCGAACCCGAGCACCGCGTCGGCCTCGGGCAGCGAGGTGGCGAGCTCGGCGCCGTACCGCTCGGCGAGACAGCCCACCGCGACCACCGCCTGGGGCCGCCCCTCCTCCTTGAGGTCGGCGGCGGCCAGCAGGGTGTCGACGCTGTCCTTCTTGGCGGCCTCGACGAAGCCGCAGGTGTTCACCACGACCGTGTCGGCCTCGGCGGCGTCGTCGACCAGCCGGAAGCCGTCGGCCTCCAGCCGCCCGGCCAACTCCTCGGAGTCGACCTCGTTGCGCGCGCAGCCCAGGGTCACCAGGGCGACCGCGAGCGGCGGTGGCGACGTGGGCGTGGTGGTCATGGCGCTGTCGAGTATGCCGTGCCGACCCCGAAGGGTCGTCATCCTCAGCGGCCGATGAAGGTGCCCGACGCCGGCTCGCCCGGATCGCCGAGGCGACCCTTCTCGGCGCCGTCGACCACGACCTCGACGCCGCCGTCGCTGGACTCGATCCGCACCGGGGGCGCCACCTTGAGGGTCCTGGTCGCGCCGTAGGCGAGGTCGCCGGTGAAGACGATCTCGCCGTCCCCGTCGCGGACCACGACCTTGGCGCCGCCGCCCGCGGCGTGGATCAGCACCGGCACCTGCTCGGCGGTCGCGGTGCCGCCCTGCAGGCCACCCGATCCCGCGCTCAGTCCAGCCACCTGCCGCGTCTCCGCGGGGGCGTCCATGACCAGCCGGGCGACCGACCAGACCAGGATCAGCGCCATCACGACGGCGACGAGCAGCGACCAGTTCAGGCCGCCCCGCGGGCCGCGGACCATGCCGGAGCCAGACGCCAGCTCCGCCTCGAAGACCCGCCGGGGGCTGATCGGGGCGTGGGCGTACCGCTCGTCGTACGACGTCAGCATCGGCGTCACGTCCACGCCCAGCACCCGGCACAGCGTGCGCAGGTGGCCGCGGGCGTAGAAGTCGCCGCCGCACGGCGTGAAGTCGTCGACCTCGATCGACTCGATGACGTGCGGGCGGATCCGGGTGCGGTCGGCGAGCTGGTCGACCGTCAGGCCGAGCCTGGTGCGCGCGGCCAGCAGCTCCGGCCCGATCACCGGGTCCGCGGCCGGCTCGGCGGGCGGCTCGGTGATCTCCAGCGGCGCGACCGGGTTGCCCGGGCGGGCGATCGGCGTGACCCGGCCCCACCTGCGGGTACGACGCTCCGAGGCAGGCGCCGCGTCGGCGTCGTCCTCGTCCACGATCACCGTGTCCTCGGAGTCTTCGGGGGTGTCGCGGTCCTCGTCCACCGCCGGTACGGCGGTCAACCTGACGTCGGACCGCGCCACCACGCGGACGCCGGCGTCCTCGACGGCGTCGTCGGCCCGCCCCAGCTCATCGACCTCGTCGACCTCCTCGGCAGACTCCAGGCGGTCCTCGACGTCGGTGCCCGTCTCGGCCACCTGCTCCCGGTCGTCCTCGGCGTCCAGGACGTCGTCGGTCTCGTCGTCGCGGCGCCGGGAGGCGAGCACGCCGATACCCGTGGCCAGCTTCGGGCGAGGGTCGCGCAGCCCGAACCAGCGTCGGCGCGGCTCGGCGGCCTCCTCCTCGAGCTCCGCCTCGGCGCCCTCGTCGAGCACCGTGTCCACATCCGACTCGGCGGGCAGCGAGGGGGCCTCAACAAGCGTCGGGCCCTCATCGAGCACGGACGCCTCAGCGACCGCGGGGGCATCTTCGATGGGAGCGGCGTCGGCGACGGACGCAGCGTCGAGGTCAGCCTCGGGCTCGGCAACGTCCTCGGCAGGAGCGGGCACCAGGTCCACGATCTGGGTGGCGCCGCCGCTGAGGACGGCGAGCGCCTCGGGCAGCCCCTGGGGTGCGCCGACGACCCGGGTCGCCAGTCCCACCGGCACGGCGAAGGGGTCGCCGGAGACCCGGCGACGCAGCAGCCCAGGCCGGCCCAGCTCCTCGAGCACGCGGTCGGGGTTGTGGGGGATCACCCGCAGCTCGCCGTCGACCAGCTTGTTGCGGCGCCGGGTCACCTCGACGCCGGCGAGCGAGGACCAGGGCAGCCCCTGCCAGGTCCGGCCGCGCCGCAGCCGGACGCCCTGGCTGTCGGCCACCAGGAGCGGGGTGCGTGCGTCGACGAGCGCCCACAGGTTCCCGATGGCGATGACCCCGACCAGCCCGGCCATCGCCCAGTCCAGCGGCGCCTGGGTGCCGGCCGCGCGAGCCGCCCAGGCGATCGCCACCGCGGCCGCGACCGCGCCGACGACGCCGAGCAGGCCCGCGTTGCGTCGTACCTCCACGAGGTCCGGCGCAAGCTCCAACGGCTCGGGGCCGTGGTCCTGCGTGGCGTCGTACTCCTCCAGCTGTGCACTCATCACATCTCTCCCTGGATCGTGGCGATCACGGCGTCGATCTCGTCGGGCTTCACCAGCACGTCCCGAGCCTTGGAGCCCTCGCTCGGGCCGACGACCCCGCGACTCTCCAGAATGTCCATCAAGCGGCCCGCCTTGGCGAAGCCGACACGCAGCTTGCGCTGCAACATCGACGTCGAGCCGAACTGCGTGGAGACGACCAGCTCGATCGCCTGCACGACGAGGTCGAGGTCGTCGCCGATGTCGTCGTCGAGCTCCCGCTTCGAGGCGGCCGGCGCGGTCACGTCCTCGCGGTAGGTCGGCTCGAGCTGGGCCTTGCAGTGGGCGACGACCTGGTGGATCTCGGCCTCGGTCACCCACGAGCCCTGCACGCGCAGCGGCTTGGAGGCGCCCATCGGCAGGAACAGCCCGTCGCCCTGGCCGACCAGCTTCTCGGCGCCGGGCTGGTCGATGATCACCCGGCTGTCGGCCAGCGACGACGTCGCGAACGCGAGCCGTGACGGCACGTTGGCCTTGATCAGCCCGGTCACGACGTCGACCGACGGCCGCTGCGTGGCCAGCACCAGGTGGATGCCGGCGGCGCGGGCGAGCTGGGTGATCCGCACGACCGCGTCCTCGACGTCGCGCGGCGCCACCATCATCAGGTCGGCGAGCTCGTCGACGACGACCAGGAGATACGGGTACGGCGTGAGCTCGCGCTCGCTGCCCGGCGGCAGCTCCACCTTGCCCGCGCGGACCGCCTTGTTGAAGTCGTCGATGTGGCGGAAGCCGAAGGTCGCGAGGTCCTCGTAGCGCAGATCCATCTCCCGGACGACCCACGCGAGCGCCTCGGCGGCCTTCTTGGGGTTGGTGATGATCGGCGTGATCAGGTGCGGGATGCCCTCGTAGGCGTTGAGCTCGACCCGCTTGGGGTCGACCATCACCATCCGCACCTCTTCGGGGGTGGAGCGCATCAGGATCGAGGTGATCATCGAGTTGATGAAGGACGACTTGCCCGAGCCGGTGGCGCCGGCGACCAGGAGGTGCGGCATCTTCGCCAGGTTGGCGACCACGAAGCCGCCCTCGACGTCCTTGCCGAGCCCGGCCACCATCGGGTGGTGGTCGCCCCGCGCGGTCGAGGAGCGGAGCACGTCGCCGAGGGAGACGATCTCCTTGTCGCGGTTGGGGATCTCGACGCCGACCGCGGACTTGCCGGGGATCGGGCTGAGGATCCGGACGTCGGCCGAGGCGACGGCGTAGGCGATGTTCTTCTGGATGCCGGTGATCTTCTCGACCTTGACGGCGGGGCCGAGCTCGACGACGTACCGCGTGACCGTCGGGCCGCGGGTGTAGCCGGTGACGGCGGCGTCGATGTTGAACTCGTCCAGCACCTGGGTGAGCCGCTCGACGACCTCGTCGCTGGCGCGGGTGCGCGCCTTGTGCGGCGACCCGGGCTTGAGCACCTCGTTGCCGGGCAGCATGTAGGCGATGTCGCCGGAGAGCATCAGCTGCTCGACGCGCTCGGGCATCGGGGCGTGCTCGGGCGGCTGCAGGTCCGCGGGCGGAACTGGAACTGGCGCCGCCTCTGCTTCCGTGATCACCCGATGGGCCGCGGTGGGCTCCTCGTCCTCGACCGGCGGCGCCTCCCCTCCGGTACGCCGCACCGACTCGCGGTCCTCGAGCACCGGGCTGTCGTAGGCAGGGTCGCCGATCGGAGCGTCGCGGTCCTCGCGCCGCCGGTCTCGCCGGCTCCGCCCTCGGGGCGCCCGCGGCTCGGCGTCGGGGTCGCGCTGCCCGAGCAGCCGGTCGCGGACGTCGCGCAGCCGGTTCGGGATCTGGTAGACGGGCGTCGCGGTGATCACCAGCACGCCGAAGACGGCGAGGAGCAGCAGCACCGGTACGACGACGAACGGGGTCTGCATCACGTCGAGCAGCAGGCTGGAGACGACGTACCCGACCGCTCCCCCGCCCTCGCGCAGCGGCGAGGGGTCGTCGACGACCGGCTCGGGGCTGCCGTTGGCGATGTGGACGATGCCCAGGACGCCGAAGGCCAGCGAGGTCCAGCCGATCACCTGGCGGCCGACCGGGCCGTTGCGCTGCGGGTCGCGCATGTTGCGCCAGCCGATCAGGACCAGCATCAGCGGCACCAGCCAGCCGACCTTGCCCACCGAGCCGTTGACGACCGTGCGCGCGAAGTCCATCAGCCCGCCCGGGACCTGCCACCACACGGCGGCGGCCGCGACCACGGCAAGCGCGAAGAGCAGCAGGCCGATGCCGTCGCGGCGCTGCTCCGGCTCGAGGTCGCGGGCCGCACCCCCGATGCGGCGCAGCGTGCCGCCGATCGCGTGCGCGATGCCGAGCCAGGTCGCCGCGAGCGCGCGGCCGAGCGCGGTGAAGAACCGCAGGATCGGGCCGGGGCCGTTGCGGACCGCCCGCGGTGGGGTCCGAGAGGTGAGCCCGCGGCCCTTGGAGCGCGACGAACTGGCCGAAGGCTTGCTCCGGCTGCGGCTGGTACTCCGGGATCGGGTGCTCGAACGGCCCTTGCTGGACGTGCTCTTGCTCCGCGAACCCGGCGGGGAAGACGTACGGGTCGCCATGCTCCGACCCTAGGTGATCGCCTCACCCGTCACACGCTTCACAGCGCGTGTCTCGGGCACGTCTTCACCCGGCTGGCCAAGTGCCCCGGGGCGCGTCACCCGGCCGGCTCTGTGCCCCAGGCGCCTCCGCTTCATCAAGTTATGCAGCCGGGCCGACACTCCTCGCGGCGTACACGCCCTGTGAAGTGCCACTCCACCTAGATACCTTGACGACGCAGCAGCCGCGCACTCACGTAGCACGCGGTGCTACGCTGTGCTACATGCAGCCTGAACCGCAGGTCAGCCAACGCGACCTCCGCCTGCGCTCGAAGGGGATCATGGATTCCGTCGAGCTCGGTCAGGCGTTCACCGTGACGCGCGACGGCCACGCCATCGGCCATCTGATCCCGCTGCGCCGCCGACGCACCTTCCTGCCGCGTGAGGAGTTCCTCGCCGGCCCGGGCACGACGACTCCGGTGGATCCGGAGCGGTTCCGCGCAGACCTCGACGCCTTCATCGACGACGAGATCGCCGATCCCTATGCCCGCTGATCACCCGCTGGGTCTGGTCGACACCAACATCGTCGTCCTCCGCGACTGGATCTCCGGCGAGGATCTCCCACCGCAGCTGGCGATCAGCGCGGTCACCTTGGCCGAGCTCTCGGCGGGCCCGCACTCGGTCCTCGGTGACGACGCGGAGGCTCGGACCGAGCGAGCCAGACGTGTGGCGATCCTGCAGCGCGCCGAGAGCGAGTTCGACCCGCTGCCCTTCGACACGCAGGCGGCCAGGCTCTACGGACAGCTGGTCGGCGCGGTGATCGCACATGGCCGCACCCCCCGACGGCGAGTCGCCGACCTCCAGATCGCGGCGATCGCCGCCGCGCACGGACTCCCGCTCTACACGACGAACCCGCACGACTTCGACGGTCTCCACGCCCTCGTCACGATCGTGCCCGTCCGGCGACCGGCCCTCGGACCCTGACCGGACTCAGGCCTCGATGACGACGGGGATGATCATGGGGCGCCGGCGGTGGGTGCGGTTGACCCAGCGTCCGACGGTACGACGGATCGTCTGCTGCAGCTGGTAGGTGTCGTCGACGCCGTCGGCGATCGCGGCCTGCAGGGCGTCGACGATCGGCTGCTTGATCTCGGCGAAGGTCGACCCGTCCTCGGCGAACCCGCGGGCGTGGATCTCGGGGTCGGTGGCGACCTTCCCGGAGACGGTGTCCACGACGACGATCACCGAGATGAAGCCCTCCTCGCCGAGGATCCGCCGGTCCTTGAGGTCGGACTCGGTGATGTCGCCGACCGAGGAGCCGTCGACGAAGACGTAGCCGCACGGCACGGCGCCGACCACCCGCGCGACGCCGTCGATCAGGTCGATCACCATCCCGTCCTCGGCGATCACGACCCGGCCCTCGGGCACGCCGGTGGCGCGGGCGAGGTCGGCGTTGGCCTTCATGTGCCGGATCTCGCCGTGCACGGGGAGGACGTTGCGCGGCTTGACGACGTTGTAGCAGTAGAGCAGCTCGCCAGCGCTGGCGTGGCCGCTGACGTGCACCAGCGCGTTGCCCTTGTGGACCACCCGCGCACCCCACCGCGAGAGGCCGTTGATGACGCGGTAGACCGCGTTCTCGTTGCCGGGGATCAGCGAGCTGGCGAGGACGACGGTGTCGCCCTCGGTGATGTGGACGAAGTCGTGGTTGCGCTGCGCGATCCGGCTCAGCGCCGAGAGCGGCTCGCCCTGCGACCCGGTCGAGATCAGCACCTGTCGCTCGGGCGGCAGGTCGGCGAGCTCCTTGGCGTCGACCATGATCCCGGGCGGCACCTTGAGGTAGCCCAGGTCGGCGGCGATCGCCATGTTGCGGACCATGGACCGGCCGACGTACGCGACCTTCCGCCCGTGCGCCGCCGCCGCGTCGAGCGCCTGCTGCACCCGGTGCACGTGGCTGGCGAAACAGGCGACGATGATCCGCTGCCGGCTCGCGTGGAAGACCCGGTCGAGCACCGGGCTGATGTCCTTCTCGTGGGTGGTGAAGCCGGGGACCTCGGCGTTGGTGGAGTCGGTGAGGAAGAGGTCGACCCCCTCCTCCCCCAGCCGGGCGAAGGCGCGTAGGTCGGTGATCCGGCCGTCCAGCGGCAGCTGGTCCATCTTGAAGTCGCCCGTGTGCAGCACCATCCCCGCGCCGGTGCGGATCGCGACCGCGAGCGCGTCCGGGATCGAGTGGTTGACCGCCACGAACTCCAGGTCGAAGGGCCCGAAGGAGATCCGGTCCCCGGCCGCGACCGTGTGGTGGACCGGGTTGCGGAGCCGGTGCTCGCGCAGCTTGGAGTCCAGCAGCGCCAGGGTCAGCCGGGAGCCGACGAGCGGGATGTCACCGCGCTCGCGGAGCAAGTACGGCGTGGCGCCGATGTGGTCCTCGTGGCCGTGGGTGAGCACGAGTGCCTCGACGTCGTCGAGCCGGTCCCGGATGGAGCCGAAGTCGGGGAGGATCAGGTCGACGCCGGGGTGGTGGTCCTCGGGGAAGAGCACGCCGCAGTCGACGATCAGCAACCGGCCGTCGTACTCGAAGACCGTCATGTTGCGCCCGATCTCCCCCAGCCCGCCGAGCGGGGTGACCCGCAGGCCGCCGGTCGGCAGCGGCGGGGGCGCGGCGAGTTCCGGATGAGCGTGTCTCACGTCGGGTCCTTGTCTAGATCAGGTCGGCGGCCAGCAGCGCGGCGCCGAGGGCGGCGCACTCCGCGTCGTCCAGGGCGACCAGCGGCGAGCGTACAGCCCGGTTGCCGAGCACGCCCTGCAGCTGCAGGCCGGCCTTGGCGGTGGTGGCGCCGTAGTTGGGCACCTCCATGACGGCCTCCATCACCGGGAGCAGCGCCTGGTACGACGTCAGCGCGGCGTCGAGCCGGCCCGCCAGGAACTCCTCGATCATGGCCGCGAGTCGGTCGCCCGCGACGTGGCCGACCACCGAGACCAGGCCGCACCCGCCGTGGGCGAGGAAGCCGAGGGTGGCGGAGTCGTCGCCGGAGTAGACCGCGTAGCCGAGGCCGGCGATCCGGGCGGCGCGCGGGAAGTCGGCCGTGGCGTCCTTGACCGAGGTGACCTGGTCGAGCTCGGCGAGCCGGGCGTAGGTGTCGAGCGCGATCGTGGTGCCGGTGCGGCCTGGGACGTCGTACAGCATCACCGGGAGGTCGGTCGCCGCGGCGACGGTGCGGAAGTGGTGGAGGATGCCTGCCTGGCCGGGTTTGTTGTAGTACGGCGTGACGAGCAGGATGCCGTCGACACCCTCGCAGCCCGCGGCGGTCCGCGCGAGCTCGATGCTGTGGCGGGTGTCGTTGCTGCCGACCCCGGCGATCAGGTGGGCGTCGCCGATCGCGTCCCGGGTGGCCTTGATGACCTGCGCGAACTCGTCGCGCGTCACCGTCGGGGACTCGCCGGTGGTGCCGTTGACGACGAGGCCGTCGTTGCCGTGCGCGACCAGGTGGGCAGCGGTGCGGGCGACGCCGTCGAGGTCCAGCGAGCCGTCGTCGGCGAACGGGGTCACCATCGCGGTGAGCATCCGGCCGTAGGGGGCCTGCGGAGCGGTCATGCCCAGAAGGTTATCGCTGGCCGCCGACACTGCCGTCAGGGCGCGCGGCGGGCGGGGTGGTGCGCTCCCACCAGACCCAGTCCAGCCCGAGGTCGGGTCGCGCTTCGCGTCGTACCTCCGCCCAGTCGTCGGTCCCAAACTGTGGGTAGTAGGCGTCGCCGGTCGCCTCGAGGTGGATCTCGGTGAGCGCCTGGTGGGTCGCGTAGGGCATCGCGAGCTCGTAGATCTGGGCGCCGCCGACGACGTAGGTCTCCCCCGGGAGCGTGTCGGCGAGCGCGAGCGCCGCCTCGAGGGAGTGCGCGACGTGGACCCCGTCGGCGCCGGGCGTCCACGCCGGATCCCTGGTGAGTACGACGGTGGTCCGGCCCGGCAGCGGCCGCCCGATCGAGTCCCAGGTGGCGCGCCCCATGATCATGACGCCGCCCATCGTCGTGGCCTTGAAGTGGGCGAAGTCCTCGCCGATGTGCCACGGCATGCCGCCGTCCGCGCCGATCACCCTGTTCTCGGCGTACGCCGCCACCATCGTGACCC
>JBDHZS010000147.1:0-9583 GCA_039812025.1 Nocardioides sp. | reverse complement strand
GCCAGGTCGCGGGTCTTGGCGTGGCAGATCGAGACCGTGGCCTCGTCGTGCATGAGCATCAGCCCCATCGGCTTGCCGACGATGTTGCTGGCGCCGACGACCACGACGTTCTTGCCCTCCACCTCGATCCCCTCGTAGGCGAGGATCTCGCGGACGCCGTACGGCGTGCACGGGGCGAAGACCGACTGCCCGACGACCAGCCCACCCACGTTGTAGAGATGGAAGCCGTCGACGTCCTTGGTGGCGTCGATCGCCTCCAGCACCCGGCGCATCTCGATGTGCTCGGGCAGCGGCAGCTGGACCAGGATCCCGTGGATGTCCTCGCGGGCGTTCATCGACTCGATGGCCTCGACCAGCTCGGCGGTCGAGATCGAGGAGGGGAAGTCGAAGCGGAACGAGTTCACGCCGACCTGCGCGCAGGCGCGGGTCTTGTTGCCGACGTACATCTTGCTCGCCGGGTCGTCCCCGACCAGGATGACCGCGAGGCCCGGCGTGACGCCGGTCCTGAGGCGCAGGCGCGCGATCCGCTCCGCCTGCTGCTCGCGGATCGAGCGCGCGATCGCCTTGCCGTCGATCACCTTGGCTGTCATGGGCTTGTCTCCTGGCCGGACGTGATGGGGTGTGGAGGCGCAGGCTACCCGGGGGATCGCCGACATGCAGATCCCCGGGCGCCCGAACGAGCGGGACACCCGGGGATCGCCCGGATGGGGCCGGGCACTGGGGGCTACTACGGGGCCTGCTCGAGCCCCAGCAGCGCCGCGTTGCCGCTGCCGTCGACCTTGACGCGAGCGACCATGTCGCCGTCGGCGACCGCCTGCTCGACCTCCTGCGCGCGATCCTGGGGCAGGAACCAGCTGTCGATGCCGCAGTCGAGGGACCAGCCGTCGCTCGCGCACCTCAGGTAGGGGCCCTCGGCGGGCGGCTCGGTGGTCGGCGTACCCCCGACGTGGACGGCGTCCTCGGCGACCAGGGGCACGTAGACCCGCCGCGCATCCGGGAGCTCCTCGGTGGTCCCGTCCGGGTTGGCGCCGCCCGGCAGGTCCGGGTAGTCGAGCGTCACGTAGGCGCCGCGGAAGGGGTCGATCGGGTCGAGCGGCGCCACCCGGAGCACGTAGGTCTCCCCGGTGACGCGCGCCGAGAGCTGTGGGGCGACCGCGAGCGCGACGCACGCGACGCCGAGCAGGAGGGCCAGGCCGACGCGCAGCGGCAGGCGGCGCGGGGTGGTGGTCGTGCTCATGACGGGGTTCCTTCCAGTTGCGAGGCGAGGCGGCGGCGGGCCCGGTCGAAGCCGACCCCGGTCACCACGAGGACCAGACCCAGCAGCAGGAAGAGCCAGGCCCCGCTGATGATCGGCGCGAAGACCGCGAACGCCTGGAACGTCGTGAAGACGACCAGCGCGGCGATCGACAGCGCGGTGAGGCGCCACGAGTCGTGGACGATGCCGGCGGTGGCGACGCCGAGGGCGAGGACGACGTACGCCGCCACGGCGACCAGGGCGTGCAGCCACTCGGCGGCGCCCACGTCGGAGACGTCGGTGCTGGTCTCCCACAGCACCAGGAAGAGTCCGACCGAGCCCGCGGCTAGCACCCCGAGGCACTCCCACCAGGCGGCGCCGCGGCCGAGCACCAGCGCGGCGAGCAGCGCGACCGCGGCCGCGGCCATCACCGCGAGCATCACCGGGGTGAGCCGCAGGTCGCCGGCGTCGATGAAGGGCAGCGCGGCGACGAAGAGGGACAGCAGCGCGATCGCGGCGCCGACCTCGCGCCACACGGCGGCGAACTCGGGCCACCAGCGCCGGTGCACCCCGGCCATCGAGACGGCCAGCACGCTCGCGGTGAGCCCGGCGACGGCGGCCTGGAGGCCGGAGAACTCGATGACGAGCGCCGCCCACCAGAACCAGCCCGCGCCCAGGATCACGCCGACCACGGCCGGGCCGAGCGCGCGGACGGCGTAGGCGTAGCCCAGCGCCCCGAGCGCCCAGAAGCCGAGCAGCCGCGGCTCGTAGGCGGGGACCTGGAGGCTCTGGGCGGCCTGGAAGATCGTGGCGCCCAGGCCGAGGACCGCGATGATCCGTACCGCGCCCACGACGGCGGCTCCGACGGCCGCGCCGCGCTCGCGGCGCAGGTTGAGCCACTCGGCCAGCCCGGTCAGCGCGAGCCAGAAGGCGGCGACGACCCCGAAGCGGAGTGCCGGCGAGAGCTCCTCGATGTTGGCGGCGACCAGCCAGATCACGCCGACGCCGACGAAGACGGCGCCGACGGTCAGCAGCAGCCCCGCGAGCAGGTGCTTCCCCGCCCGGGGCTGGTAGCCGGCGAGGATCGCGGCCGCCTGGTCGGCACTGACCAGGCCGTCGCGCGCCCAGCGATCGGACTCCCCGTGGAGCCAGTCGTAGCGCTGGGCCGTCACGTGGCGGACCGGTGCGGTCGGCTCGGTGTTCGATGCGGCGTTCATATGTCCATATTTGCGCGCCGCGACCTTCGCCGCGCGAGCACGGGTACTCAGTCGCGCGCACGCCGTACTCAACCTCGCGAGTCGGCTCGTCTGTGCACCAAAATCACGCCGAGTCGGCGCAAAGGTGCACGGAAATCACGCCGAGTCGGCGCAAACGTGCACGGGAATCACGCCGAGTCGGCGCATCCGTGCACGCGCAGGCCGGTCGGTCGGTGCGCACGGCTACGGTGGCGCCCGTGGATGCGCTCCTGGTCACGTGTGCCGGCTACCCCGCGGGCGAGTACGGTGCGCACCTTCTGGACGCCGAGCTCGCGCGGCGGGGCGTCACCTCGGCCTGGGTCGCCTGGGACGACCCCGCGGTCGACTGGGGCGCCGCGGACGTGATCGCGGTGCGCGCGACCTGGGACTACGCGGCGCGGCTGGAGGAGTTCCTGGCATGGTCGGGCGGCCTCGGACCCGGGCTGCTCAACGGGCACGAGGCGTTCGTGTGGAACACCGACAAGGGCTACCTGGTCGCGCTCGCCGCGCTCGGCGTGCCGACCGTGCCGACCATCGCGGTGCGCCGCGCCGAGGACCTGGCGGCGGCGATTGGGGCGTTCGGCGAGGCGGTCGTCAAGCCCGCCGTCGGCGCCGAGGGCCGCGGCGTCCAGGTGGCCGGGCGGACGCCGGGCTGGCTCCCGGAGGCGCCGGGGCCGTGGGTGGTCCAGCCGCTCGTCGAGTCGGTGCGCACGCTCGGGGAGAGGTCGGTCTTCGTGATCGACGGCCGGGCGTACGCGGAGGTGCTCAAGGCGACGGGCGATGGCGGCGACATCCGGGTCCACGAGCAGTACGGCGGCTCCTACCGTGCCGCGGAGCTGGATCCGGAGCTCGCGCGGCTGGCCGAGGGCGCCTTCGCCGCGGCCGGCAGGCTGCTCGGCCGGCCGCTCGACTACGCGCGGGTGGACTTCCTGCACTACCGGGGGCGCTGGCTGGTCAGCGAACTCGAGGCGACCGAGCCGGGGCTGTATCTGGGCCTCTGCCCGGGCAACGCCGCCGTCTTCGCGGAGCTGGTGGCCGATCGGGTGGCTGCCCGCGGCGCTGCGCCGCGTCGTACCGCCTCCTGACGTTTGCACTCTCGGGTCGAGAGTGCTAAACATGAGGTTGGCACTCTCGCATGGAGAGTGACAATGCGGCACCGGTGACGTTGAGGTCTGCGGGCGCCGGCGGGAAGGGTCCGCCGGGCAGCCGGGATCGTCCGTCGCGGGCAACCCACCGGGCACTGCCGCACCACCAAGAACTCCGTGAGGAATCATCCGAGCATGTCGAAGCTGATTGCTTTCAACGAGGAGGCCCGCCGCGGTCTGGAGCGGGGTCTCAACACCCTCGCCGACGCGGTCCGGGTGACGCTGGGTCCCAAGGGCCGCAACGTCGTCCTCGAGAAGAAGTGGGGCGCCCCCACCATCACCAACGATGGCGTGTCCATCGCCAAGGAGATCGAGCTGGAGGACCCCTACGAGAAGATCGGGGCCGAGCTCGTCAAGGAGGTCGCGAAGAAGACCGACGACGTCGCCGGTGACGGTACGACGACCGCGACCGTGCTGGCTCAGGCGCTCGTCCGCGAGGGCCTGCGCAACGTCGCCGCGGGTGCCAACCCGATGGGTCTCAAGCGCGGCATCGAGCAGGCCGTCGAGGCCGTGTCCGAGCAGCTGCTCGCGATCGCCAAGGACGTCGAGACCAAGGAGCAGATCGCGTCCACCGCGTCGATCTCCGCGGCCGACTCCACCGTCGGCGAGATCATCGCCGAGGCGATGGACAAGGTCGGCAAGGAGGGCGTGATCACGGTCGAGGAGTCCAACACCTTCGGCCTGGACCTCGAGCTGACCGAGGGCATGCGGTTCGACAAGGGCTACATCTCCGCCTACTTCGTCACCGACCCCGAGCGCATGGAGGCCGTGATCGAGGACCCCTACATCCTCATCGCCAACTCCAAGATCTCCACCGTCAAGGACCTGCTGCCGCTGCTGGAGAAGGTCATGCAGACCGGCAAGCCGCTGGTCATCATCGCCGAGGACGTCGACGGCGAGGCCCTGTCCACGCTGGTCGTCAACAAGATCCGCGGCACCTTCAAGTCCGTGGCCGTCAAGGCTCCCGGCTTCGGCGACCGCCGCAAGGCCATGCTGCAGGACATCGCGATCCTGACCGGCGGCGCGGTGATCTCCGAGGAGGTCGGGCTCAAGCTGGAGAACACCGGCATCGAGCTGCTCGGCCAGGCGCGCAAGGTGGTCATCACCAAGGACGAGACCACGATCGTCGAGGGCTCCGGTGACGAGGGCCAGATCGCCGGCCGCGTCAACCAGATCCGCGCCGAGATCGAGAACTCCGACTCCGACTACGACCGCGAGAAGCTGCAGGAGCGCCTGGCCAAGCTGGCCGGCGGTGTCGCGGTGATCAAGGTCGGCGCCGCCACCGAGGTGGAGCTCAAGGAGCGCAAGCACCGCATCGAGGACGCCGTCCGCAACGCCAAGGCCGCGGTCGAGGAGGGCATCGTCGCCGGCGGTGGCGTCGCGCTCGTGCAGGCCGCCGCTGCCGCGTTCGAGAAGCTCGACCTGGAGGGCGACGAGGCCACCGGTGCCGAGTCCGTCCGCCGGGCCATCGAGGCCCCGCTCAAGCAGATCGCGCACAACGCCGGTCTCGAGGGCGGCGTCATCGCGGAGAAGGTGCGCGGGCTCGAGGCCGGCTACGGCCTCAACGCCGCCACCGGCGAGTACGTCGACATGATCGCCGCCGGCATCATCGACCCCGCCAAGGTGACCCGCTCGGCGCTGCAGAACGCCGCGTCGATCGCCGCGCTGTTCCTCACCACCGAGGCCGTCATCGCCGACAAGCCCGAGAAGGCTGCGCCGATGCCCGGCGCCGACGGTGGCATGGGCGGCATGGACTTCTGAGTCCTGCTTCACGCTCCGCGTGGGCGTCGTACGACGCTCAGGCACTTGTCAGGAGCCCCGGTCCTCGTGGCCGGGGCTCCTGCTCATTTCGCCGAGTCGGCGCTAAGGTGCACCCAAATCACGCCGAGTCGGCTCTAAGGTGCACGCGAAACACGCCGAGTCGGCGCTAACGTGCAGCCGCCGATGCGCGGGCGTCGGGCACACTGGCCGTGTGCGTAGGGGTCGCGGGGTCACCAAGGCGGTCCTGGGTCTCGCGGCCGGGTTGCTGCTGGCTGGCTGCGCCGAGGGTGCCGACCCCGAGGAGCGGGCGGAGCGTCGTACCGAATCCGGGGCGCCCACCGCCGCGATCTCGCCGAGCGAGGACGGCAACGACCCCACCGACGGCCAGCCCACGGAGGAGCCCGCCGACGAGGCCCTCCCGCCGGTCCGGGACCGGTTGTCGTTGCCCGCGATGATGCGTCAGGAGCCCGACGGCGGCCGCCCGCGGATCGTCCGGACCGAGGTTACGACGGATGCCTACACCAGATACGAGATCGTCTATCGCAGTGGCGATCGTCGTACCTCCGGGATCCTGCTGCGACCGCACGGACCGGGGCCGTTCCCGGCGATCGTGCTCAATCACGGCTACATCGACCCGGCCGTCTACCGCACGGGGCAGGGCCTGGCGCGGGAGCAGGATGCGCTGGCGCGCGCGGGCTTCGTGGTCCTGCACACCGACTACGGCGGCCACGCCGGCTCCGACCCGATCGGGCCGCTGGAGCGGGAGTCGCGCCTGGCGTACACCGCCGATGCCGTCAATGCGGTCGAGGCGCTGCGGCGGCTGCGGTACGTCGACGACGACCGGTTGGCCATGCTCGGACGGTCGATGGGCGGCGGCATCACCATGAATGCGCTGGTCACACAGCCCGGCCTGGTGCGCGCGGCGGTCCTCTACTCCTCGATCAGCTCCGACGCCGTCGAGAACATCGAACACTTCGCCGGGCGCAGCGATCCCGCCCGCCTGCGCGAGATCTATGCACTCTTCGGGACGCCGCGGCAGAACCCCGACTTCTACCAGGACCTGTCGCCGCGGACGTTCTTCGATCGGATCACCGAGCCGGTGCTCGTGCATCATGGGACCGTCGACGGGACCTGCCCGCCACGCTGGGCGCGCGAGACGCAGCGGGCCATGCGGGCGGCAGGCGTGCGGAGTCGCCTGCGTTGGTACGACGGCGAGGATCACGCCTTCTACGATCAGTGGTCGGAGTCGATGGACCGCACGATCGACTTCCTCCGTCGCGAACTCGACGCCTGAGGCGGGCTCCGTCGTGCACAGATGCGCCGACTCGGCGTGTTTCGCGTGCACTTTAGAGCCGACTCGGCGGGATTTGCGTGCACCTTAGAGCCGACTCGGGGTTTGGGGGCGCGGCCTAGGATTGACGCGTGCTCTGGTTCCTCCTCTTCGTCGTGGCGGCCGTCGTCGCCTGGAAGTTCCGCGTCCAGATCCTGGCCAAGGTCCTCGGCCAGCCGGAGGAGCGGATCGAGCGGCGGCTGAACGGGCCGAAGTAGCCCCACAGATCTCTCCCGCCCGGAGTGGTCCACGCCACTGCCGATCGGGGTCCGCGCGGCGTAGGCTCCGCTCTCGTGCGTGATTCCTCTGACCGGCCGTTGACCGCGCTCTGGCGCCGCTACCGCTCCTACCGGGGCCGGTTCGCGGCCGCCGTACTCATGTCGACGATCAACAAGATCGCCGACGTGATGCCCGAGCTGCTGATCGGGGCCGCGGTCGACGTCGTCGTCCGGGGCGACGACTCCTTCGTCGCCGCCGTGCTCGGCGTGGAGTCGCGCTACTCCCAGCTCGCCTGGCTGGCCGTGATCAACGTGATCGTGTGGATCGTCGAGTCCGCCAGCGAGTACGCCGCCGATGTCCTGTGGCGCGGCCTCGCCCAGGGCGTCGAGCACGACCTGCGGGTGGAGGCCTACGACCACGTGCAGCACCTCGACCTCGGGTGGCACGAGTCCCGCGCCTCGGGGTCGACGCTGGCGACGCTCAACGACGACGTCAACCAGCTCGAGCGGTTCCTCGACATCGGGGCGCCGAGCATCCTGCAGACCGCGCTCAACGTGATCCTGGTGGGGGCCGTCTTCGCGGCGGCGTCGTGGCAGCTGCTGGTCTTCGCGTTCCTGCCGATCCCGATCATCGTGATCGGCTCGCTGATGTTCCAGCGGCGGCTCGAGCCGCTCTACGACCGGGTCCGTGCGGCCGTCGCCGATCTCTCCGGCGCGCTGTCGGCCAACCTGGCCGGCATCGCGACCATCAAGGCGTTCACCGCCGAGGACCGCGAGCGGGACCGGATCTCGGCGGTCTCGGCGGCGTACCGCACTGCGAACACCGACGCGATCCGCACCTCGGCGGCGTTCGTGCCCCTGGTGCGGATGGCGATCCTGGCCGGCTTCACCTGCACGCTGCTGCTCGGCGGCTGGGCCACCCTGGACGGCGACCTCGAGCTGGGGCTCTACTCGGTGCTGGTCTTCATGACCCAGCGGCTGCTCTGGCCGCTCACCGACGTCGCCGAGGTGCTCGACCTCTACCAGCGCGGCCGCGCCTCGACCGCCCGGCTGCTCGACCTGCTGGCGGTGCCGGTCACCGTGCCCGCCGGCACCCGGTCGCTCGCGCGCCCCGTCGCCGGCCGGATCGAGGTGCAGGGGGTCCGCGCGGGGTACGCCGACGGGCCCGACGTCCTCCACGACCTCGACATGGTGATCCCCGCCGGCGAGACGCACGCCATCGTCGGCACCACGGGGGCGGGCAAGTCCAGCCTGCTGCGGCTCGTGCTGCGCTTCGACGACCCGCGCGCCGGGACGATCACGCTCGACGGGCGCGACATCCGCGACCTCGACTGGGACTCGCTGCGTGGGTCGATGGCGTACGTCGCGCAGGACGTCTTCATGTTCGCGGGCACGATCGCCGAGAACATCGCCTACGGCCGCCCCGACGCGACCCGCGAGGAGATCGAGTCCGCCGCGAGGGCCGCCGCCGCGTGGGACTTCATCGCGGACCTGCCCCACGGCTTCGACAGCTGGGTGGGGGAGCGCGGCGTGACGCTCTCCGGCGGCCAACGGCAACGGCTCGCGCTGGCCCGGGCGCTGCTGCGGCGGCCCGCGGTGCTCGTGCTCGACGAGGCGACGAGCGCGGTCGACAACGAGACCGAGGCCGCGATCCAGCGCTCGCTGCGGGAGGCGACCGCGGACTGTACGGCGCTGGTCGTCGCCCACCGGCTCTCCACCGTGCGCCACGCGCACCGGATCTGGGTGCTCGACGCCGGCCGGATCATCGAGTCCGGGACCCACGACGAGCTCGTGGCGGCCCGCGGTGCCTACGCCGCGCTGTGGCGGGTCCAGACCGGCGACGCCGTGGCCTGACCAGCCCGTCCGGCGGTAGTCCCCAACGTTCTGCAGGGGTTACGCGCCAGTAACCCCTGCGAAACGTTGGGGACTACCGCGCCGGGGTCGATTTGGGGGTGCTGGAGGGCCGAGGCGAGGGCCGCCGGGGTCGGGCTTGTGAGCGCAATGGCAAGATGTGGCATGGCCGATTACTTCCTCGACAACCCCGTGAGCGGCGTCGTCGTCGGCGACGACGGTTCGGACAACGCGCGTCAAGCCGTCGAGTTCGCGATCGGCGAAGCGCAACGCCGCGACGTGCCGGTCCATGTGATCCGCGTGTTCTCGATCGCGCGGGCCGAGTGGCCGACCGGCCTGCCGATGGGCGTGGTGCCATCGGTCGCCGAGCTGGCCGCCGAGTGCCGGCGGCGGCTCGCCGAGCGGTGGGGGGACGGCGTCGTCGTGCACGCCGTACACGGCCCGGCGGCGCCGGTGCTGCTCGCCGCCGCCGAGGACGCCGACGTGCTCGTGGTCGGCGCCAAGGGGAGCGGCCGGATCGAGGGCCTGCTGCTGGGCTCGGTCGCGCAGCAGGTGCTTCGCGACGCGCCCGGCATCGTGATCCGGGTCGCCCCGAGCGCCCGCTGACCGGGGTCGTCCGCCCCGATCTGGTCCCCGCCGGGGTAGTCCCCAACGTTCTGCAGGGGTTACGCGCCGGTAGCCGCTGCGAAACGTTGGGGACTGTTATGGAGGGGGTTCTTGTCAAGTGGGCGTGCCGAGGCGCCGCGGCCCCTGGGTGGGGTGCGGCGCCTCGGTTTCTCGCGGGTCGGGCTGGTTGTCGGGGCGTGTCG
>JBDHZS010000146.1:0-9607 GCA_039812025.1 Nocardioides sp. | reverse complement strand
TCGATCAGGTCGCTCACCCACCCATTGTTGCGCATCGCACGAGGCGGCGCGGTCGTGGATCGGGGCGGTGGGTGCAGGATGACAGCGTGACTGAATTCACGATCTCCGCGAAGCACTGCGGGCCGCCGCGCTCGGGCAACGGCGGCTGGACCGCCGGCGCGCTCGCCGCCATGCTCTCCGACGCGCCCGCGCCGCTGATCGAGGTGACCCTGCGGCTCCCCCCGCCGCTGGACGTGGCGATGGAGGTCTCGCGGTCCTCGGACTCGGTGGCGCTCGAGTACGACGGGCGCACGGTCGCCGAGGCACGGGTTATGGGCGATGCCGCGCTCCTCCCTGTGCCTCCCGTGCCTGTCTCTCGGGCGCGGGCCGCGGAGGCGTCGTACGCGGGGCTCACGCATCACCCCTTCCCGAGCTGCTACGTGTGCGGCACCGATCGGGCCGACGGGCTGCGGATCTTCCCGGGGCTGGTCTCGCGGGATCCCGCGCGGGTGGCGGCGACCTGGACACCGTCGCCTTCGACCGCGGGCTCGTCGGGCGACCCGGCGCGCGCCTCGATCGCGAACACCTGGGCTTCCCTCGACTGCGTCGGCGGCTGGGCCGGGGACCTCGCGGAGCGCCCGATGGTCCTGGGTCGGATCACCGCCCGGATCGACAGCCTGCCTGAGGTCGGGTCGTTGCACGTCGTACTCGGCGAGGCGCGGGGCGTCGACGGCCGCAAGGTCCACACCGCGAGTTCCCTGTACGACGCCGTCGCCGGCCGCCTCGTCGGCGCGGCCCAGCACGTGTGGTTCGTGATCGATCCCGCCGACTTCTCCTGACCGCCGAGTCGGCGCAAACGTGCATGCAGAACTCGCCGAGTCGGCGCAAAGATGCACGCCCGTCCACAGCCCTGTGGAGAACCGTGCACTTTAGCGCCGACTCGGCGTGTTTTTCGTGCACTTTCAAGCCGACTCGGCGTGCTTCGAGTCCGGGAAGAGACGCAGACGACCCGCAGGTGTGAGCGAAGCTCCCTCCGGCCGGACGGTTGGCCGGATCACCTGCGGGTCGGGTGTCTGCGTTGGAATGCCAGCAGTACTTCAGCTCAAGCGCTGCCTGGCCGGTTGCTGCTAGACCGCAGCCACCTCACGCGTCCAGTAAGTATTCAACTTCGGACCACCTCCTTTCCCGTGTACGCGAAAAGGTACGCCGCCGCGGCGGCCGACTCAACCCCTTTTGCAAGAACCGAGCAACTCAGGGCGCGAGCCGCAGCGTCGTCCAGCCGGCCCCGGCGCGGCGGTAGGCCAGGCGGTCGTGCATCCGGCCGGGCCGGCCCTGCCAGAACTCGACCACCTCGGGGCTGACCACGTAGCCGCCCCAGCCGTCCGGCACCGGGATCTCCTCGACGTCGGCGAACCGGCCCTCGAGGTCGGCGTACCGCTCGGCGAGCTCGGCGCGGGATCCCACCGGGCGCGACTGCGGCGAGGCGTGCGCTCCGATCTGGGCGCCGCGGGGGCGGCTGCGGAAGTAGGTGGCGACGTCGGCGCGGGACAGCTCGGAGGCGAGCCCCTCGACGCGGACCTGCCGCTCGACCGCGTGCCACCCGAAGAGCAGCGCGACGCGCGGGTTGGCCGCGATCTCGAGCGCCTTGCGCGACCCGAGGTTGGTGAAGAACCGGAACCCGTCGGGTCCCAGCCCCTTGAGCAGCACCATCCGCGCGGACGGTCCGCCGCCCGGATCGGCGGTCGCGAGCACCATCGCGTTGGGCTCGTAGACCTCGGCCGCGATCGCCTCGTCCAGCCACTTCGCGAACATCGTGATCGGGTCGTCGGCGAGGTCGTTCTCGGCCAGCCCGCCCCGGGCGTAGTCGCGGCGCAGCACCGCCCAGCGATCCGTCGCCGATTGCTCCATAGGGACTGCCTACGCCACCGGGCGGGCTGAGTCCAGTCCCCAATTCGTCGTACCGGCCCGAGCGGCGCCCAGAGTTCGAACCCCCTGGTGCGCCGGGGACGTGATGCGGGGCACAATGCGAGGACGGCCGGGCCGGGCGCACACCTCCGCCACCACCGGCATCCGGCAGCTACCGAGGAGTCGTCACATGACTGAGCAGATCGTCCGGCACGGGCTCGAGGGCGTCGTCGCCTTCGAGACCCAGATCGCGGAGCCCGACAAGGAGGGCAGCGCGCTGCGCTATCGCGGCGTCGACATCGAGGACCTGGTCGGGCACGTGCCGTTCGAGAACGTCTGGGGCCTGCTCGTGGACGGCTCCTACACCCCCGGGCTGCCCCCGGCGGAGCCGTACAACATCTCCATCCACACCGGCGACGTGCGCGCCGACGTGCAGGCCAGCGTCGCGATGCTGGCGCCGATGCTCGGCATGGGCCAGACCTACGACATCAGCGTCGACCAGGCACGGCTCGACCTGTCGCGGGTCGCGGTGATGGTGCTCTCCTACGCCGCGCAGTCGGCGCGGGGCCTGGGCCGACCGCTCGTCTCGCAGCGCGACGTCGACCAGGGCCACACGCTCGCCGAGCGGTTCCTGATCCGGTGGCGAGGCGAGGCGGACCCCGCCCACGTCAAGGCGATCGACGCCTACTGGAGCTCCGCGGCCGAGCACGGCATGAACGCCTCGACCTTCACCGCGCGGGTGATCACCTCGACCGGCGCGGACGTCGCCGCGGCGTTCTCGGGCGCGATCGGCGCGATGAGCGGCCCGCTCCACGGCGGCGCGCCGTCCCGGGTGCTGCACATGATCGACGAGGTGGAACGGCGGGGCGACGCCGCGTCGTACGTCCGCGAGCTCCTCGACCGCGGCGAGCGGCTGATGGGCTTCGGGCACCGCGTCTACCGCGCCGAGGACCCCCGCGCCCGGGTGCTGCGGCGCACCGCGCGCGAGCTGGGCGCGCCCCGCTACGAGGTCGCGCAGGCGCTCGAGCAGGCGGCGCTCGCCGAGCTGCGGGCGCGGCGTCCCGACCGGGTCCTGGAGACCAACGTCGAGTTCTGGGCGGCGCTCGTGCTCGACTTCGCCGAGGTCCCGGCGAACATGTTCACCTCGATGTTCACCTGTGCCCGCACCGCGGGCTGGTCCGCGCACATCCTCGAGCAGAAGCGCACCGGGCGCCTGATCCGGCCCTCCGCGGTGTACGCCGGGCCGCCCTCCCGGTCGGCCGATTCGGTCGAGGGCTGGGACGCCGCCTGGGCCTAGCCCGGCCTGGTTTCTGCCGATACGACAGCACCGGGACGGGGATGCGAGACTGTGCGCAGCACCACACCCGGCACGCGAAGGACCCCGATGAGCGACGTACTCCAGATCCCCGCCGACCTCCTGCCCGCCGACGGGCGGTTCGGGGCCGGACCCGCGAAGATCGACGCGGCCCACCTGCAGGCGCTGGCCGACACCGGCAAGTCGCTGATGGGTACGTCGCACCGCCAGGCCACCGTGCGCGACGTGGTGGGCGAGGTCCGCGACGGCATCGCCGACCTGTTCTCGATCCCCGACGGCTACGAGGTCGTCTTCGGCAACGGCGGCGCCACGGCGTTCTGGGACATCGCCGCCTTCGGCCTGATCGACGCCAAGAGCCAGCACCTGACCTTCGGCGAGTTCTCCGGCAAGTTCGCCACCGCGGTGAGCCGGGCACCCTGGCTCAAGGAGCCGTCGGTGATCGCCTCCGAGCCCGGCACCCGGCCGGTCTCGGCCGCCGAGGACGGCGTCGACGCCTACGCGTGGGCGCACAACGAGACCTCGACCGCGGTGATGGCGCCGGTCGTGCGGCCCGCGGACATCGACGACGACGCGCTCGTGCTGATCGACGCCACCTCCGGCGCCGGCGGCCTCCCGGTCGACATCTCCCAGACCGACGTCTACTACTTCGCGCCCCAGAAGTGCTTCGGCTCCGACGGCGGCCTGTGGATCGCGATCATGTCGCCGAAGGCCCTCGACCGCGCCGCGCGGATCGCCGCCTCGGGTCGCTACATCCCGGCGTTCTTCGACCTGCCGACCGCGATCGAGCAGTCCCGCAAGAACCAGACCTACAACACCCCGTCGGTCGCAACCTTCTTCCTGATCGGCGAGCAGCTGAAGTGGATGCGGTCCGAGGGCGGCCTGGACGGGATGGTGCGCCGGACCACCGCGTCCTCGGATGCGCTCTACGGCTGGACCGAGCGGACGTCGTACACCACGCCGTACGTCGTCGACCCGGCCAACCGCTCGCTGGTGATCGGCACGATCAACTTCGACGACAGCGTCGACGCCACCCAGATCTCCGCGACGCTGCGCGGCAACGGCATCATCGACACCGAGCCCTACCGCAAGCTGGGCCGCAACCAGCTGCGGATCGCGATGTACCCCTCCATCGACGCCTCGGACGTCAAGGCGCTCACCCGGTGCATCGACTGGCTGGTCCCCCGCCTCGTCTGAGGTCTGCGACCTACTCGGCCAGCAGCAGCCTGACGCGGTCGTGGAGCGAGGCGTTGAAGGCGACGATCCTCGCCTCGGCGACCCGGGTCGGGGTACGCCGCAGCGTCTCGACCGCCGCGGCGACCGCGTCGTCGGCCGGCCAGCCGTAGATGCCCGCGCTGACCAGCGGGAACGCCATCGTCTCGGCTCCTAGCGTGTCGGCCACCTCGAGCGCCCGGCGGTAGCAGGAGGTGAGCAGCCTCCGGTCGGTCTCGCCCGCGCGGTGGTTCGGGCCGACCACGTGGATCACCCAGCGGGCGGGCAGGTCGCCGGCCGTCGTCCAGCCGGCGTCGCCGGTCGCGAGTCCGTCGGGGAACCGGGCGATGCAGTCCGCGAGCACGCCGGGGCCTCCCGCGGCGTGGATCGCGCCGTCGACGCCCCCGCCGCCGCGCATCGCGCGACTCGCCGCGTTGACCACCGCGTCGACCGGCTGCGTCGTGATGTCGCCGTGGACCACCGTGAGCCTCATCGATCCCTCCGCCCGCGCCACCTGCGCAGCGCCGCCAGGGCCGCGCCGAGCAGCACTCCTCCGATGGCATACCAGACCAGCGAGATCCCCCGCGAGCCGTCAGCGTCCTCAGCGTCGTCGGCCTCCTCGCTGCTGGCCTCCTCGCTGCTGGCCGAGGTGCCGGTCGAGGGGCTGGTCGAGGTGCTGGACGTGGCGCCGGCGTACATGGCGACCGTCTCCTTGCGCCCGTCCATCGCGTCCCGCACCTCGGCGGGCAGCGCGACCCGCAGCACCGGCGTGCCCGCGCCCTCGGAGGTGAGGAGCAGGTCGTCCCCGTCGACCGCGATCGCCTCGCCCTGCCGCTGCGCCGGGAGGGGTACGACGCCCACGCGGTCCAGCTCGGGCCAGCTGTAGACCGCCGCCGTGGTGTAGTTGCGGAGCACCAGGTGGCGCCCGTCGGGGAAGAACGCGCCGTCGGTGACCAGGGGAAGCACCCGCCCGGGGTGGGGGGCCAGTTTTGTGACACCGCGGCGGCGCATCTCAGGCGGGGCGACGTAGACGAAGCCCGGTCCGTACTCCTTGGTCACGACGACCAGCCGCCCCGGGCCGGAGCCGGTGTCGGGCTCCGCGAGCAGCGCCTCGGCGTCGCGCGGACCCTCGGGATAGACCAGGTCGTAGCCCTGGGCCGGGCGCCTCCGGTCGCCGGGCCCGATCCCCACCCGGTAGACCCGGATCGTCGGGCGGGCGCGGAGGTTGTCGCCGATGTCGCCGACCCACACCCCGTCCGGGGCGGGTGCCAGCGCCTCGACGTCGACCACCTCCTCGGCGAAGGTGGTGACGCCGACGGTCGAGCAGTCCCCGGGGGTGAGCACGAAGACCCGCCCCGCGTCGCCGGAGTCGTTGGCGGTCGCCCACCAGGTGTCGGTGGCGACCAGGCCGCTGGACTCGGTGAGCCGCGGGTCGGAGAGGCTGCAGACCTTCTTCGCGACGACCGCGTCGTCGTTCGCGGCCGCCGGGGCTGCCCCCGCACCGACCGGGGCGACCAGCGCCACCGCGGCGGCGAGCATGAGGAGGCTACGCATCGATCAGCTCCGCGAGCCGGGGCCGGACCTGCCAGGCGGCGACCATCTCGTCGTACTCGGAAGCGCCTCCCGAGACCCGCGAACCACCCACCCGGACCGCGCGCAGCAGCGTGTTGCGCGGCGTGTGGGCGCTGTCGACGAACTCGACGACGTCGACGCGGTAGCCGCGCTCGCGCAGCAGCTCCGCCCGCAGCGCGTCGGTGAGCGTGTCGGCGAACCGTTCGCGCAGGATGCCGTCGCGGATCAGCATCCGGTACGGCGCGGGCGTCGGCCCCGCTCGCAGCTGCGCGGCGATGTCGTGGTGGCAGCACGGCGCGGCCAGGATCAGCGGCGCCCGCCAGTCCACCGCGCGGGCCAGGGCTTCGTCGGTGGCGGTGTCGCACGCGTGGAGGGCGAGTACGACGTCCGGTCCCGCCCCGCCCAGCGCCTCGGTGAGATCCGCCTGCGCGATCGTGCCGACCACGAACCTCGCGTCCGCCCCGAGCTCGGCGGCCACGGCCTCGTTGTGGCGGCGCGACTGCTCCTTCACGTCCACCCCGATCAGCCGCACGGGCAGCCCGCGGACGCCCGCCAGCAGCCGGTGGGCGGCGAAGGTGAGGTAGGCGTTCCCGCAGCCCAGGTCCACGATCCGCAGCGGGTCGGCCTCGCTCGGGCGGCGCACCCGCCCCGACTCGAGCGCGTCGGCCAGCGCCGCGTCGAGCAGCCGGCAGAACTCCTCGACCTGGCGGTGTTTGGCCTGCCGCGACGGCTTGACCCGCCCGTCGCGGCCGGAGATCCCGAGCGCCGTCAACACCGGGTCGTCGGCGGGGATCAGGCGCTCCCGGTCGCGGTCGTGCGCGCGACTCGCCTGCAGCGGTACGGCGCGTTGCGCGCTGTGGAGCAGCAGCTCCCCGCGCTTGGTGACCCGCGCCTGGTGGCTGTGGGTCGCGGTCTCGACGTGCCAGTTGCCGAACGGCTCGGCCAAGAGCTCCGCCACCGCCTCGCCGGCCGCGGCACCGAGCTCGTGGTTGCCGGTGTGGGCCTGCGTCGCGTCGTACCGGGTGATCTGGAGGCGGCGGCCGGCCTTGAGGTCGACGTACCGCAGCTCGACCCGGCGCCACCGCGGCGTCCGGCCCTTCCGCCGCCCCGAACCGACCGCGCGCACGAGCTGATCGGAGTCGGTCAGCAGCGCCCGCAGCTCGTCCACGGCGCCGCGCCCACCAGTCATCGCAGACCCCACAACTGGGCGATCGCGGCGATCAGGATCAGCAGCCCCAGCGCCGCCGGGATCACGAGACGGCGGTGGCGCGGGTTCACCCGGCGAGTCTACGGCCAGCCAGGCCCATGGACACCACGCAACGTAACCAACAAAGAGGTAGAATGTTCCTATCGTTGCAGGAGGTGGCGCCGATGACCACGACCGAGGTGCGGATCCCGGACGGCATGACGGCCGACGCGGTCAACAGCCTGCTCGACCACGTGGCGACGAGCCGCACCGCGGTGGCCAGGATCGCGGCGGCGCTCCGGGACGCGGAGGTGGGTCCGGCGACGGCCGCCCAGCTGGCCGCGGTCGAGCAGCGCTGGCGCCATCTGATCGACCGCTACGGGGTGTACGACGCGCACGAGATCGCCACCCTGCGCGGCGCCAAGCCGGGCAACCGGTCGGTGGCGACCAACCTGGCCAAGCGCGGCGGGCTGATCGGGTTCACGCGCGGCCGCGCGAAGGTCTACCCGCGGTTCGAGTTCAGGGGCGGCGACGTGCACCCGGCCTGGCGCGCCGTCTCCGCGCCGCTGGTGGATGCGGGCTGGGACGACGAGGACATCCTGCTGTGGCTGGTCTCCCCGAACGCGGCGCTCGACGGCCGCGAGCCGGCGGCGCTGATCGACGCCCGCGACCCGAGCGAGCTGGTGGCCGTCGTGGAGCGCGAGGCGCTGGGCGTGTGGTGACCGGCGGGCCGCCCGAGCCACCCGAGCCGTTCGATCCGCTGACCGAGACGATCGCGGCCGGGACGATTCTCTTCCGGGTCCACGAGCCGGCCTTCCCTGACGGCACCCGCAACGAGGGCAGCGCCCCGAACCCGGGCTTCGGGAAGCCGACCAGGTTCGCGTTCTTCGGGTCGCCGACGGTGCCGGTGCTCTACGCGGCCAACCGGCCCGCGGGCGCCGTGCACGAGTCGATCCTCCACGACGCGGAGCCCGGCGAGTTCCTTCCCGGCGTCCATTGGCGCACCAAGGTGCTCACGGCCCTCGAGGTGACCACCGACCTCGAGGTCGCCGCCCTGCACAGCGCCGGGCTCCGGCGGCTCGGGCTCTACGCCGGCGACCTCACCGACACGGACCGGACGACGTACCCCGCGACCGTGCGGTGGTCCGAGGCCGCCTGGACGGCCGGCGCGCACGGCGTCTCCTACATGTGTCGCCACTTCAACTCCAGCAGGGCGCTGTGCCTCTTCGGCGACCGGCTGCCCGAGCAGGCGCTACGCCCGGTGCCCGGCCACCCGGACTCGCGGGCCTTCGCGCTGCCCGAGGACGCCGAGTGGCTGGCGCGCCTCGCGCTCGACATGCGGGTCGTCCTGCGCCCGGCGTAACCGAGCTTGACCTTGACGCAACGTCAACCTCCGACACTCGGGAGGTGACCTCGAGAACGACGCTTCCGCTCTACCTGATCGCCACGGCGACCTCGCTCTTCGGCAACGCCGCGATCGCCATCGTGCTGCCGTGGCTGGTGCTGGAGCGCACCGGCGACCCGGCGCTGGCCGGGACGGTGGCGGCGATCAGCGCGCTGCCCGCGGCCATCGCGGCCTTCGCCGGCGGTCACCTGATCGACAGGATCGGGCGCCGCCGGATGTCGGTCATCTCCGACATCGGCTCGGCGCTGGCCGTGGCCGCGCTCGCGGTCGTGGACCGGGCGTTCGGCCTGGACGTGGGCTGGTTCATCGCGCTGGGGGTGCTCGGCGCGCTCTTCGACGTGCCGGGGATGACCGCGCGCGAGACCCTGCTGGCCAACGTCGCCGAGACCTCGGGCGTCGCCCTGGACAAGGTGGCGGCGCTGCGGGGCATGCTCTTCGGAGTGTCGTTCCTGGCCGGGCCGGCGCTCGCGGGCTGGCTGCTCGTCGTACTGCCGTCGATCCACGTCGTGTGGCTCACCGCGGCCTGCTCGGCGGTGGCGGCGCTGGCGATCGGGGTGATGCCGCTGGCGCCGACCGCCCCGGCCGAGGGCGATGCCGACGCGTCGCCCCTCGCGGGCCTGGCCCACATCCGCCGCAGCCGGCCGCTGCTGGTGATCTTGCTGGTCAGCCTGGGTTCGACGGTGCTGATCGGGCCGCTGCTCGCCATCGTCCTGCCCGCCTACTTCACCACCCTCGCCGCGCCCGGCCTCCTCGGACTGACCCTGTCGGCGTACGCCGTCGGCACCATCGTGGGCTCGGGCGTCTACGGCTGGGCGTTCGGCAAGCGCCGCTGGGCGGCCTGGGTCGTCGCGTGCGCCCTCGACGTCGTCGCCGGGGTGCTGATCGCCACGCTCGGCGGCTTCTGGCTGGTGGGCGCGGGCATGGTGGCGGCGGGTCTCGGCGGGGGCCTGGCGCAGCCGATCGTGACGGTGGTGCTCACCGAGCACGTCCCGGACGCCCTGCGCGGCCGGGTCTTCGGCGCCTACTCCGCGCTGGC
>JBDHZS010000145.1:0-9668 GCA_039812025.1 Nocardioides sp. | reverse complement strand
CCCACGCCTGGCAGAGCCATTCGCAACGATCGTCCGCGAGGCGATCGGAGGCAAGGAAGCCAAACGGGAACACCCGGCATCTTCCGATGTCGCGTGTTCCCGTAAGACACTTTGGGTGGGCGCAAAGGGACTCGAACCCCTGACATCTTGCTTGTAAGGCAAGCGCTCTACCAACTGAGCTATGCGCCCCGACGCGGCGGCAGCCTACCGCGCCGACTCCGGCGCGGGGTCCCCGGCCCGAAATAGAGTCGAGCCGCTGGCGTCTCGGGTCACCAGCGGCTCAACACGGACCATTGTAGGTCGGGGTAGTTCCGGATGCAAGTACTTTCCCTGGATCCGCGGCGTGGTCTAGACCACAGCCCGGAGCTGGTCGATCAGCTCGTCGAGATTCCGCTGATCCGGCATGGGGTTGTGGACCGCCCACCGCACACATCCGGCGGGGTCGACGACGTACGTCGAGCGGCGGGCGCAACCCCGCTCGGCGTCGAAGACGTCGTACGCGCGAGCGACCTCGCCGTGCGGCCAGAAGTCGGAGAGCAGCGGGAAGTTCAGCCCGTCGGCGTCCGCGAAGTTGCGCAGCGCGTAGATCGGGTCGCACGAGATCGCGAGCAGCTCGGTGTCGAAGGTGAGCAGGTCGGCGAGCCGGTCCCGGATCGCGGTCATCTCGCCGGTGCAGACGCCGGAGAACGCGAACGGATAGAACACCAGCGCCACCGCCTTGACGCCGCGGAACGACGAGAGCGTCACGTCCTGGCCGAACTGGTCGCGCAGGGTGAAGTCTGGTGCCGGGCCGCCGAGGCGGAGTCCGGCACCGTCGGCGGGCGTCTTCAACAGGTCCATCCTCCGAGATCTCCGGCGCGGCTCAGGCGAGGGTCCGCGGCGCGACCAGGCGGCAGGCCGCCCAGTCCGCGCTGACCGCTTCGGTCGTGGTCTGGCTCAGCCCCGCGATGGGCGCCGCCTCGGCGATGTCGGTCGGGCTGATCGCGTCGGGCCTGCCGTGCTTGGGCGTCAGCAGCCAGATCGCTCCCCCACCGACCAGGTCGGTCAGGGCGTCGACCAGCCCGTCGACCAGATCCCCGTCGCCCGCGCGCCACCACAGGACGACGGCGTCGACGACGTCCCCGTGCTCGCCGTCGACGAGGTCGGCGTCGATCGCGTCCTCGATGGACACGCGCAGACCGTCGTCGGTGTCTTCGGACCAGCCGAGTTCCTGCACGACCATGCCCGTCGTGAACCCCATGCGGGCTCCCGCGGTCGCTGTCACGTCTCGCTCTCCAAGATCTTGTCGGGGCGGATGAGGCGGGTTCCGGTCCCCGAGTGGCCGATGCCGCCCGATCGGCACAGCAATAGTCCAGCGGATGATGCCGTCCGCGTGCAACCCCTCGCGGGAACCGAGGCCAGAACGACACGAACCGAGCCGCGTCGAGCCGCCGTTCGCGCGGATTCGACGGCTCAGACACCACGCACGTTCCGCCGGGACGTGAGGCGTGACACGATGGGGCTCGTGAACCACGCCAGCGCCTCGACCCCGGACCGCCCCGTGATCCACGAGGGCATGCCCACCCAGCTCCCGGACATCGACCCGCAGGAGACAGCCGAATGGCTCGAGTCCTTCGACGCGATGCTCGACGCGCGCGGCCAGGAGCGAGCGCGCTACCTGATGCTGCGGCTCCTGGAGCGTGCGCGGGAGACCAAGGTCGGGGTGGCGCCGCTGCGCAGCACGGACTACATCAACACGATCCCGCCCGAGCGGGAGCCGGAGTTCCCCGGCGATGAGGAGATGGAGCGCCGGGTGCGCGCCCTGATCCGCTGGAACGCCGCCGTCATGGTGACCTCGGCCAACCGCAAGGGCCTCGAGGTCGGCGGCCACATCGCCAGCTACCAGTCCGCCGCGAGCCTCTACGAGGTCGGCTACAACCACTTCTTCCGCGGCAAGGACCACCCCGGCGGCGGCGATCAGCTCTTCATCCAGGGCCACGCCGCGCCGGGCATCTACTCGCGCGCCTTCCTGATGAAGCGCCTGAGCGCCCAGCAGCTCGGGCGCTTCCGGCAGGAGGTCCAGCACGGTCCGGGCAAGGGCCTCTCGTCGTACCCGCACCCGCGGCTGATGCCGGACTTCTGGGAGTTCCCGACGGTCTCGATGGGCCTCGGCGGCCTCAACGCGCTCTACCAGGCGCGCTTCAACCGCTACCTGCAGAACCGCGGCATCAAGGACACCTCCGACCAGGCGGTCTGGGCGTTCCTCGGCGACGGCGAGATGGGCGAGCCCGAGTCGCTCGGCGCCATCGCGCTGGCCGCGCGCGAGGAGCTGGACAACCTCACCTTCGTCATCAACTGCAACCTGCAGCAGCTCGACGGCCCGGTCCGCGGCAACGGCAAGATCATCCAGGAGATGGAGTCGTTCTTCGGCGGCGCCGGCTGGAACGTCATCAAGGTGGTGTGGGGCCGCGAGTGGGACGACCTGCTGGCCCAGGACGTCGACGGCCTCCTGGTCAATCAGATGAACCGCACCCCTGACGGTCAGTTCCAGACCTACTCGGTCGAGTCCGGCGGCTACATCCGCGACCACTTCTTCGGGGCCGACCCGCGCCTGCTCAAGCTCGTCGAGCACCTCTCCGACGAGCAGATCGCGCGGCTCCCCCGCGGCGGCCACGACTACCGCAAGGTGTACGCCGCGTTCAAGGCGGCCAGCGACCACGTCGGGCAGCCGACGGTGATCCTCGCCCAGACGGTGAAGGGCTGGTCGATCGAGGCGCTCGAGGCCAAGAACGCGACCCACCAGATGAAGAAGCTCGACAACAAGTCGCTCAAGAAGTTCCGCGACCGCCTCGACCTGCCGATCTCGGACAAGGAGATCGACGACGCCTACAAGGCCGACGGCTCCGCGCCCTTCTACCACCCGGGCGAGGACAGCGACGTGCTCGCCTACCTGCGCGAGCGCCGCCAGGCGCTCGGCGGGCCGGTCCCCCAGCGCCGCGTCAACCCGCGCCAGCTCAAGATCCCGGGCGACAAGATGTACACCGCGATCCGCAAGGGCGGCGGCAAGCACAAGGTCGCCACGACGATGGCGTTCGTGCGCCTGCTCAAGGACCTGATGCGCGACCCCGAGGTCGGCCCCCGCATCGTCCCGATCGCCCCGGACGAGTTCCGCACCTTCGGCATGGACTCGTTCTTCTCGACCGCGAAGCTCTACAACCCCGCCGGTCAGCACTACGAGTCGGTCGACCGCAACCAGCTGATGGCGTGGAAGGAGTCCCCGCAGGGCCAGCTGCTCAACGAGGGCATCTCCGAGGCGGGCTGCATCGCCTCGGCGACGGCCGCGGGATCGTCGTACGCCACCCACGGCGAGCCGATGATCCCCGTCTACATCTTCTACTCGATGTTCGGCTTCCAGCGCACCGGCGACGGCATCTGGGCGATGGCCGACCAGATGGCCCGCGGCTTCCTGATCGGCGCCACCGCCGGCCGCACGACGCTGACCGGGGAGGGCCTCCAGCACGCCGACGGGCACTCGCCGCTGCTGGCGGCCACCAACCCGGCGGTGGTCCACTACGACCCGGCGATGGCCTACGAGGTCTCCTACATCATGCAGGACGCGATGCGCCGCATGTACGGCTCGTCGGAGGAGCACCCGCACGGCGAGGACGTCATCTACTACCTGACCGTCTACAACGAGCCGATCGACCAGCCGGCCGAGCCGAAGGACCTCGACGTCGACGGCCTGCTGCGCGGCCTCTACCACCTGACGCCGCCACCCGAGGGGCTCCCCGACGACGCGCCGCGGGTGCAGCTGCTCGCCTCCGGCGTCGGCGTGCCGTGGATCGTCAAGGCCCAGCAGCTGCTGGCCGAGGAGTGGGGCGTGGCCGCCGACATCTGGTCGGTGACGTCGTGGAACGAGCTGGCCCGCGACGCGCTCGAGACCGAGGAGTGGAACCTCCTCAACCCGACCGAGCAGCCGCGCAAGCCGTACGTGACCCGCAAGCTCGCAGCCGCGCCCGGCCCGGTGATCGCGGTCAGCGACTACATGCGTGCGGTGCCGCAGCAGATCGCGGAGTGGGTGCCGCAGGAGTTCCACACGCTCGGCACCGACGGCTTCGGTTTCGCCGACACCCGCGCCGCGGCCCGCCGCTACTTCATGGTGGACGCCGAGTCGGTCACCGTGCAGGCCCTCGCCGCGCTGGCCGAGATCGGCAAGGTGGACGAGGCGCAGGTGCGCGAGGCGATCGCGCGCTACCAGATCACGGATCCGACCGCGGTCTCCGGGGTCCGGCAAGAAGGCGGGGCCGCCTGAGCGGCGGGGCGGCGTGGCGACCGGGTCGCCCGGTGCCCTAGGTTTGGCGCCGTGGACCCTGTGCTCGCAATCGTCGCCCCCGGCCAGGGCGCTCAGGCGCCCGGCTTCCTGACCCCCTGGCTGGAGGACCGCGGTTTCGCCGCGCACCTGCGGCGAGCCTCGGAGGTCACCGGTCTCGACCTGGTGCACTACGGCACCGAGGCCGACGCCGACACCATCCGCGACACCCAGATCGCCCAGCCGCTCCTGGTGGCCGCCGGGATGGGCGCCTTCGCCCAGCTCTTCTCCGTCGCCGGCACCGGGAGCGTCGGCGTCCTCGCCGGCCACAGCGTCGGCGAGCTGACCGTGGCCGGGCTGTCAGGAGCGGTCTCCGGGAACGACGCGTTGCGGCTGGTCGCCGAGCGGGGTACGGCGATGGCCGAGGCCGCCGCGGTGACCCCCACCGGCATGACTGCGATCCTGGGCGGCGTACGCGACGACATCCTCGCCACGCTCGAGCGTCACGGTCTCACCCCCGCCAACGACAACGGCCCGGGCCAGATCGTGGCCGCCGGCACGCTGGAGCAGTTGGCGGCGCTCGCGGCCGACCCGCCGGCACGCGCCCGGCTGATCCCGCTCAGCGTCGCGGGCGCGTTCCACACCTCGCACATGAGCCCGGCCGTGGCGCGGCTCCGGGCGCTGGCCGCGACGATGGACACCTCGGCACCCGCGATCCCGGTCATCTCCAACCGCGACGGCGAGGTCGTCACCGACGGCCGGGAGGTGATCGACCGCATCGTCGACCAGATCGCCCGTCCCGTGCGGTGGGATCTGTGCATGGAGCGGATGCGCGAGCTCGGCGTCACCGGCATCCTCGAGCTGCCGCCGGCCGGCACGCTGGTCGGCATCGCACGGCGCGGCCTGCGCGGCGTCGAGACGTTCGCGCTCAAGACACCCGACCAGTTGGAGGACGCCCGGGCGTTCTGCGCCCGCCACGCAGGGGGCTCCGCTGGCGACTAGGCCGCTCCGCCCACTATCGTCGTTCGCACAACTCACTCGAAGGTGCTAGATGACTGTGACCAACCCTGACCGCCCCACGATCGCGACGCTGACGGGGTCCAGCCACACGCGCATCACCGGTGTGGGCAGCTACCGCGCCTCGCGGGTGATCCCGAATGCCGAGATCGTCGAGGCGATCAACTCCAGCGACGAGTGGATCCAGCAGCGCTCCGGGATCCGCAACCGCCGCTGGGCCACCGACGAGGAGACCGTCGAGTTCATGTCGCTGGAGGCCGCGAAGGCGGCGCTCGCGCACGCCGGCATCGAGGCGGGCGAGATCGACGGCGTCATCGTCGCGACGGTGACGCACATGATGCAGACGCCGGCGCTCGCGACCAAGGTCGCCTCCGAGCTCGGCTGCAACAACCCGCCGGCGTTCGACGTCTCGGCGGCCTGCGCCGGCTTCTGCTACGGCCTCGGGCTGGGCGCCGACATGGTGCGCTCCGGGAGTGCCCGCAACGTCTTGGTGATCGGCGTCGAGCGGCTCTCCGACATCACCGACATCGGCGACCGCGGTACGGCGTTCATCTTCTCGGACGGCGCCGGCGCCGTCGTCGTCGGCCGCAGCGACACCCCGGGCATGGGCCCGGTCGTCTGGGGCTCGGACGGGGAGCAGTTCGACCTGATCCGGCAGCGGGAGGACTGGCGCGACGCGCTGCCGACCGGCCGCATGCCCCACCTGACGATGGAGGGCAACCCGGTCTTCCGCTGGGCGTCCTTCACGATGGCCAAGGTCGCGCTGGAGGCCCTCGAGCGCGCCGGGATCACCCCTGACCAGCTCGACGTGTTCGTCCCCCACCAGGCGAACATGCGGATCATCGACGCCATGGCGCGCGCGATGAAGCTGCCGAAGAGCGTCGTCATCGCCCGCGACATCGTCGACCAGGGCAATTCCTCGGCCGCCTCCGTCCCGCTCGCCCTCGACGCCCTCATCAAGGACGGCGAGGCGCGCAGCGGCGACCTCGCCCTGCTCATCGCCTTCGGCGCCGGCCTGGCGTACGCCGCCCAGGTCGTCGTCGTCCCCTGAACCCCGCACCACCCACACCCAACCAAGAGGAGAAACGCACACATGAGCACCGAAGAGATCCGGGCCGACCTCGCTGACATCGTCAACGAGGTCGCCGGTGTCGACGCCGCCGACGTCCAGCTCGACAAGTCCTTCATCGAGGACCTCGAGGTCGACTCCCTGTCCATGGTCGAGGTCGTCGTAGCCTGTGAGGAGAAGTTCGGCGTCTCGATCCCGGACGACGAGGTCAAGAACCTCCGCACCGTGGGCGACGCGGTCTCGTTCATCGAGCGCGCCCAGGCCTGACCGACCCCTCACCCGTTCGAGGAGAACCCATGAGCACCACTCGCGTCGTCGTCACCGGCTTGGGCGCCACGTCGCCCGTCGGCGGGGATGTGGCCACCACATGGCAGGCCCTGCTCGACGGCCGCTCGGGCGTTGCCGTGCTGGCCCACCCCTGGGCCGACCAGCTCGCCGCGCGGATCGCAGCAGAGGTCGCGGTCGACCCGACCGAGGTTCTCGACCGGGTGAAGGCACGCCGCCTCGACCGCTCCGGCCAGCTCGCGCTGGTCGCGGCGCTCGAGGCGTGGGAGGACTCCGGGCTGGCCGGCGCCGTCGACCCCGAGCGGCTCGCCGTGTCGGTCGCCTCGGGGATCGGCGGCGTCCAGACCCTTCTCACCAACGACGCCGCGCTGCGGGAGAAGGGGCCCCGGCGGGTCTCCCCCCTCGCCATCCCGATGCTGATGCCGAACTCCCCGGCCGCCAACGTCGGCCTCGCGGTCGGCGCGAAGGCGGGCGTGCACACGCCCGTCTCCGCATGCGCGTCGGGCAACGAGGCGATCGCCCTCGGGCTGGACCTGATCCGGCTCGGCCGGGCCGACGTCGTCGTCTGCGGCGGCACGGAGGCCGCGGTGCACCCGCTGCCGATGGCCGCCTTCGCGCAGATGATGGCGCTCTCCAAGCGCAACGACGACCCCGAGGTGGCCTCCCGGCCGTGGGACAAGGCGCGCGACGGCTTCGTCCTCGGCGAGGGCGGCGCGAGCATCGTCCTGGAGTCCGAGGAGCACGCCCGCGCCCGGGGCGCGACGATCTACGCGGAGCTCGCCGGCGCCGGCATCACGTCGGACTCCCACGACATCGCCCAGCCCGACCCGGCTGGGCTCGGCGCGACCCGGGCGATGAAGCTCGCGCTGAGCAGCGGCGACCTGGCTCCCGGCGACATCGTCCACGTCAACGCCCACGCGACCTCGACACCGCAGGGCGACGTCGCCGAGGCGCTGGCGATCCGCTCCGCGCTCGGCGAGAGCACCGAGGCGATCGTCACCTCGACCAAGTCGATGACCGGGCACTTGCTCGGCGCAGCCGGTGCGCTGGAGTCCGTCGCGACCATCCTCGCGCTTCGCGACCGGGTGATCCCACCGACGATCAACCTCACCGACCCCGAGGACGTGGGCCTCGACCTGGCCGCGACGCAGCGCACGCTGCCGGCCGGCGACCTGGCTGCCCTCAACAACTCCTTCGGGTTCGGCGGCCACAACGTCGCGCTCGCGTTCCGCTCGGTCTAGACCACCTGGTGGAGCCAGCGGACCGGGGCGCCGTCGCCGGCGTGCCGGAACGCCTCCAGCTCGTCGTCCCAGGGCTTCCCGAGCAGCTTGTCGATCTCGTGAACGAGCGAGGTGTCACCCAGCGCGGCCTTGACGACCGCGGCCTTGACGCGGTCCTCCGGGATCATCAGGTCGCCGTGGATCCCGGTGACGCCGTGGAAGACCCCCAGCGAGGGTGTGAAGGAGTACCTCGCGCCCTCGGTCGACGTGGTCGGCTCCTGCGTCACCTCGAACCTCAGGTGGTCCCAGCCGCGCAGCGACGAGGTGATCGCAGACGCGGCGCGCTCGTCGCCGGCCCAGGAAAGCTCGGCGCGGTAGGCGCCCGCCTGCGCGGGCTGAGGGGTCCAGTCGAGGCTGACCGCCTGTCCCAGGACGCCCGCGACCGCCCACTCGATGTGCGGGCACAGCGCTGAGGGCGCGGAGTGCACGTAGAGGACCCCGCGCGCGCTGGTCCGGCCCGAGTGGTCGCTGGGGCTCATGATCGTCACGGTGTTCTCCTTCATCCTCGGCGAGGTACGCCTTCCCCAGCGATCTCTGCGCGATGAAGCCAGAACGAATGACAGCTATGTGATTGTGGTGCCTATTGTGGCCCACCGGGGCGCAGAATGCCAGCCCGATGGGCGTCGGACCGCTACTCCCCGACCTCCCGCTCGAGCAGCTCGGCCCGCTCGGCCGCGTCGGTGATCTCGTCGCTGTCGATGGCGTGGGTGCGGTGGAACCAGGCGAGCGCGTCCGCCGGCCGGCCGGCGGCGGCCAGGGCGTCCGCGTAGGCGTAGCGCAGTCGCACCACCCACGGCTCGCGGAGGTTCGAGTGGAGGGGCGCGAGCTCCAGCGTCCGCAACGCCGCGTCGTACTGGCCGAGATCGCGCCGCGCCCCGGCCTCGACGATCGTCATCTCGGCCTTCGCCGGCGCCTTGAAGCCCGGGACCGAGGGGCTCCGGGCGAGCTTGAGCGCCTGCTCGGGCTGGCCCAGCGCGCGATGGCAGTCCGCCATGATCGGGAGGTAGTCTGTGGCGCCGTTCATCCGCTTGGCCGCCCGCAGGTCCGCGAGCGCCTCCGCGTAGTGGCCCGCTGCGTAGGCGGCCTCGCCGGTGGCCTCCCGGACCACCGCGAGCCGCTGCGCACGGGCCTTGGCCGCCAGGGTGTGCTGGTAGGCCGTCTCCGGGTCGGAGTCGATCAGCTCCGTCGCCGCGGCCAGGTGGCGCGCGACCCGCTGCGCCAGCTTCTCGGGCAGGCCCTTCAGCTGTGCCAGGAGCTGCTTGTCCAGCTCGCGTCCGGTGATGTGGGACGGGATCTCGGGGCCGTCGTACACCTTCTGTGCCGCCGTGCGCTCCGTCTGCCGGTCCGCCGGCCTGCTCCAGTCGCGCTTGCGGCCCGGGCGGTCCTGACCGCGCCCCGAGCCCTGGTAGCCGCCCTTCCCGCCACCACGGCCCCCTCGCTCGCCACGAGGGCCCTCCCTGCGGGCGCCGCCACCGTTGGCGGGACGGCGCGGGCGACTGTCTTCTGACACGACGTGACTCCTCAAGACGATTGTCCACGCATCTTAGCGTCGGACGTGGACGTAAATGAGATCAGGGGCCACCTGGGGTGGCCCCTGATCTGCTAAAAGTTGTTCGGCGGCGTCCTACTCTCCCACAGCCTTGGGGTTGCAGTACCATCGGCGCTGAAAGGCTTAACTTCCGGGTTCGGGATGGGTCCGGGTGTTTCCCTTTCGCTATGGCCGCCGTAA
>JBDHZS010000144.1:0-9737 GCA_039812025.1 Nocardioides sp. | reverse complement strand
CTAGTCGCTGTCCCGGCTGTCACGTGTGGGGGGTCCCGAGGCGTCAGGTGGGTGTGAAGGGGAACGAGGACGCCGAGTTCACACAGTTCGTGCTCGCGACGGGCACGCATCTTTATCGCTCGGCGCTGCTGCTCACCGGCGATCATCACCTGGCCGAGGACCTCACGCAGGCGACGTACGCCAAGACCTTCGCGTCGTGGCGGCGGGTGCGGGCGGCCGACAGCGCGCTCGCCTACACGCGCACGACGCTGCTCAACACGTTCCTCTCACAGCCCCGGCTTCGCGAGCGCGCCCGCCGCCGGCGCCGAGCCCCAGGCGGAGCAGACCGAGGTGGCTCGGCCGTGCACGCTGGTCGTGCCGCCGGAGGAGTCGCAACGGCAGCGCGCGGGGGAGGACTTCGACGACTTCCGGGTCGGCCAGTGTCCACCACCTCAGCCGCAGCACTTGCCGGTCGCGCTCGACCTGCCCGGCTGGACCTGCGACGAGCCCGCCGACGACAAGACGGCGTGCTCGGGCCCCGACGGCGGGCTGGTGACCATCGTCGTACGCCCGAGCGACCACTACGACGCCTGGGTCGGCGACCCCGACAAGGAAGGCGAAGCCCTCTGGGTCAGCCCCCTGCACGACAACTACTTCGTCTCGGTGCAGGGCGACCTCGCCACCACCGACCTGGACGACTTCGTCGACGCGCTGGCGTTCAAGAAGACCTGGAAGCGCTGAGCCCGCAGGTTCAGCGCCAGCCGAGCTCGGGCGCGACGTGAGTGAGCACGGACTCGAGGACGTGCGCGTTGTAGTCGACCCCGAGCTGGTTGGGGACCGTGAGCAGCAGCGTGTCGGCCTCGGCGATGGCCTCGTCCTCCGCGAGCTGGGCGACGAGCTTGTCGGGCTCGGCGGCGTACGACCTGCCGAAGATCGCGCGGAAGTCGTCGATCACGCCGACCTGGTCGTTCTCCTCGCGCCCGAAGCCGAAGTAGCGGCGGTCCTCGGCGGTGACGAGCGGGAAGATCGACCGGCTGACCGAGACCCGCGGCTCGCGCTCGTGGCCGGCCTCGCGCCAGGCGTCGCGGAAGTCGCGGATCTGCTTGGCCTGCTGGACGTGGAACGGCTCGCCGCTCTCGTCCTGCTTCAGCGTCGAGCTCATCAGGTTCATGCCCTGCGCGCCGGCCCAGCGGGCGGTCGCATCCGACGCGGCACCCCACCAGATGCGCTCGCGCAGCCCCTCGGAGTGCGGCTCGAGGCGCAGCAGGCCCGGCGGGTTGGCGAACATCGGCCGCGGGTTCGGCTGCGCGAAGCCCTCGCCGCGCAGCAGCCCGAGCAGGACGTCGGTGTGGCGGCGGGCCATGTCGGCCTCGGTCTCGCCCTCGGCGGGGGCGTAGCCGAAGTAGCGCCAGCCGTCGACCACCTGCTCCGGTGACCCCCGCGAGATGCCCAGCTGCAGCCGGCCGCCCGCGATCAGGTCGGCGCTGCCGGCGTCCTCGGCCATGTAGAACGGGTTCTCGTAGCGCATGTCGATGACCCCGGTGCCGATCTCGATCCGGCTGGTCCGGGCGCCGATCGCCGCGAGCAGCGGGAACGGGCTGGCCAGCTGGCGCGCGAAGTGGTGGACCCGGAAGTAGGCCCCGTCCGCCCCCACCTCCTCCGCCGCGACCGCGAGCTCGATCGACTGCAGCAGCGTGTCCGAGGCCGAGCGCACCTGCGAGCCCAGGCTGTCGGCCCAGTGGCCGAAGGACAGGAATCCGATCTTCTTCATAGTTGGTTCAACGTTCAACGATCCCAGCTATTCCCGCCGCGCGCACGGCGACCCCGCGAGCTACGGATCCGGTTGCCCAGGAGGCCCGTCGCAACCGACCTCGTGGTGATCTGCGGAAAAAGTTGTTGATTTCTTCATCAAATCGCGTCATGGGGTGCTCTGGGCGCCGTTCCATGGGTGCACGCCGCCCGAGGGGTTTCGGGCCTAGCCAACGAGGTGTGCATCACACAGATTCGGAGCACACGATGAACAAGATGGTCAAGGGAGCCGTCGCCACGGTCGCCGGGGTCGCGATCCTGATGGGCGGAGCGGGCACGCTGGCGCACTGGAACACCACCGCCGCGACCGAGCCCACCGCGATCTCGGCCGGCTCGCTGTCCCTGGACGCGGGCAAGGGCAGCTGGGACAAGTCGCTCGACTACATCGTGCCGGGCGACAGCCTGACCTACACGGTGCCGCTGACCCTGACGGGCACGGGCCAGGACCTGTGGGTGAAGTTCGCGCTCGCCGACGGGGCCATCAAGCCGGCCGACCCCGAGGACGCCGCCGACGTCGCCCTGGCGAAGGCGCTGGTCGACAGCGCGACCTTCGACACCGGGGCGCTCAAGGCGAACAAGGGCGTCTACCACGTCGGCACCGGCGCCCACGACGTCACCGTGGCCGTCACCGTCGAGTTCCCCTTCGGCGAAGGCGCCGACAACGCGACCCAGAACGGCGCGGTCTCCTTCTCCGGCTTCGGCGTCACCGCGACCCAGGTCGCGGACCCGCGCTGACCGACCCCCTGACCGCCACCGGCCACCCACCACGAGGAGCAGACGATGACCGCCCACCGCGCCAGCGCCGCCCTTCGTATGCTCGGCGCGACGGCGGCCGTCCTGGTGGCGACGCTGGCCGGGGTCGCGGCCTCGGGTGGCAGCTACGCGCTCTTCACCGCGCGGCACGACGTCGCGCCGAGCGAGGTCCGGTCCGGTACGGCGGAACTCCAGGTCATGGGGGGCCTGGAGGACGCCGTGTGGACCAACCTGGTCGCGGGCGAGTCGGTGGGCCAGCAGGTCACCGTCCGCAACACCGGCACCGCGCCGTTGGGGCTGCACGCCGAGGGGTCGACGTCCGGCAGCGGCTATGAGCTGCGGGCGGCACGAGGCGGCTGCGGGGTCGCCGGCGGCAGGATCGACGCCGGGCTGGTCGGGCTCGGTCGGCTCGCGCCCGGCGCCGAAGCGGTCGTCTGCATCGAGCTGACGGTGACCGCATCGGCCGCCCCGGGCTCCGCGACCGACGTCGCGGTCACCATCGGCGGGGACGGGGTGCCGGAATGAGTGCCATGAACCGCCGTCTCGGGTCGTCGTTCACCGTCGGATTCGTCGTCGGCCTGCTCGTGCTCGCGGGCGCCGCGTCGTACGCCTATTGGACCGTCAGCGCCCATCTCGGCGCGCGGGCCCACACGGCGACGGTCGGCGTGGAGCTGAGCGGCGGCTCCGGCCTGGACGTCGCCTACGGTGACGCCGTGAAGGCTGCCGGTGCGGCGTTCACGCTCCGCAACACCGGCAGCCGCGACGGTGTCTACACGCTCGTCGTCACCCCGGAGGGCACCGGCGTCGGGTCGGCGGTCTCGGCGCGGATCGGCGTCGTCGCCCGGTCCGAGGACTGTACGGCGAGTGCTCAGCTCGGCTCGCCGGTCACCGGGACGCTGGGGTCGGCGTTCGCCCACACGGGGCAGCTGGGCGCCGGGAGCACGGTCGTGGTCTGCGTGCAGACCTCGATGACCGATGCCGGGATCGCGAGCCACGGCGGGGCGTCGCTCGCCGCGACGGTCTCGGGTTCGATCGCGGTCGGGGAGTGGACCCGCAGCGCGAGCCCGGTCTTGTTCGCGCAGTCGGTCCAAGCGGCGGCGGCGCCGGCGGCAGCGCCGGTGGTCACGAAGCCGGGCTGGCACTTCCTGCGGCCCGGCGGCAACGCCGCGCTGTGCGTGGCGACCGTCAACTATCACGGGCCGGAGGTGGACCAGAAGTCGTGCGTCGCCGGCACTCCGGACGATCAGCTGTGGCGCTTCGCCGACACCGGGGATGGGCACGTGCGGATCGTCAGCAAGACCGGCAACCGCCCCTGGCTGCAGGCCGGATCGGCGCAACGCGGGGGCGCGGTCACCGTCGGCACGACGGGGTCCGACCTCGGCAAGTGGCTGCTCCTCTCCTCCTCCGGCGGCGTGCGGTTCGCGCTGCTGGCCGATCCGACGCTGTGCCTCGCGCCGGCGGGATCGGGCGCCGGCGCCCGCATGGTCCTGGCCTCCTGTGATGCCGCGGGGTCGGCGTTCACGCTGGTCGAGCAGGGCGACTCGGCGCCGCAGCCGGTCATCCTGGGCTGCCGGACCGACGGCTACAACGCCTACCTCGAGTGGCCGCAGCTCAGCGGCTACCAGGGCGAGGTGGCCTACCGAGTGCGCGTGGACGGGCAGCTCAGCACGATCCACAGCCGTGCCGGCGGCTGGGACACCGTGGCCCAGTTCGGATGGGACCGGTTCGTGGCCACCTACCCCGCCGGGACGCACACGATCGTCGTCGAGCAGTCGGTCTTCGGCGGCGCCTGGACCACCACCGGCACCGGCACGCTGACCTCCGCGGCCAGCGCGCCCTACTTCAGGTGCGGGTCGTGATGGGCACGGCACGTCGGGTCTGGACCGTGGCCAGCGCCGTACTGCTGCTCGCGGCGCTGGCGTTGGCGGCGATCACGGTCGTGGTGCCGCGGCTCGCGGGAGGGTCGGCCTGGACGATCCTGACCGGGTCGATGCGGCCGGACCTTCCGCCCGGGACCCTGGTCGTCACCCGGCCGACGCCTGCGGAGGAGATCGCCGTCGGCGCGGTGATCACCTTCCAGCTGCGGCCCGGGGAGCCCGAGGTCGTCACGCACCGGGTGGTCGCGGTGGGCGCGACGGACGGCGAGACCGTCTTCACCACGCAGGGCGACGCCAATCCGACCCCGGACCCCGAGCCGGTCCGGGCGGCCCAGGTGCGCGGCGAGCTGTGGTATTCCGTGCCGTTCGTCGGCTACGCGAACACCATGATCAACGGCGAACAGCGGCAGTGGCTCCTGTATGCGCTCGGTGCCGGGTTGTTCTGCTACGCGGGCTGGATGTTCGGCGGCGCGGTCAGGGACGCCCGCCGCCGTCGTACCGGCCCTTCCGATCCTCTTTCCACAGACCCTCCCGCCACGCAGTGAGTGCCAGGGCCGCGCATGGGGCGGCCGTGGCACCTCGGCAGGCGGGACCGATCCCTGGGGGGACTGCGCGAGTCGAGTGATCCGCACCGGGCGGGGGCCTGGGGGGGTGCGCATCACTCGACTCGCGCGGGGGCGCGGGGTGATCCTCTTGACAAATGGTCGGCATTTCCAGACCATACGGGAATGACCGACCATCAGAGCCCGGACTACGAGCTGGCCGAGACCCTCGAACTCCGGGACGCCGCGCAGTACAAAGCGCTCTTCTCCGACGCCCGGTCCCAGATCGTGTCGCTGCTGCTGGAGCGGGCGGCGACGACCTCGGAGCTCGCCGCGGCGCTCGGCAAGCCCAAGGGCACCGTCGGCCACCACCTCGGGGTGCTCAGGGAAGCCGGCCTCGTGCGCGTCGTGCGCACGGAGCGGGTCCGGGCGCTCGAGGCGAAGTACTACGGGCGTACGGCGCGGGTCTTCCTCTTCCAGCACGCGCACGAGGCGGTCGGGTTGCCGCAGCGCGTGCTCGCCACCGCGGCGTCCGAGATCGCGCAGCTGCCCGACGCCGGGGAGGCGGGCGCGGGGGAGCCCGGCGCCGTCATCGACGCCAACCGCCGCTACGCGCGCATCCCCGCCGAGCGGGCCCACGAGTGGACGCAGCGGCTCAACGAGCTGCTGGTGGAGTTCGGCAGCCAGCCCGCCGACGGCGAGGTCACCTACGCGTTCGTCTTCGGCATCTACCCCACGGACCGGCGGCCGCTATGAGTGGAGGCCCGCTGGGGCCCAACTACCGCAAGCTCTTCGGCTCGGCGGTCGCGGCCAACCTCGGCGACGGCCTGATGACGATCGCGGTCGTGTGGCTGGCCTCGGCGCTCACCCGCGACGCGGCGCTGATCGCGGCGATCGGGCTGGCCTCGCGGCTGCCGTGGCTGATCTTCACCCTCCCGGCCGGGGTGATCGCGGACCGCTTCGACCGGCGCCGGCTGGTCGGGTGGATGGACGTCGTCAGGTTCGCGCTGATCGGCGGCTTCGGGCTCGTCGTACTCAGCCACCAGGACGGCGTCCCGACCCCGGAGCAACTCGCGGCCGGGGCCGCGCCGCCCGCTTCGGCCACGCTGCTGCTCGTCGGGCTCGGGGTCCTGGCGCTGCTGCTCGGGTTCGCCGAGGTGCTGCGGGACAACACCGCGCAGACGCTCATGCCCACCCTGGTCGCCAAGGACCAGCTCGAGCGGGCGAACGGCCGCATGTGGGGCGCCGAGATGACGGTCAACAACTTCGTGGGGCCGCCGCTGGCGGGGGTGATGCTCGGCGTCGCGCTGGCGCTGCCGTTCCTGGCCAACGCGGGGCTGCTGGCGGTGAGCGCGCTGCTGGTCTTCGCCCTCGCCGGCGACTTCCGCCCGGCGGCCGACCCCGGGAGGGGAAGGATCGCGTGGCGCAAGGAGATCGGCGAGGGCTTCGGCTGGCTGTGGCGGCACCGGCTGCTGCGGGCGCTCGCGCTGCTGCTCGGCGCGATGAACCTGCTCGGCGCCATGTCGTTCGCCGTCTTCGTGCTCTTCGTCCAAGACGTGCTCGGGCTCTACGAAGGCTGGCAGTTCGGGCTGGTCACCACCGGCTTCGCTGCCGGCGCGGTGATCGGCTCGCTGCTCGGCGACCGGGTGTCGCGGTGGTTGTCGCCCGGCACGGCGCTGCTGACCGCGATCGCCGGCGGCGCGGCCGGCACCCTGGCGATGGGGCTGGCGGGCTCGGCCGCGGTCTTCTGGGTCGCGGGCGTGCTGTCGGGGACCTTCATGGTGGTGTGGAACGTGATCACCGTGTCGCTGCGGCAGCGGCTGATCCCCGACCACCTGCTGGGCCGCGTCAACTCGGTCTACCGGTTCTTCGGCTGGGGCACGATGTCGATCGGCACGGCGCTGGGCGGCCTGCTCGTCGCCCTCGCCGAGCCGGCGCTCGGCCGCGAGTGGGCGTTGCGCGCGCCGTTCCTGCTCGATGCCGCGGTGAGCGTCCTGCTCCTCTGGTACGCCGCCGGCCGGATCAACACCGCCCGGATCCGCGCCGCCGAGGCCGCCGTACCCCCCTGACGCTCTCCGGAACTGGTGGTCACCTGCCGCCCGCTGCTCGCAACTGGTCTTGGATGCGACGTTACCGGCGAGTATGCGTGCCAGATGAGACCAGTTGCGGGGGCTGGTGCCGCTTGCTACCAGTTGCGGGAGCGGTGGGGCGTCGTACGTCGGAACTGGTGGTCACCTGTCACCCCCTGCTCGGAACTGGTCTTGGATGCCACGTTACCGGCGAGTATGCGTGCCAGATGAGACCAGTTGTGGGGGCCCGGTGCCAGATGAGACCAGTTGCGAGGCGGCGGGCGGGGGAGAGGGGGGCTCACAGCAGCCCCCGCGCCTTGAGGGCGAGGTAGTGGTCGGCGAGGGCGGGCGCGAGCCGGTCGGCGTCGGTGTCGATAACGTCGACGCCGAGGGCGCCGAGCAGCGAGGCGGTACGACGGCGCCGGGTCAGCGCCTGCTCGGCGGCCGCGGCGCCGTACACCTCGTCGATCGTGCGGCGGCGGCCGACCATCCGGGTCAGCTCGGGGTCGGAGACCGAGGCGACGACGACCCGGTGGCGCTGGGCGAGCACGGGCAGCACCGGCAGCAACCCCTCCTCGATCGCGGACGGCTCCAGCGGCGTCAGCAGTACGACGAGTGCCCGGTGCCGACCGAGCGAGTCGACCGCCCCGGCGAGCAACCGCCAGTCGGCCTCGGCGATCACGGGCTGCAGGTCGGCCATCGCGTCCTGCAGCCGCCCGGCGATGTCCCGGGCGGCCGTGAGGCGCAACCGGGCCCGGACCCGCCGGTCGCCGGCCAGGAAGTCGACCCGGTCCCCGGCGCGGGCGGCCAGCGCGGCGAGCAGCAGCGAGGCGGCCAGCGCCGCGTCCAGCCGCGGCACGTCGTCCACCCGGCCCGCGGAGACCCGGGAGGTGTCGAGGACGAGCACCACCCGCCGGTCCCGCTCGGGCTGCCAGGTGCGGACCACGACGTTGCGGTTGCGGGCGGTGGCCCGCCAGTCGATCGAGCGGACGTCGTCGCCGCGGACGTATTCGCGCAGGGAGTCGAACTCGGTGCCCGGGCCCCGGAGCCGCACCGCCGACCGGCCGTCGAGCTCACGCAGCCGCGCCAGCCGCGAGGGCAGGTGCCTGCGCGAGCCGAAGGCGGGCAGCGCCCGCACGGCCCCGGGCACGGAGAAGGTCCGCTGCCGCGCGGCCAGCCCGAGCGGCCCGAAGGTCCGCACCGTCACCCCGGCCGCCCGCAGGTCACCCCGGCGCCGCGGCAGCAAGGGGGTCGTCAGGACCGAGGACCCCCCGGCGTCCACAAGCACCCGGTGCCGGTTCCCCGAGGCCCCGGCGGTCGGCTGCCAGGCGTCCCGGAGCAGCGCGGCGACCCGGCGCCCACCGGGATTCGACACCACGAGCTCCGTGGCCGTGGGCTCGCCGAGCCGCACCTGCCCGACCGGGCGCCGGTCCAGCGCGAGGACGCCAGGCGAGGGCGCGAGCGCCGCGTCGACCAGGGTGAGGGCAAGGACGGCGAGCACCCACAGCCACAGCGTGCTGAGCTGGGGTCGCAGCACCAGCGGCGCCAGCCCCAGAGCCAGCAGCAGGGACACCCGGCCGGAGATCGCCATCAGCGCGGCACCGGCACCGAGCCGATCGCCGAGGACAGCACGGCGGCGACCTCGACGCCCTCGAGCTCCGCCTCGGGACGCAGCCCGAGCCGGTGGGTCAGGGTGGCCTGCGCGAGGGTCTTGACGTCGTCGGGGGTCACGAAGTCGCGGCCCGACAGCCACGCCCACGCCCGCGCCGAGCGCAGCAGCGCGGTCGCGCCCCGCGGCGAGACCCCGAGCGAGAGCGACGGCGAGGACCGGGTGGCGCGCGCGATGTCGACGATGTACGACGTGACGTCTGGCGCGACCAGCACCCGTCGTACCGCCTCCTGACCCGCACGGATGTCGTCGGGCCCGGCGACGGCGCTCAGCCCGGCGCCCGCGACGTGGCGCGGGTCGAAGCCGTCGGCGTGGCGGCGCAGGATCTCGATCTCGTCGGTGCGCGGCGGCACCGGCAGCACCACCTTGAGCAGGAACCGGTCCAGCTGCGCCTCGGGCAGGGGATAGGTGCCCTCGTACTCGACCGGGTTCTGCGTCGCCGCGACCAGGAACGGCCGCGGCAGCTCCCGGGAGACCCCGTCGACCGAGACCGTGCCCTCCTCCATCGCCTCCAGCAGCGCCGACTGGGTCTTGGGCGGGGTGCGGTTGATCTCGTCGGCGAGCAGCAGGTTGGTGAAGACCGGTCCCTCGCGGAAGCTCAGCTGTCCCTGCCGGGAGTCGATCACCATCGACCCGGTGATGTCCCCGGGCATCAGGTCGGGCGTGAACTGCACCCGCCGCGCGTCGACCGCCAGCGCCCCCGCGAGGCTGCGCACCAGCAGCGTCTTCGCCACCCCGGGCACGCCCTCCATCAGCACGTGGCCGCCGCACAGCAGCGCCACCAGCAGCCCGGAGACGGCCGCGTCCTGGCCGACCACCGCCTTGGCCACCTCGGCGCGTACGGCGTCCAGCCGCTCCCGGGCCCCGTCGACATCGCTCATGGGTCGAGCACCTCTCTCTCCAGCGCGGCGAGCTCCTCGGCCAGCGCGATCAGTTCGTGGTCGGTCGCCGGGGGCGCCGGGGCGAGCAGCGCGCCCACCTCGGCCGCGGGGCGGCCGGTGCGCCGCGACACCTCGCGCCCCAGCGTCGCCGGGTCCAC
>JBDHZS010000143.1:0-9809 GCA_039812025.1 Nocardioides sp. | reverse complement strand
CTGGTCGGCGCTCGGCTCCTCGTCCTCGACGATCGCCTCCAGCATCTCGAACCCCGCCGGTCCGTCGGGCGGCGGTGGGTTCTCGTTCAGCGCGGCCGTGCAGGCGCGCGTGGCGTCGTACCGAAAACCCGCCGGCGCCTGCGGACCGCTTGTCGAGCTCTCTTGAGACTCCGGATCGGCCGGGTCGGGGCCGTCGGGGCCGTCGGAGGACGAGCAAGCGGCGAGGAGTACGACGAGCGAGGCGGCGAGCATCGACGTGCCGAGACGAAGGTTCACGGGGACCTTCCTACCCCGTGAACGATGCGTGCACACCTCCCGGATCCGGCACGGGCCTGTGGCCCGGAACAACGGGGCCCGCCCACGGGTTGAGCGGAGCATGCAGATCGAGATCTGGGCCGACGTGGTGTGCCCGTGGTGCTTCATCGGCAAGCGGAGGCTGGAGACGGCGTTGGCCGGCTTCGAGCACGGGGATCAGGTGGAGGTCGTGTGGCGCTCGTTCGAGCTCGATCCATCCGCGCCGACCGAGCCGACGACGTCGGTGCTCGACCACCTCGGCGCGAAGTACGGCGGCGGCCGGGTCGGCGCCGAGCAGATGCAGGCGCGGGTGGCCGAGATCGGCGAGGCCGAGGGGCTGGCGATCCGCAACGGTGATGCTCTGTGGGGGTCGACCCGGGATGCGCACCGGCTGCTCCACTTGGCCTTGGAGACCGGCGGGCCGTCGCTGCAGGGCAGGCTCAAGGAGGCGCTGGTGTCGGCGTACTTCTCCGACGGTGAGACGGTCACCGACCACGCGGTGCTGACGCGCATCGCGGTCGGAGTCGGCCTGCCCGCGGACAGGGTGGCCGCGGTGCTCGGCTCGGATGAGTACGGCGCCGCCGTCGAAGCGGACCGGCGGCAGGCCGCCGCGTTCGGGGCAACCGGGGTGCCGTTCTTCGTCTTCGATCGCAAGTACGGCGTCTCCGGGGCTCAGCCCGCCGAGGTGTTCGCCCAGGCGCTCCGGCAAGCATGGTCTGACTCGCACTCCTAACGCTGCGCAGGGTGCTTCCCAGGCACGCCCGGCTCAGCCCGAACCGCGGGGTGCGCCTCGACGAGCCCGGCGTCGAGTGGGCGCGCGCACGACGTCCCGGTCGAACGTGCTGGGGCCAACCTCGCACTCGAGGCGGATTGTTGTGTGCGCTACTTGCAGCATCTGCAAGTAGCGCACACAACATCCCTGAGTCGCTGCTCGTCATGCGAGCAATCTTCGCAATCGCATACATATACGGTGATGCGTCGCTACGCTCCCAGCCATGACAGCGACTGCTTCGCACCGTGTCCACTTGCGCCGACTGGTTGGCGCGACGCTCTTGGCGTTGATCGCGACCAGCACGGCGGGCGCGTCGGCCCTCGCCGCCGAGTCGCAAACTCCGCAGGTCGTCGATGCGCCAGAGTCGACCGCGCCGACGGACCCGTCGCCCACGGTTCCGGGGCCGACGGAGCCGGTTGAGCCGGTGCCGGCGGATGCCGAGCCGTCCCAACCGACGGAGTCGACCGATCCTCAGCTGACAGCGTTGGTCGGCTCCGGGCAGGCTGGATCTAGCAGTTCGGCCGTCGGCCCGTCGGCCTCAGCTCGGTTGATGGTGCCGTTTGCCAATGGTCAGACCTGGTACGTCTGCCAGGGCTACAACGGGTCCCCCTCGCACGGGAACGATCCGGCGTTGGACCTGAGCACTGATCCAGACCGCGGCTCGGATGGGTGCTGGGGAGACGCAAACCACGCTTCAGGCAAGGCGGTTTATGCGCCTGCCGGGGGTTCGCTGGCGCGTGTTTCAAATTCGGTGGGTGGGGTGTGCATCACCTTCTCTAGCGGTGGTGGATCCATCTACCTGGGCCACCTCGTCAACCGACGAGCGAACGGTTCTGTGAGCAAAGGTGACAAGATCGGTGAAGTCGCTGCCGCTGGTGAGGCTGGAAACGGAGGCTATGCCCATGTCCATGTCAGCGCAAGAAGCGGTAGCGGGTGCGGCGGGGCGAAAGTTCCTTTCACGACAGGCAACAACATGCGCTTCGACGGCGTCGCCAACCTGACCTACAGTGGTGCTCGAAACCAGTGGGCGGGAACGAAGTTCGAGCGTCCGAGCGCATCGACTCCATCAACGGCAGGCACCGCGCGCGGGTTGGCGGAGCGGTCGCTTGCGTATGGGGACTTTGACGGCGACGGTTTCGACGACCTAGTGCTTGGGTCGCCTGGTGAGGACATCGGCAGTATCAAGGATGCTGGTCAGATCAACATCGTGTACGGGTCAGCATCCGGGCTATCTATGACACGGCGGAAGTCGATCTTCCAGTCGAAGGACGGAAAGACAGACTCGGGCCTGGGCGTGAATGCTCGTGCGGAGGCGGGTGACTACACCGGCGCGTCGCTGGCGTCGGGGGATGTGGATGGTGATGGCTATGACGATCTGGTGATCGGTTCTCCTGGTGAGGACATCGGCAGTATCAAGGATGCTGGTCAGATCAACGTCGTGTATGGGTCGGCGTCGGGGTTGTCGATGACGCGGCGGAAGTCGATTCATCAGTCGCGGGATGGAAAGACCGATGCGGGTCTGGGCACGAACGCTCGTGCGGAGGCGGGTGACTACACGGGCGCGTCGCTGACGATGGGCGATGTGGACGGTGATGGCTATGACGATCTGGTGCTTGGGTCGCCGGGTGAGGACATCGGCAGTATCAAGGATGCCGGTCAGATCAACATCGTGTACGGGTCAGCATCCGGGCTATCTATGACGCGGCGGAAGTCGATTCATCAGTCGCGGGATGGAAAGACCGACGCGGGTCTGGGCACGAACGCTCGCGCGGAGACCGGTGACTACACCGGCGCGTCGCTGACGATGGGCGATGTGGACGGTGATGGCTACGAAGATCTGGTGCTCGGTTCGCCCGGTGAGGCGATTGGCGACAAGAAGGGCGCTGGTCAGATCAACATCGTCTATGGGTCGGCGTCGGGGTTGTCGACGACGCGGCGGAAGTCGATTCATCAGTCGCGGGACGGGAAGACCGACGCGGGCCTGGGCACGAACGCTCGCGCGGAGACCGGTGACTACACCGGCGCGTCGCTGACGGCTGGGGACGTTGACGGTGATGGCTACGAAGATCTCGTGATCGGGTCGCCCGGTGAGGACATCGGTAGCACCACGGACGCTGGCCAGATCAACATCGTGTACGGCTCGTCGTCGGGGTTGTCGACGACGCGCATGAAGTCGATCTTCCAGTCGGGCGATGGGAAGACGGACAACGGTCTGGGGACAGGTGCGGTCGCGGAGAAGGGGGACTTCACGGGTGCGTCCTTGGCCGCTGGGGACGTGGACGGTGACGGCTACGAGGACTTGGTGATCGGCTCCCCGGGCGAGGACATCAGCCCGTCAGTCGATGCGGGTCAGATCAACATCGTGTACGGCTCGTCGTCGGGGTTGTCGATGACGCGGCGGAAGTCGATCTTCCAGTCGCGTGACGGCAAGCAGGACAACGGCTTGGGCACCGGTGCACGGGCCGAGGTCGGCGACTACACCGGTGCTTCGGCGACGATCGGCGATGCCGACGGCGACGGACACGCCGACATGGTGATCGGTTCGCCCGGTGAGGCGATCGGAGACAAGAAGGGCGCTGGTCAGATCAACATCGTGTACGGCTCGTCGTCGGGGTTGTCGACGACACGCATGAAGTCGATCTTCCAGTCGCGTGACGGCAAGACCGACAACGGCCTGGGCACCGGCGCGCGGGCCGAGGCCGGCGACTACACGGGCGGCGGCAATCCGCGGTCAACGATCTGGTGAGACGGGCTCCGCTCGAAGCGCTGCGCGGTAGGTCGCTTGCGCCACGTGCCAGCGATCGACCGCACAGAGAGTGCGAGGTCGGCCGCAGGGCTGCTCCTGCGCCCGAGGGAAGCGTCACCAGCTCGACGTACTGTTGATGGTTTCCGACAGGAGGAGCTGGAAGTGTCATGCCCATCGGCCTACTCGTCACGTTCGCGCTGTGGGGCGTGTGCATCTGCCTGACCCTGTGGCCGGTCCGCAGGCCGCGGCCGCTCGCATTGTTGAGCTTCCTGATCAGCGTCGTCGTCAACGAACTGCCCCAGATCCCGGCGCTCCTGATCCTGCTCAGCGTGGTTCCGTACCTCGCGCAGGGCGGGGTGAGCGGGGGTGACGCGGCCACCGCGGCGACGCTGACCGTCCCGTTGTTCGCCGGGCTGGCCGCGATCACCGTGCGCGCGACCCGAGCCCGGCCCACGATGGAGCGGGCACTCGGCACCGAGCTGCCGAGCCCGCCGGCATGGCACGGGTTGGCCACGCTGCTGCGGCCCTTCCCGACTCGCCCGCGCAGCGTCGTACGCGTCTCGGACCTCGCCTATGGGCCGCATCACCGCCATCGCCTCGACGTGTACCACCAACGCGCCCGGCCCGACGGGGCCCCGGTGCTCGTCTACTTCCACGGCGGCGGGTACTTCAGCGGCGGCAAGAGGCGTGAGGGCCAGGCGCTGGTGCACCGGCTCGCCGCCCGCGGCTGGGTCTGACACACAAAGGCCAGCCGCCAGATCGTCCGCCGACCAGTGCCACACCGGGTCGGCGCGCAGCAGCTCCGCACCACGGCGTCGCCGACCGCGATCGGGTGCTCACCGCGGCCCGGCGAGAGCGTCGCGGAGTCGAAGGTGTGGACCTCTCTGCTTACCGACGACTGAAGCCTGCCTCGGCTACGAGCGCCTAGCCACGGTCTTGCTGATCCACTTCGGATCGCGGCGGGTGTGCACCAGAAGCTGGACTCGGACGTGGTCACCATCTACGCGATAGGTCAGCAGGTACGGGAAGACGTCGAGAACCATCCGCCTCACGTCGCCGTACAGGATCCGCCCTGCCAGCGGGTAGGTCTCGATCAGGTGGAGTGTGCGCTCCAACTCGTCGGCGAAGCGCATCGCCAACGCGGGGTCGATATCGGCGTAGTGCTCAGCAACCTCCGTGACGTCGCCCTCGATCGCAGGCGACAGATGGAGGAGATACGTCACCGGATGCGGCCCCGCACCCGGTGCATCAGCGCGTCCACCGTCAGCGGCCCCACGGCACCACTTACCAGCTCGGCGTCGCGATACTCCAACTCCGCCACCTGCCCATCGGTGAGCGCAAAGTCATCATCGACCGTCTGCTCCAAGTAGTGGAGCAGGTCGCGGCGCTCAGCATCGCTGAGTCGATCTACGGCCGCCTTGAGCGTGGGCGTCACCATGAGTTCAGTGTACCGAGGGCTGGCGTCATGCTTACCCGTCGTCTGGCTGCTGTCCCGCGCAACTGGTCTTGAGTGCCACCGGTCCGCGCCGAGATCCGGGCAGATGAGACCAGTTGCGGGAGCGGGCCTGCCAAACATGACAGCCCGCAGGGCTCCCGCTACCACGAGTGAGTGCCGAGCGGAGTCGTCGTACGCCTCGGGAAGCCAGCGGACCCGGTGAGATCGGCTCATCGGTCGAGCAGATCGCGGACCTCATCTTCCGTCAGCAGGCTGACCTCACCGTCGCGGTATGCGCGCAGCCGCCGCGATATCTCGGCGTTCCAGGTTGCTTCGACCTCATCGAGGTCGGCGGGCGCCACGGGAGCGGAGCTGTCGAGCAACTGACGTCCCAACTGGCGGCGTGCAGCCCTCGGCAGCTTCATCGCTGCGTCGAGGAGTTCGGTGGGACGGCCATGGTCCGACGGTACGCCCCGGAGAGCGTAGGTACGAGCGTCCGCTGTACGTCGTCGCACGGTCCGGAGCCGGATCGGGTGGCCGGCGGAACTGGTGTCATCTGGCTGCTGCCCCGCGCAACTGGTCTCATATGCCGGGTTACCGGCGAGTATTCGTGGCATCCAAGACCAGTTGCGGAGCGCGCCTGCCAAACAAGACCAGTTGCGGAGAGCGCGTGCCAAACGAGACCAGTTGCGGAGAGCGCGTGCCAAACGAGACCAGTTGCGGAGAGCGCGTGCCAAACGAGACCAGTTGCGGAGCGCGCCCGCCAGATGAGACCAGTTCCGGGCGCCGGGCCGCCAAACAAGACCAGTTGGGGGGAGAGAGGCCTAGGAGGCGGCGGCAAGAAGGACGTCGGCGAGCGGCCAGACGGCGTACGACGTGTTCCCGAGGACGCTGAAGGTCAGGTCGCGGGCGGGGTCGTGGAAGGAGTAGAACGACGACCCGGCATCCATCCCGAGCATCACGGAGGCGGGCGGCTTGGCGTAGAAGCCCAGCCCGTAGTGGAGCGACTCCTCCGGCTCCCAGTTCCTGGGCTCGGTCATCCGGGCGACCCACTCGCGGGAGACGATCCGGCCGTCGTGGAGGGAGCGCCAGAAGGAGAGCAGGTCCGCGGCCGTCGTGTGCACGCCGCCGTCGCCGGTCGCGACGACCGGAAGGATCAGCACGTTGCTGCGCAGCCCGTCGCTCACGTAGCCCCGCGCGACGTTGCCCGGCAGGGCGTCCGTCTCAAGGAAGGCGGTGTCGCGCATCCCCACCGGCTCGAAGACCCGCGACGCGACGATCGAGGGCAGGGGCTGCCCGAGGAGGCGCTCCAGCACGATGGCCAGTACGACGTACCCGCCGTTGCAGTAGAGGTACTCCGAGCCCGGTTCGGCGCGCTGGGCGTGCCCATCGAGCGTGGCGAGGAAGTCCTCGCTGACCCGGTAGGTGTGCACCGGCTGCGGCAGCACGTGGTCGGCGGGCGACCAGTCGGCCTCCTCGTCGAGGTATTCGCCGATCCCGGACGTGTGGCCGAGCAGGTGCTCGACCGTCACCCGGTCGTCGATCAGCGGCAGATCCGACCCGAGGATCGACCGGACCGGCGTGTCGAGCGACAGCAGGCCGTCGGAGATCAGCGAGGCGACGGCGAGCGCGGTGAACGTCTTGCTGCCGCTGGCCATCCCGAACCGGGTGTCGGGGCGGTTGGGCATCTCCCACGCGCGGTCGGCCATCCCGTAGGCGGCCGAGACCAGCGTGTCCTCGCCCAGGTCGACCCGGACGACGCCGGTGAAGGACTCCCGCCGGGCGAGAGCGTCGACCTCGGCCGCGAGACCGGTGGGGTCGTCGTACCCGGCCATCGGGAGTCCTCCAATCAGCTCATCAGGCGTCGAGGTCCTGCTCGACGAGGGCCGCGATCGCGTCGACCGCAGCCTGGTCGTCGCCGGCGACCTCGACGGTGTCGCCGTTGCCGGCGCCCAACGTCATGATAAGCAGCGCCGAGCTGGCGTCCACTCCATTGATGGTGACCTCGGAGCCGAGCTCACCAGCCGCCTCGGAGATGATCGCGGCGGGACGGGCGTGGAGGCCGACGGCGGAGCCGACGACGACGGACTTGCTGGGCATGGACTTACTCCTTGGTTGGTTGGTGCTGAGGCTCAGACGGTGGCGGGCTCGGGCTTCTTGAGCGACTTGAGCAGTACGACGCCCGCGGCCGCCACGACCGTGCCGACGGCGAGCGCGATCAAGAACCCGAGGATGTTGATCACCGCGAAGATCACGAAGATCCCGCCGTGCGGAGCGCGGAGGCCGACCTCCATCGCCATCGAGATGCCGCCTGTGACCGCGGAACCGACCATGATCGGCGGGATGATCCGCAGCGGGTCGGCGGCCGCGAACGGGATCGCGCCCTCGGTGATGAACGAGGCGCCCATCAGCCAGGCGGCCTTGCCGTTCTCGCGCTCGGGGACCGTGAAGAGGCCGGGCCGGATCACTGTGGCGAGCGCCAGGGCGAGCGGCGGGACCATGCCGGCCAGCATGACGGCGGCCATGACCTGCAGCTCGGGCGCGTTGCCGGCGGCCGCGGCGGCGGTGCCGAGCCCGGTGGTGGCGAACGCGTAGGCGGTCTTGTTGAGCGGGCCGCCCATGTCGAAGGCCATCATCAGGCCCAGGATCGCGCCGAGGATGATCGCCGAGCCGCCCTGCATGTTGTTCAGGGCATTGGTCAGCCCCACCATCAGCGCGCTGAGCGGCTTGCCGAGCACGACGATCATCACGAAGCCGGCGATCATCGTGGTCAGCAGCGGGATCACCAGCACGGGCATCAGGCCGCGCGCCCACGACGGGACGCGCCAGTTGGCGATCCAGTGGGCGATCATGCCGGCCAGCGCGCCGCCGACGATGCCGCCGAGGAAGCCGGCGTTGATCGTCAGGGCGATCGCGCCCATCACGAAGCCGGGCGCGATGCCCGGGCGGTCGGCCATGGCGTAGGCGATGTAGCCCGCCAGTGCCGGCACCAGGAACCCGAACGCCGTGGCGCCCAGCGTGAAGAGCAGCGCTCCCAGGTAGGCCATGACCGAGCTGCCGAAGAGGGCGTGCTCGAGGGCGAAGGTGCTGCCGTCGTCGAGCGTGATCGCCGAGATGTCCGGCGGGTTGAAGAGCGTGCTGGTGGAGAGGATCTGGGAGGCGACGCCGGTGATGTCGTAGCCGCCGAGCAGGAAGCCGAGCGCGATCAGCAGACCGCCCGCCGCGACGAACGGGATCATGTAGGAGACGCCGGTCATCAGCACCCGGCGCACCCGGCTGCCCCACGACTCGTCCGCGGCAGCGCCGCCGGCGGAGGCCTCGGACGCCTCGCCCTCGACCTTCGGCGAGTTCGCGGGGTCGCTGGCGTAGCGGATCGCCTCGGCGATCATCTCGTCGCCCTCTTCGATCGGCCGCTTCACGCCGGAGCTGACCATCGGCTTGCCGGCGAACCGGTGCCGGTCGCGCACCCCGACGTCGCAGGCGAAGATCACCGCGTCGGCGTTCGAGATCAACGCTGGGTCGAGCGGCGTGGAGCCCGCCGAACCCTGGGTCTCGACGTGCATCTCCACGCCCGCCTTGGCGGCCGCGGTCTCCAGGGCCTCCGCGGCCATGTAGGTGTGGGCGATGCCGGCCGCGCAGGCGGTGACGGCCACGATCGAGAGCGGGCCGCCCTTGTCGGCGGGGGCCGCCGCGGGCGCTTCGGCCTCGGCGTCGGCCGCCGGCGTCGGTACGGCGGCGGGCTTGGCCGCGGGTGGTTCGCCGACTGCTTCGTTGACGAGGGCGACGACGGCGGCGGGGGTTTCGGCGGCGCGGAGGCCGTCGGTGAAGTCCTTGCGGACGAGGGCTCGGGCGAGTTTGGTGAGGAGTTGGAGGTGGGTGGCGTCGCCGCCGTCGGGGGCGGCGATGAGGAAGGCGATGTCGGCGGGGCCGTCCTTGGCGCCGAACTCGACCGGTGGGTTGAGTCGGGCGAAGGCGAGGGTGGGTTCGGAGACGCCGGCGGTGCGGCAGTGGGGGATGGCGATGCCGCCGGGCAGGCCGGTGGGGGCGGTGTCTTCGCGGGCGTGGGCGTCGGCGGTGAGTTGGGCGACGTCGCTGGTGCGTCCGGCGGCCTCGACGACGCCGGCGAGCTGGCCGATGACGTCGTACTTCTCGGTGCCCAGGTCGACATCGAGCCGGACCAGGTCCTCGGTGATCAGTGCATTCATGTCGTCAACTTCCTCGCGTCGAGCTGGGTGACGCGGACGAGTTCGGGGTGGATCTGGTGCGGGTGGGGGATGGTGGTGCCGGGGAGTGACGCTGCGGCGCTACCGTAGGCGACCGCGAGCGCCAGCCGCTGCGCGGGCGGGAGCCCACGCTCGTCGCCGAGCAGGTAGCCGAAGAGGCTGGAGTCGCCGGCGCCCACCGTGCTGACGACCTCGGTGGGCGGCGGCGCCGCGTGCCAGGCGCCCTCGCCGGTCACCAGCACCGCGCCGTTGCCGCCCAGCGTGGCCAGCACCGCGCCGACCACGGCGGCGACCAGGGTCGCGGCGGCGTCGCGTACGGCGTGCGGGTCGGCCTCCAGC
>JBDHZS010000142.1:0-9911 GCA_039812025.1 Nocardioides sp. | reverse complement strand
CGGCGGACAGCCCGATCGCCTCGGCGTACCGGACGCCGAGCGGGGCGATCATGTTCCAGCCCCAGAAGCTGATGCCGAAGGCCAGCGTGGCCAGCGCGAGGTTCTTGGCCTGCCCCTGCGTGAGGTCGACGCCGGCCGCGGCCGACGGTTGAGCCGGTGTGGACATCAGTGCTTCCTGTCGCGGTCGGAGGTGCCGACGGGGCTCCAGCCCGCGCGGGGGCGGCCGGTCGGCGCGGGGGTCCGGGCGTCCCGGCTGCGGTAGACGATGTAGGGGCGGAAGAGGTACTGCACCGGCGCGGTGAAGGCGTGCACCAGCCGGGTGAAGGGCCACGAGGCGAAGAGCAGCATGCCGACGAGCACGTGGGCGTGGAACTGGATCGGTGCCGAGGCCATCGCCTCCACGTCTGGGTTGAGCATGAAGATCGAGCGGAACCACGGCGAGACGCTCTCGCGGTAGTTGTGCGCGTCGTGGCCGGCGCCGACGGCGACGAGCGTGGTCCACAGGCCGAGCACGATCGCGCCGACCAGCAGCACGTACATCACCTTGTCGTTGACGGTGGTCGCCATGAAGACCGGCCCGGTGAGCCGCCGGCGCACGACGAGGATGATGATCCCGGCCAGCGTGCAGAAGCCCGCGATGCCGCCGAAGAGCAGCGCGTTGAAGTGGTAGATCTCCTCGGTGATCCCGACCGCCTCGGTCCAGTTCTCGGGGATCAGCAGCCCCCCGACGTGGCCGATGATGACGACCAGGATCCCGAAGTGGAAGAGCGGCGACCCGATGCGCAGCAGCCGGGACTCATACAGCTGCGAGGAGCGCGTGGTCCAGCCGAACTTGTCGAAGCGGTAGCGCCAGATCGTGCCGAGCACGAGCGTCGCGATCACCAGATAGGGCAGCACGCCCCACAGCAGAATGTCCATCAGAGGGTCCTCCCGCCCTGCCTGGCCAAGTCCTGTCCGGCCATGTCGTGTCCGGCCGAGTCCTGCCCGGCCAGCGGCAGCAGTCGTGGATCGTAGGGTTCGAGGCCGACCGACTCGGTCGGCGGCGGGCCAGCCATCGCCTGGACGGCGGCGCGGTCGGCGGGCGAAGGCCCGGGCAGGGTGCCGCAGACGGCGGTGAGTACGGCGGCGTAGGGCGTGCCGTCCTCGACCAGCCCGATCCGCAGCAGCTCCAGGCTGGGCCGGTAGTCGCGCAGCAGCCGGTCGCCGGCGACCGGGTCGGCGACCGCGGCGAACTCCAGCACCATCGGCAGGAAGTCGGGCAGCTCGCCGGCGGTGTCGACCAGGAAGCCGCTGGCCCGGTAGACCGCCTTGAACTGCGCCAGCACCTCGCCGCGCCGCCGGGTGTCGCCGTCGGTCCAGTAGGAGAGGTAGAGCGCGTGGCGCCTCGAGATGTCGAAGACCTCCACGTAGTGGCGCTCCAGGTCTCGCAGCGGGGTGGTCTGAAGGAAGTCGAGGAAGCTCTCAAGTTCCCGCACGCCCTGCTCGGCGAGCGCGGAGCGCAGGGACGGCAGCCAGCCGATCAGCTGGGCGTCGGGGTAGGCCAGGCAGCGCGAGGCCACCTGGCGCACGACGCGGACGGCGGGATCCGCCCCGTCGGGCCGCGCCACCAGCGACCCCAGCGCGCCCAGGGCCCTCATCGCGCCTGGTCCTCGCTCTTGGGCGGGAACAACCCGGACGGGGTGCCGTTGCCGTCCCAGTTGAGCAGGTTGACGCGGCCGCGAAGGTCGTCGCGGCCAGTCGAGTGGTCCGCGGTCTGCCGCTGCTTCAGCGCGTGGAAGGTCTCCACCGCCACCGGCACCGGCTGGCCGCTGGCCTCGCCGAAGGGACCGGAGCCGTACATGCCGGGCCCCTCGTCGTAGTCGAGCGAGCAGCCCATCTCCTCCAGGTTGTGGGCGTCCTCGACGTGCGCCTTCGGGATCACGTAGCGCTCGTCGTACTTGGCGATCGCCATCAGCCGGTACATCTCGTACATCGACTCCTCGCTCATCCCCACCGACTCGGGGATCGACGGGTCGGGGTCGCGGCCGAGGGTGATCTGGCGCATGTAGGAGCGCATGGCGGCGAGCTTGCGGAGCACCCCGTCGACGACCTCGACGTCGCCGGCGGTGAAGAGCTCGGCGAGGTATTCCACCGGGATCCGCAGCGCCTCGATTGCGCCGAAGAGCACCCCGGCGTCCTCGGCGTCGTGGCCCTGCTCGGAGAGCAGGTCGACCACGGGAGAGAGCGGCGGGACGTACCAGACCATCGGCATCGTGCGGTACTCCGGATGCAGCGGGAGGGCGACGCGGTACTTCTTGGCCAGCGCGTAGACCGGCGAGCGGCGGGCGGCGTCGATCCAGTCCGCGGGGATGCCCTGCTCCCGCGCCGCCGCGATGACCTCGGGGTCCGTCGGGTCGAGCATCAGGTCGAGCTGCGCCTCGTAGAGGTCCTTCTCGTCCGGCACCGACGCCGCCGCGGTGACCGCGTCCGCGTCGTACAGGAAGATCCCGAGGTAGCGCAGCCGGCCGACGCAGGTCTCCGCGCAGACGGTCGGGATGCCGACCTCGATGCGCGGGTAGCAGAAGGTGCACTTCTCGGCCTTGCCGGACTTGTGGTTGAAGTAGATCTTCTTGTACGGGCAGCCGGTGATGCACTGGCGCCAGCCGCGGCAGCGGTCCTGGTCGACGAGCACGATGCCGTCCTCGGCGCGCTTGTAGATCGCGCCCGACGGGCAGGAGGCCATGCAGGCCGGGTTGAGGCAGTGCTCGCAGATCCGAGGCAGGTAGAACATGAAGGTCTGCTCGAACTCGAACTTGATCTTGTCCTCCGACTCGCGCCGGATCCGCTGCACGATCGGGTCCTGATCGGCCAGCTCGGGCGCCCCACCGAGGTTGTCGTCCCAGTTGGCCGACCACTTCACCGCCATGTCCTGGCCGGTGATCAGCGACTTGGGCCGCGCGACCGGGAAGTCGTCGCCGAGCGGCGCCTCGATCAGGGTGTTGTAGTCATACGTCCAGGGCTCGTAGTAGTCCTTGAGCTCCGGCTGCACCGGGCTCGCGAAGATCGACAGCAGCCGCTTGAACCGGCCGCCGGTCTTGAGCTGCAGCCGGCCGCGCTTGTTCAACTCCCAGCCGCCGCGCCACTGCTCCTGGTCCTCGTTGCGGCGCGGGTAGCCCTGCCCGGGCCGGGTCTCGACGTTGTTGAACCAGACGTACTCGGTGCCGGCCCGGTTGGTCCACGCCTGCTTGCAGGTCACCGAGCAGGTGTGGCAGCCGATGCACTTGTCGAGATTCATCACCATCCCGACCTGAGCCATGACGCGCATCAGTAGGTCACCTCCTGCGAGCGACGGCGGATCGTGGAGACCATGTCGCGCTGGTTGCCGGTGGGTCCGAGATAGTTGAAGGTGTAGGAGAGCTGGGCGTAGCCGCCGATCAGGTGCGTGGGTTTGACCAGCAGCCGGGTCACCGAGTTGTGGATGCCGCCGCGGCGCCCGGTCGCCTCGGACTTCGGTACGTCGATCGTCCGCTCCTGCGCGTGGTGGACGAAGACCACGCCGCGGGGCATCTTGTGGGTCACGATGGCCCTTCCGACGAGCACGCCGTTGGCGTTGACGCACTCGACCCAGTCGTTGTCGCGGACCTCGATCGACGCGGCGTCGCCCGGGCTCATCCACACCGTCGGCCCGCCGCGGCTCAGCGAGAGCATGAAGAGGTTGTCCTGGTATTCGGAGTGGATCGACCACTTCGAGTGCGGGGTCAGATAGCGCACCGTGATCTGCAGCCCGCCGTCTGGGCCGAGCGCCGGCTCGCCAAAGAGCCGCTGCATGTCGAGAGGTGGCCGGTACGTCGGCAGCGCCTCGCCGACGTCGGTCATCCAGTCGTGGTCGAGGTAGAAATGCATCCGCCCCGAGAGGGTGTGGAAGGGCTTGAGCCGCTCGATGTTGACCGTGAACGGCGCGTAGCGGCGCCCGCCGGTCTCCGAGCCGGACCACTCCGGCGACGTGATCACCGGCACCGGCGCGATCTGGGTGTCGGCGAAGCTGATCCGCTTCTCCTCAGAGCCCTCCGCGAGGTCGTGGAGCACCTTGCCGACCCGCCGCTCCAGCGTCTTGAAGCCCTGGTAGGCGAGCGCGCCGTTCGACGTACCGGAGAACCGCAGGATCGCCTCGGCCATGTGCTTGTCGGTCTCGATCGCGGGCCGGCCCGCGCCCGCGCCGGTGGGCATCACGCCGTTGCTCTGGGCGAGCGCGGCGACCTGGTCGGCGACGTCGTAGGTGACGTTCTTGACCGTGAAGCCGAGCTTGTCCGCGAGCGGCCCCACGGTGGCGAGCTTGTCGGCGATCGCGGTGTAGTCGCGCTCGACGACGGCGAAGACCGGGGTGTTGACCCCCGGCACCGCGGGCACGTCCGGGTCCTTCCAGTCGCGGACGACGCCGCCGGGCTGCTTGGTCTCGCCGGGGGTGTCGTGCTGCAGCGGCACCGAGACCAGGTCGCGCCGGGTGCCCAGGTGGTCCTTGGCCAGCTCGGAGAGCCGCCGCGCGATCGCGTGGAACGCCTCGAAGTCGGTGCGCGCCTCCCACGGCGGGTCGATCGCCGGGCTGAACGCGTGCACGAAGGGGTGCATGTCGGTGGAGGAGAGGTCGTGTTTCTCGTACCAGGTGGCGGCCGGCAGCACGACGTCGGAGAGCAGCGTCGTCGAGGTCATCCGGAAGTCCGCGGAGACCAGCATGTCGAGCTTGCCCTCGGGCACCTCGTCGTGCCAGGCGACGTCGGCGGGGCGGGGCGCCTCCGGGTTTTCCGAGCCGATGACGTTGGAGTGCGTGCCGAGCAGGTTCTTCAGGAAGTACTCGTTGCCCTTGGCCGAGGAGCCGAAGAGGTTCGAGCGCCACAGCACCAGCGTGCGCGGCCACGACTCCGGCGCGTCGATGTCGGAGATCGCCGGCGTCAGGCTGCCGTCCTGCAGCCGGTCGACGACGTACGACGCGGCGTCGGGCGCCGTACCCTCCTCGACCGCGGCCTGGGCCTGCTCGGCGACGTCGAGCGAGCTCTCGGTGAACTGCGGGTAGAACGGCATCCAGCCCAGCCGCGCTGACTGCGCGATCGTGTCGGCGGTGTGCATGCCGCGCAGGTGCCCCTTGGCCAGCGGCGAGTTGAGCGAGTCGGCGGAGTAGCCGTCGTTGCGCCACTGGCCGGTGTGCATGTACCAGAACGACGTCCCGGTCATCGTGCGCGGCGGGCGGGTCCAGTCCAGCGCGTTGGCCAGCGAGATCCAGCCGGTGATCGGGCGGCACTTCTCCTGGCCCACGTAGTGCGCCCAGCCGCCGCCGTTGCGGCCCATCGAGCCGGTCAGGATCAGCAGCGAGAGGATCGCGCGGTAGGTCGCGTCGCCGTGGAACCACTGGCAGATGCCCGCGCCCATGATGATCATCGAGCGGCCGCCGGACTCCTCGGCGTTGCGGGCGAACTCGCGCGCGATGCGGATGCACTGCTCGGCCGGGACGCTGGTGCGCTCGGCCTGCCAGGCGGGGGTGTACGGCGAGGTCGCGTCGTCGTACCCGCTCGGCCACTCGCCCGGCAGCCGCTGGCCGTCGAGGTCGCGCGCCACGCCGTACTGCGCGAGCATCAGGTCGAACACCGTCGTCACCAGATGGCCGGCGACGCGGCGGGCGGGGACGCCGCGGCGGAGCACCGAGCCGGTGCCGTCGGCCTCGGTGAAGGCAGGGAGGAGGACCTCGACGGGCTCGCTGTCCTCGCCGGCCATCGTGAGCGCGGGGGAGCGGCCCTCGAGGTCGAGGTTCCAGCGGCCCTCGCCGGAGTCGGCGTACCGGAAGCCCATCGAGCCGTTCGGGACCGCCGCCTCGCCGGTGTGCTCGTCGAGGAAGACGGTCTTCCACTGGTCCTCGGGGGCGGACTCATCGCCATTTGCGGTCGCCAGGTCGGCGGCGGTGAGGAACTTGCCGGGCTCCCAGCTCGCGGACTCAGCCGCGCCGTACTCCCCGGTGTGCTCGTCGAGCCGGATCAGGAACGGCAGGTCGGTGTAGGTGCGCACGTAGTCGCGGAAGAACGGCGTGTCCCGGTCGACGAAGAACTCCTTGAGCAGCACGTGCCCCATGCCCATCGCGAGCGCGGCGTCGGTGCCGGCCTGGGCGGGCATCCACTCGTCGGCGAACTTGGTGTTGTCGGCGTAGTCCGGGCTGACCGTGACGACCTTGGTGCCGCGGTAGCGGACCTCGGCCATCCAGTGGGCGTCGGGCGTGCGGGTGACCGGGACGTTGGAGCCCCACATCATCAGGTAGGTCGCGTCCCACCAGTCGCCGGACTCGGGCACGTCGGTCTGGTCGCCGAAGACCTGCGGGCTGGCGACGGGGAGGTCGGCGTACCAGTCGTAGAACGACGTCATGACGCCGCCGATGAGTTGGATGAAGCGGGTGCCGACGCAGTGGGAGACCATCGACATCGCGGGGATCGGGGAGAAGCCGGTGCAGCGGTCGGGGCCGTGGGTCTTGATCGTGTGCACGTGGGCGGCGGCGATCATGTCGACCGCCTCGCGCCAGCCCACCCGCACCAGGCCGCCCTTGCCGCGCGCCTGCTGGTAGCGGCGTCGCTTCTCCGGGTCGCCCACGATCTCGGCCCACGCCAGCACGGGGTCGCCCAGCCGCTCGCGCGCCTCACGGAACATCTCGACCAGCACCCCCCGGGCGTAGGGGTAGCGCACTCGTGTGGGGGAGTAGGTGTACCAGGAGAAGGCGGCGCCCCGCGGGCAGCCGCGGGGCTCGTATTCCGGACGATCGGGGCCGACGGACGGATAGTCGGTCTCCTGGCTCTCCCAGGTGATGATCCCGTCCTTGACGTAGACCTTCCACGAGCACGAACCGGTGCAGTTCACACCGTGCGTGGAGCGCACGACCTTGTCGTGGCTCCACCGGTCCCGGTAGAAGACGTCGCCCGCCCGGCCGCCCTTGCGGAACACCGCGCGGCCATCGGCGGTCTCGTCCCACTTGGTGAAGAACCTGCCGGCCTTCAACAGCGCGTCGCTGCCCGGGCCGTCGATGCCGGGGCTCTCGATGCCTGCCGCGGTCGTGTCTGTCATCGGTAGAAACCTCCGCTGTCGCCACGTCCCGCAGGCGCCGGTGGGTTGGGGGCTCCGGCGCGCTGGGGTGAACTTCGACCGTAAGCAGCGTCGGGGTCCGCTCGCCATCGGTTTCACCGTGTTTATTACGCCGGTTCCGGGCCTCTGACCTGCGCAAACACGCGTCCGACCACGCACTTGCGGGGCCTTGTCATCTCTTGTCCCGCATCTGCGCCAAGAACCCCGCCGAGTCGGCTCAAAGGTGCATCTGAAACACGTCGAGTCGGCTCAAAGGTGCACGTGAAACGCGCCGAGTCGGCTCAAAGGTGCATCTGAAACGCGCCGAGTCGGCGCCAACGTGCACGTGAAGCTAGCGTGAGCGCGTGCGACGAGCGGAGAAGGCCGAGCGGATCGGCGAGGTTTTGGACGAGCTCTACCCCGAGCCGCCGATCCCGCTCGACCACGTCAACCCCTACACGCTGCTGATCGCGGTGGCGCTGTCGGCGCAGACGACCGACAAGAAGGTCAACGAGGTGACGCCGGCGCTGTTTGCGCTGGCCTCCACGCCGGAGGAGATGTACGAGCTCGGGCCCGAGCGGATCCTGGAGCTGATCCGCGAGATCGGGCTCGCGCCCACCAAGGCCCGCAACCTGTGGGCGGCGGCGGGCATGATCGTCGAGGCCGGCGGCGAGCTGAAGCCGGAGTGGGAGTTCCTCGAGAGCCTGCCCGGCGTCGGCCACAAGACCGCGAGCGTCGTGATGGCGCAGGCCTTCGGCGTACCCGCGTTCCCCGTCGACACCCACATCTTCCGGCTCGCCCGCCGCTGGGGCCTCTCCCGCGGTACGACGGTCGAGCGCGTCGAGGCGGACCTGAAGAAGGCGTTCCCTCGCGACACCTGGAACCGGCGCCACCTGCAGATCATCTACTTCGGCCGCGAATTCTGCCCCGCGCGGCGGCACTCGTTCGCGGGCTGCCCGATCTGCTCGTTCGCGGCGTCCAAGGCTCAGGAGCTCGCCGAGGCCAAGGCGCAGGCCCGGCCCCGTCGTCCCGCCGCTTCCCGCTAGCCGCGGCGTATTTTTGCGCCGACTCGGCACGTTTCGCGTGCACTTTAGAGCCGACTCGGCGTGCTTTTCGTGCACGTTTGCGCCGACTCGGCGTGACTCTTAGCGCCGACTCGGCGAGGTGAGGGCGGGGGCTCCGGAGACGGAGAGGGTCTTGCCGACGTAGTCGTCGCGCTCGACGGCGTCGGCCAGCACCTGGGCGACGGCCCGGCGGGAGACCTTCCGCTCGCGGATCGACCCGTCCAGGGTGATGTGGGGAGCGTCGGGGGCCCCGTCGGCGGAATACCTCGGGCCGTCGGTGAGGTACATCGGCTGCACCTCGACCCAGTCCAGCCCGCTGGCGTGCAGCTCGCGCGCCTGCACCTCGGTGTCGGCGATCTGCGGCTTGAGGACGAGCGCGAAGACCAGGCGGGTCACCAGGTCGAGCCGGGCGCGGGTGCCGCCGACGCCGTACGACGTCTGCACCACCAGCCGGCGGACCCCGTGGTGGCGCATGGCGGCGGCGACCGTGCGGGTGCCGCGTGAGCGGACGTCCGGGGCGGTGCCGGACGGCCCCCGGAGCCGCACGCGCATCGCCGGCTCGGTGATGCCGAGCGTGACCACGACGGCGTCGTGGCAGGGGACGAGCGCATCCAAGACCGCGGCGTCGGTCGCGTCGCCGTCGACGCCGCGCACCTGCGGGCCGGTCAGCGACGAGCCGTGGCGCGACAGCGCCGTCACATTGTGGCCGCGGCGGACGAGCTCTGCAACGGCGGCGCGGCCGGATCCGCCGGTGGCGCCGATGACGAGGACCTTCATGGGGAGACTCCTTGGGAGTAAGGGGCGGCCCGGATGGCCACCGGTGGAGCAAGTTCATCGCGCCGCGGAGTGGATGGTCTATGCTCATCTGTCGAGGATTCTTATCCGATCATCCAGAGGAGTGGGAGTGATCGTTCTCGCCGAACCGCCTGCACGCGTCGACCCCGTCGGCGAGGCGCTGCATCGGCTGCGGGTCACGGGCGTCTTCTATTGCCGCACCGAGGCCGCGGGCGCCTGGGCGGTCGACATGCCGGCCTTCGGGGACTGCGTGAGCTTCCACGTGATCACCGCGGGGGAGTGCTGGGTCGAGGTCCCCGGTGCTCCGGCGGTGAGGCTGACCGCCGGCGACCTCGCGCTCGTCCCGCACGGGCGCGGACACGTGCTGGCGAGCGAGCCGGGCGCGCCGTCGCTGGGTCCGGTCGACCAGCTGCCCCAGGAATACGTGACCGACAACTACACGATCCTGCGCCACGACGGGCCGGGCCCGCGCGTCGAGCTGCTGTGCGGGCTGCTCTCCGTCGACGGGCCTGCCTCGCGGCCGCTGCTCGAGCTGCTGCCCGCCGTCGTCCACGTCCCGGCCGCCGGACGCGACGCCCGGATCTGCTCCGCGCTGGCGCTGATGGCGGCCGAGGTCGCGCAGCCGAGGCCGGGCGGGGAGGCGGTGACCACGCGGCTCGCCGACATCCTCGTGATCCAGGCGATCCGCGCCTGGCTGGACCAGCAGGACGACGCCGGCGGCTGGCTCGGGGCGCTGCGCGATCCGCAGATCGGCGCCGCGGTGCGCGCCGTACACGACGATCCCGGGTGCGGCTGGAGCGTCGCCACGCTGGCTCGCGAGTCGGCGATGTCGCGCTCGGCGTTCGCGGCCCGCTTCACCGAGGTGGTCGGGGTGCCGGCGATGCGCTACGTCCAGAGCTGGCGGATGCACGTCGCCTCCGACCTGCTCCGCCAGGGCGAGACGGTCGCGCGCGCCGCCAGCGCCGCCGGCTACGACTCGGTGCC
>JBDHZS010000141.1:0-9919 GCA_039812025.1 Nocardioides sp. | reverse complement strand
CCTCTTCACCAGCTTCGCCGGAGCGACCGTGACCGACAGCCCGGCGGCGATCTATGCCGAGCTCAGGCGGCGGCGACCCGACCTGCGGCTGGTGTGGGCGGTCGCGGACCACTCCGTCGTCGCCCCCGAGGGGGCCGAGACCGTGCTGGTGCGCAGCCGGCGCTGGTTCGACGCGTGGAGCACGGCCCAGCTGATCGTCACGAACATCGAGCCGGACCGGTTCTTCCGGATCCGCCCAGGACAGCAGCTGCTCCAGACCTGCCACGGCTACCCGTCGAAGGCGATGGGCAAGGTCCAATGGCGGGCCAAGAACTTCTCGCCTCGCCAGATCGGCCAACAGCTGCTGGAGACCTCCGGCAACTGGACCCTCCTGCTGACCCCGGACCCGTCGATGGACCGTCACTACCGGGAGCAGTACGACTGGGCCGGCCCGATCCTGCACGAGGGCTATCCCCGCGACGACGCGCTGCTGGCCTCCACCGCGGAGGAGACGAGGACCGCCGTGCGCGGGCGACTCGGGATCCCCGACGACGCGACGGCGGTGCTCTACGCACCCACCTGGCGCGATCACCTCGCCAGCGACTTCCGGGTCGCGGAGATGGTCGATCACCTCGACCTGGAGCTCCTCTTGGACCGGCTCGGACCCGACGCGGTGGTCCTGCTCCGCGGCCACCGGTTCAACTCCGGCCCGGCCTCCGGCGACCGCGTCCTCGACGTTACCGCCTACCCGGAGATCAACGATCTGATCCTGGCCTCCGACGCGGCGGTCCTCGACTACTCCTCGTTGCGGTTCGACTACGCGCTCACCGGCAAACCGATGGTCTTCCTCGTCCCCGACCTGGAGGACTACGCGCACGGCGGGCGCGGCTTCCTGTTCCCCTTCGAGGAGAGCGCCCCCGGGCCGCTCGTGCGCGACACCGCTGGCGTCGCCGCCGAGCTGGCGGATCTCGACGGCCTGCGCCGGCGCTATCGGGACCCGATCGACGCCTTCAACCGGCGGTTCCAGCCCCGCAACGACGGCCGGGCGGCCGAGCGGGTCGTCGACGCGCTGCTGGCACGGCTGCCGCGGTGAGGGGCGCCCGGAGCAGGCAGCGGAGTGGTCCGGCTCAGCGCCGCCCGACGATCGGGATCCTGCGGCGGACCCGCCACCCGATCTCGCCGAGGAGTTGCCGGCCGGGATACGCGTCGAGGCCGGGCGCCGGGGCCGGGCGCCGGTTGTGCCCGTCGTTGGGTTTGTCGTTGGGCTTGTTGTTGAGCTTGCGCGCGGCGTCCTCAAGCCGTACCGCGGCGGCGACGACGCCGGTCACCGCGTGCGCGGCGGTGTCGAGGGTGAGGAGCGAGGGCACCTCGGCGTCCGGGGCCGCGATGGCGTCGGCGTCGACCCGGAGGAGGTCCGGGTCTCCGATCACCCGGACGCCCCGGGCCGCGGCCTCCTCGACGTGGTGGGCGCGTCGTTCGCCCAGCGACGCCGCCCTCTCGGCCGCCCAGCGCGGCAGCAGCGGGATCGACTGGTCGGTCGGGGTCGCGGGCGCGTCGCGGAGGCCGTACATGAGACCGAAGTTGAGCAACTCCCGGCGCAGGCGCGGCGAGAGCCCCAGTTCCTTGGCCTGGACGTTGGCCCGCCGGATCAGTTCGATCCGGTCGTAGGCGAGCGAGACGTTCTCCACCGGAGCGGGCTTCAGGAAGCCCGCGGGGAGTCCCAGCAGCGCCTCGACCGTCACGGGCGTGCGCGTGCGATCCGACTCATCCGCGACGATGAGGGTGATCTGCTCGGGCGGGAGTGCGGCGGTCCAGCGGCGCAACTGGCTGTCGACGCCGTGGTTGCGCCAGAACGTGGTGGCCACCGACGCCGTCGAACCCTCGTCCAGCACGTCGTGGAGGAACTCGTCGTAGGTCCGCGTCTCGTTCCACGACTTGACCCGCTCCTGCCAACCCGACGGCAGCAACCTGTCGATCCGCCGGGCGACCAGCAGCAGGTGGACCCGGTCGGGTCCCAGGTCGGCCACGAGCTTGGCGACCTGCGCCGCGGTGAGGCTGGCGAAGTCCTCGGTGCTGACGCAGACCCGGGAGCCCGCCTCGGCCGCCGCGCGGACCTCGGCCGCGAAGCCGTCCCACACCGCGATGTCGACCGGCTCCGCACCGGCCGCCGGCCGTCCGAGGAGCGCCCAGCCCGGACGCATCACGCGATACTTGGGCCCGGGATAGACCACGCCGGCCTCGGCCAGCCGCTCGCGGTCCTCGGCCATGGCCATCTGGAGCGCCGTGCTGCCGGTCTTGTAGGGGCCGATGTGGACCAGGATCGACCCGTCCCTCAGGGCTGGCACCGAGACTGTCAGAGACATGGGCCGATTATCTCACCCCTGCGCCGGAGCCGGCGGGGCGTCGCCGCGCGGCACGAAGACCGCATCCACCAGCCGCGCCGCGGCGTGGCCGTCGTCCAGGTCGACGTACTCCCGCCGGAACCGTGCGATCAGCCCGGCCGTGCTCGCACGCAGCCCGGCCGGATCGCGCAGCAGCTCCACGACCTGTCTGGTGGTGGTGACTCGCGGGCCGGGGGCGGTGGGCGCGTAGTCGATGACGCCGCCCCGGGCGGCGTCGTAGGCGTCGAGGTCCGGGACCAGGAAGATCATCGGGTTGCCGGTGATCGCGTAGTCGAACCGCAGCGAGGAGTAGTCGAGGATGGCGACGTCCGAGGCGAGGATCAGGTCGTTGATGTCGGGGTAGTCGGTGACGTCGATGACGTTCCCCTCGCTGACGACGCGGTCGTTGGCGCGCGCGTTGAAGGCGTGTCCCCGGACCAGGACCACGAAGTCCTCGCCGAGGTCGGCCGCGGCACGCCGCTCGTCGAAGAACTCGACGCGGGCGGCCGTGGTGTCGTTGGTCGACAGGTAGTCGCGGAACGTCGGCGCGTACATCACGACCGTCTGCCGCGGGTCGACCCCCAGCAGCCGGCGGGTCCGTCGTCTCACGTCGTCGGCGCGCGCGGACTGCAGCACGTCGTTGCGCGGATACCCGATCTCCAGGACCTCGGCCTCGGAGCCCGCGGGCTCCAGGAAGGCCGCCTTCAGGAGCGGGGTCGCGTAGCTCGCCGGGGACACGAAGTAGTCCCACTCGCGGGCGCGGCGGTCGTAGTTGGCCACCTGGGACGGGGGGAAGTGACCCTTGCGCCACCACTCGTGCCCCATGATCTTGTACGGGTAGCCGTGCATGGTCTCGATGATCACCTGGCCCTCGGGCCTGGAGAACCACTCGAGCTGGTGGACGTTGACCATGTGGTAGCGCGAGCGCGCGATGGCGGCGTGCCATTCCTCGGAGCCCTCGATCAGGCCTCGGCCGCCGTCGGGGACGGGCACGCTGTGGTCGACGACGGACCACAGCAGCTCCAGGTCGCTGCCGCGGCGACGAAGCTCCTCGTGCACCCCGAGGCCGTTGCAGTTCGCGACCTCGCCGTAGAGCGCGCGGAAGAAGACGCTGCGGTCCTCGGCGCGCGCCACCCGATGCCGCTCGTGGAGCAGCCGCTGGTTCCGGGGCCCCCACTGCTCCTCGGACAGCGGCGGGCTCAGCCGCACCGCCAGCCCGAACGGTGCGCCGGGCGCCGGCTGGAGCTCCACGCGCGCCAGCGCGGTCAGGTGGCCGAGCGGCATCCGGTCGAGGAGGTCCGCCGACGGCGTCAGGGGCAGCACGTCGCCCTCGTCGCCGACGATCCGGAGCAGATAACCGCCCGAGGGCAGCGTCAGACCGGGACGGCCCCAATGCTCGCGTTGGAGCGGGAACCGCACGCGCGCCCGGCCCGCCTCCGACTCCGACACGGCTCCGGAGACGGCCACCGACGCGGCGTCGAGGTGGCGGCCCTGATACATCACCGGCCGGCCCGCGCCCGGCGGGAGGCCGGTGACCTCCAGCGTGAGCGCGTCGTCGGTCACCGCGTAGTCGACCACCACCGGTCCGGCGGCCTCGGCGGTCGGCAGGCTCAGCCCTTCCCCGCGCACCGACGCGCGGGCCAGCGCCTCCGGGGCCAGGTCTGCGGCGGCGCCGCGGCTGACGGTCACCGGCCGGCGGATCGCGTCGACCCACAGGTAGTCGTCCTCGCCGGCCGCGACCACCTGCGCGACCTGCCCGGTGCCGGCGATGCCCGCGCCCCGGACCGGCCCCTCGCGGGTGAGAGTGTAGTCGTCGTTGGCGACCGTCAGCGTGGCGACGAGCTCCCACGACCCGGCCGGCAGGTCGCGCAGGTCGGCCGTCGCTCCGAAGCCGCCCGGGCGGAAGTCGCAGTACCAGTGGTCCCCTACGAGGTCCACGTACGGCTCGAAACGGGTCTCGACGTCCACCGGGATCCGCTCGCCCGCGGCGTTCACCAGCTCCAGCCCGAGCGTGAAGTCGTACGACGCCAGATCGACGTTGCGGATGTAGGCCCAGCCGTCGATCGACAGCATCCCGTCGGGGCTGAGTGCCAGCCTCAGCGCCCGCGCGTACAACTCCAGCTGCGCGTCGGACATGATCGTGCACGACGTCGGGAGCGCCTCGCTCAGCGGGTGGGCGCAGTGCACGCCCTCGGCGTCCAGCCAGGTCCGGTAGCGGCGCGCGTCCGTGCCGAAGTTCGTCATGAATGACCGGGCCTCGTCCCAGCGATTGCTCATGACGAACTCGTAGAGCAGCTTGTTCTGGGAGTGCACCCGACTCGCGAGCAGGTCGGGGGGGAGGGTCTCGACGAGCTCGCTGATCACGATGCGCAGGAGCTGCCAGAACTCGTCGTCAGCGCGCAGGCTGTGGCGCACGAAGTACGGCATGTTGTTGGCGAGCACCTGCAGCGCGCGCTCCTCGGCGGCGCGCGGATTCCCGGCGACCCTCAGGGCGTCGAGCGACTCGTGCACCGCGTAGGTGTGCTCGCGCAGATTGCGCACGGTGTTCGACGCCTGGGAGATGGACGACCGGTCGTAGCGGATGCGCCAGGAGACGCCGATGTCCGGCAGGACGTCGAACGACGCCGCCTTGGCGTAGGCCGCCATCGACACCGGCTGGTCCTCGTACAGGCGCCCCTCCGGGAAGCGCAGGCCCGCGCTGTCCCAGAACTCCCGCCTGAAGGTCTTGCTCCACACCACCGCGTTGACCATGGCCTCCGGGAACGTGTCCACGGTCTCGCCGAGCCGTCTGCGCACGTGCGCGCGGCGGATGTGTCGCTCCGCGGCCTTCCGAGCGGTCTTCTCGATGCGGTCGTAGAGCGTCACCGCGAAGTCCGACCCGGACTCGGTCATCGCCTCGATCGGCGCAGAGAACGCCCGCGCGCGGACCACGTCGTCGGAGTCGATGAAGGTGAGGAACTCGCCGCGCGCGTGATCGATCCCGGTGTTCCGCGCCGCGCTCAGGCCGCCGTTCTCCTTGCGGACGATGCGGATGCGCGGGTCGCGTCGCTGGTGGGCCCGGGCGATCTCCCACGACCGGTCCGGGCTGCCGTCGTCGACGACGATCAGCTCGATCCTGCGATAGTCCTGGGCGCGGAGGGAGGCCAGGCACTCGTCGAGGTATTCCTCGACGTTGTAGCACGGCACCACCACGCTCAACAGGCCCGGCACGAGCCCGGGCCGCAGCCGCCGCTGCGCTCGGATCGTCAACCCGTGGGTGTAGCGGCGCGCACGGCCCGCGACGCCGCGGGCATGTGCCCGCGCGCGAGACAAGGCCGACATCAGGTGCGACGCAGGAGCTTGGAGACCCTGCCGCGGAGCTTCGCTGCGCGCGACGGCGGGGTCTCGGGCTGACTGGTCTTCGCCGCGTGCTCCTGGCGCGTCCGGCGGACCGCCTTGCGGCGCTCGGCGCGCACGGTCGCGCCGGTGCGATGGCGGGCGATCTCGGCGGCTTCCTCGTAGGTGGCGCGGAACTCCTCGCTGAGGGCGTCGAGCTGTTTCCGTACGGCGTCCTGCTGATCGGCGGGCAGGCCGACGAGGCCGCGGTGCGCCTCGTAGGTGCGGGCGGTCAGGTCGCGGACGGCCGGATGCAGACCCAGCTCGTCCCAGTCGACGAGGGAACGGCGCAGGCTCGGGTCGACCAGCCCGTCCGCATCGGCGAGCTGGGCTTCGGTCGCCCCTGACACGAGGCCCAGCCGCAACGACTCGTCGGCGGACTCGACGGCCGCCTGCCACGCGGCCAGGAGGTCGGCGTAGGCGACCGTCGCCCGCGGCAGGCCCCTCGTCCGCCGTTCGATGCCCAGCATCATGTTGACCCAGCCGACGGCGCGGGTGCTGTTGGTCGTCCTCGTGCCGTAGGCGAGCTCGCGGGACTGCAGGACCTCGGCGGGGTCCCGCAGCATGGTGACGACGCTCAGCTCGGCGCCGGCCTCTTGGGCCATGTCCTGGTAAAGGTCGAAGAACCACGCGAGTCGCGGGTCCTTGATCACGACGCGGGGGGAGACCTCGAACTGTTCCTCGAGCCACCGGGCCAGTTGCGCCCGGGGCCCGGGCAGCCGCCCGACCCGGTCGGTGAGCTCCCAGGCTTCGGGGCGGCCGTCGTCGACGACGACGTCCGCCTTGCGCAGCAGGTCGTTGTGGAAGTCGACCGCCCAGCGCGGCTCGCTGAAGCCGGTGGGGTTGGACCGGTTGGACTTGACCTCGGGCTTGGGGACGTGGAGCCCCAGCCTTGCGGTCAACCCGGTGAACAAGCTCGTGCCGGACCGGCCCGGTCCGGCGACGACCAAGACCTGCCGACGCGCGTCAGGGTCGGACTGCATGCGCTGATTCTGGCATATTAGGTGAGCCTTGCAGCCTTGGCGTCACAACCGGCACGCCACCGTCGCCGCGCCCGTAGCACCTCAGGACGACTCACTCGCGGGTGGCGATCACCCTGGCGAGGACGGGGTCCTCCTCGCCGTACGGCGAGAGGCCCGTGCCCTCCTCGGAGTGCTCGATCCTCCAGCCGCGCGAGCGGAGGTCGGCCACGAACTCCTGCGCGTTCTGGAAGCGGCGGTAGTGCTTGCCGTGGACCTTCGTCTGCTCGGCGTCCTTGTCGGTGCGGAACTCCGCCGCGAACCAGTCGCCCGGCCGCGCCAGCCGGTCCAGCGTGGACAGCAGGGTCGCCTGCGACCCGTCGGTGATCGCGTGGAGGAAGAAGCGCAGGTAGAAGAGCACGGGGCCGTCGGTCTCCAGCTCGGCCGCCAGGACCCGGCCGAGGGCGGCGGCGTCGGAGGCGTCGCAGACCTCGAACCGCACGTTGGCCAGGCCGTGCGCGGCGGCGTGCGCCGTGGCGTGCTCGATGCCGATGGGCGACTGGTCCAGACCCAGCACCGCCCGGCCCGCGGTGCCGAAGGCGCACGCGTCGCGGCCGTCGCCGCAGCCGATGTCGACGACGTGGAAGGGAAGGTCGTCGAGCCCCCGGACGAACTCGCAGAAGGTCGACCCCTCGGTGTACTCGGTGCGGGAGTAGAAGTCCGCCCAGTAGATCTTGGTGCGCAGGTGCGGGCTCAGCGCCGCCTCGGGCGCGTGATCGGTCCGGTCGAGGTGCCAGTTGAAGCCGGGGCGCGGAAGCCGCCAGTCCTCGCCGTAGAGGTGCGCGACGAAGCGCTCGTCGTTCGCCGGGACCCGGGCACGGCCGCCGGGGAAGTCGATCTCCTTCGTGCCCGACCAGTCCGCGCGGGTGAGCGTCGACGTCCCCGCGACGCCGAACGGGAACCGGTGCCGCTCGTCCTCGAAGTAGGTGTGGAAGAGGTCGAGCTTGAACTCGTCGTTGTCGCGGTCGTGGATGTGCAGCAGCCGGGCCCGCAGGTCCGCCCCCAGGCCGTGGCGCACCATCGTCAGCGCGATGTCGGCCAGCTCCGAGGCGGCTTCGGGGCCGCTCTCGTGGCGCGACACGTAGCCGACGTCGAAGTCGGCGTCGTGGCTGATGTAGCCGCCGTCGCGCACCGCGCCGAGCAGCGTGCCGTACATCAGGAAGATCTCGTAGCCGTACTCGTCGTGGAGAATCTCGCCGACCCGTTCGTAGAGCGCCATCGCGGAGCGCTGGTAGTCCGTGTCGTGCTTCTTCGACAGCATCAGCTCACCCATCTGGGTGAGCACGTAGCCCTGCGCGAAGAGCTCCTCGAGCTCGGCGGGCGTGTGCGGGCCGCTCTTCCTCGGCCTGGCGAACATCCCGTGCCCCGCGATCGGGAGCGGCCGGCCGTCGGCCAGCACCCGCACCTGGGTCGTGTTCTGCACGTACGGCCACATGCCGGCCACGCGGAAGGCGAAGGTGCGGATCTGTTGTCTGCTGTTGCGCCGGTCGCCGCGCGGCCCCGGGAGGGGCTTCGCGCGCCAGTTGTGCTCGGCCTGGATCTCACCGGCCGCCGGGGCGGAGGCCTGCCGGGATCGCGGTTCGATGACCGTGCCGTCCGCGCCGACGAAGATGCCCGACATCGAGTCACCCGGCTTGGCGTAGGTCGCGGTGACCTCGAAGCCGCCGAGCCGGACGCTGATCCGCGTCGGCGGGGCGTCCGCCGGCACCGAGACCCAGCCCGCGATGGCGCGCCTGGAGATGTCCTCGACGACCCCCAGCACGTGCGTCGAGGCCCCCTCCTGCGGCCCCGCACCCGCGGGCTCCGCCGCCGACCGCTCGGCCCCCGACCGCCCCAGTGCGCGCTTCGCGCGCCGCCGGAGGGACGTGACCAGGCTCATAGACTCAGCGTAGTGATCACGGGAGACTCCCGGACACACGGGCTCGTCGAGCCCCCCAATGAGAAAGAAGTGACTATGCCTCGGGTACATAGCATCATGCGCCGCGCCGCCGCGGCCCACCTCGCCATCACCGGCGTCCTCCTGGCGACGTCGACCGCGCACGCGGCGACGGCCTCCACGGAGACTCCAGCAGTCGACCCAGCCGTCGACCCTGCGGTGGATCCGTCAGCGGATCCCGCGCCCACCCCCACGACGGACTCGACGCCTGACCCAACGACCCCGCCCGCGCCGGACCCCACGACGGACCCGGCGCCAGACCCCACGACGGACCCCGAGCCGGAGGCAACGGTGCCCCCGGGCGGCGACGGCGACGCCACGACCCTCAAGAAGGGCAGCTACCCGAGCAAGATCACCAGCTTCACGGCACGGCCGGGGCCCAAAGCCGGCCAGATCTCCCTGAAGTGGAAGCTCGCGGGCAAGGTGTCCGAGGGTCTCGTGGTCGAGACCGCGATCACGTCGTTCTCCCCCTTCAGCAACGATCTCCCGCGCAAGGGCAAGAAGTGGCAGAAGTTCTCGTTCCCGGGCAGTACGCGTAGCGCGGTCCTGACCCGCGAGCAGACGGCCCAGGCGGGCGCGCCCCTCGGCTCGGGGCTGCATCTCATCATCCGGACGTACAACCGGGGCACGAGCAAGGGCAAGCCGGTCAAGCGTTGGTACGGGCCGGCCCAGGCCTCGGCCGCCAAGGGTCTCGCGCCCGTCGGCCGGGGGAGCCGGCTGCGGGTGGCGACCTACAACATCCGGTTGGACGGCCTCGACCGCGGCGATCTCGCGTGGCGCAAGCGCATGCCCAGGGTGGCGCGGATGATGGCCTCGCGCCGTCCGGCCATCATCGGTGTGAACGAGCTGGTCCCTCGGATGTGGCACGGCGCGATGGAGAACGAGCTCGCGAAGGCGAAGTACGACATGCCGAAGTACCGCCTCACCCGCTCGACGGCCGTCACCAAGAACGTCCCCATGGACGCGCGCATCCTCTATGACAAGGCGAGGCTCAAGATGCTCAGCAGCTGCCCGGAGGATCGGATCTCGTGCGTCGTCTCCTACGCCTCGGCGAAGAACCCCACCGCATACGCGCCGTACTCGAAGTTCGAGGTGCGCGCCACTGGCGAGAAGTTCTGGTTCGTCAACGCCCATCTGGACGCGGGCGCGGGCGCGGCCGCCGAGTCACGTCGCGAGCAGCAGGCGGCCAAGATCGTCGCGAGGATGAACGAGCTGAACGACCAGCGCCT
>JBDHZS010000140.1:0-10057 GCA_039812025.1 Nocardioides sp. | reverse complement strand
TCAGATCCGTGGCGGTGTCGCGCAACTCCGCCCACGCCGCGTGCGCGTCGCCGGCCCGCATGCGTCGGCGCCGGCGTGCGCGTCGTACCCATCGGGGCAGCGTGAGCAGCGCGGCCAGCACCGCGACGGCGAGCGCCGCGGCGAGCGCCATGGCCCGGGTGATGCCGGAGCCGGCGGCCGCCTCCGCGTCCGGGTCGTCCTGCGGCTGGTTCTGATCGTCGGTGGGCTGGTCCGGGGTGGCCGCGGGCGTCTCGTCCTCGGGCGTCTCCGGTGTCTGCGGGTCGTTGACGTCGGGCACCGGTGCGGTCGTGTACGCCGGGAGCTCACCGGTCCGCGAGGTCGGCGTCGGCTCGAACCGCACCCAGCCCTCGCCGGGGAAATAGAGCTCGGGCCACGCGTGCAGGTCGTGGCTGGAGAACAGCCACCGGTCGCGGTCGATCCGGTCGGGGGTGAGGAAGCCGACGGCGACCCGCGCGGGGATGTCGATCGTCCGGGCCATCACCGCCATCGCGGACGCGAACTGCTCGCAGTAGCCGACCCGGCCGGTCTCCTCGTCGAGGAACTGCGAGAGGGCGTTGGAGCCGTTGCCCGCCGGCGCCTGCTCGAGGCTGTAGGTGAAGCCGCCGTCCTCCTGGAACCAGCGCTGCAGCGCCTGCGCCTTCTCGAAGCGGGTCGGTTGCGCGTCGGTCACCGCGCGGGCGAGACGCTCGACCTCGGGCGGCAGGTCGGCCGGCAGGTCGGTGAAGACGTCGTCGAGCGAGTGCGCGCCGCCCGACCGCGCGAGCGCCCGCGCCCGGTAGTGGATCTTGCGTGAGGACATCCGGTAGTTCGCGCCCGCCGTCTCGAGGTCGGGGTCGGGGGTGAAGATGTCCATGGTCCGCCGGTCGTAGCGCCAGTCGCCGACGGTGGTGATGTCGCGCAGCTCCGGGTAGGTCGGCAGCCACTGGCTGACGAAGTCCTGGGTCATGTGGACGTAGTAGGCATGGGTGTCGCCCGGCTCGTCGCCGGTCAACCCGGGCCCGGGGGGCATCGGGCCGACCGCGCGCTGGTCGGCGGGGATCTCTCGCTCGCCCGCCCGCCACTCGCGCCCGTCGAACGTGGTCAGCACCGAGATCCGCAGGTAGCGCGGGTCCGGGTCGGTGGTGCGGACGTCGATCAGGTCGACGTCCTCGCCGCGTTCGAGGTCCCGGCGCAGGTCGGTCATCGGGTTGCGGATGGTCACGCTGCCGGCGCCGCCGCCCCCCAGCCCGCCCGCGAAGAGAGACAGCGAGTACGTCGGTACGACGCTCGGCGCGAGGAGCGCGAGCGAGGTGGCGCCGGTCCCGATCGCGAGCGCCCACAGCGGGGCGTTGACGGCCGGCCGGGCGGTCGCGGTCTGGGTGGGCCGGCCGGGCTGGTGGGCGGTGTTGACGGTGTTGATGGAGAGCGCTCGGCCCCACCGGGTGTGCGACGCGCGCTCCTGGCCGTACAGCAGCGCCAGGTAGCCGCCCGTGCCCGCCACGAACACCCACCACGGCACGGCCTGGCGCGTCACGCTGACGGGGACGACATAGATCGCGAGCAGCACCAGGCCCGCGGCGGGCAGCCGGCGCCAGCCGACCGCGAGGGCGTCGAAGACGAGCAGGAACACCAGCCCGAGCGCGATCAGCAGCGGGTGGATGCCCGCGGCGTCGGCGGGGATGGGGGCGGCGTAGGACTCGACGGTCGTCCACGCGGTCGTGAAGATCGCCTGCAACTCCGCCCGGCCGGCCGCGGAGACGTCGGGACGCCCGAGCAGCAGCGTGGTCGCGGCCAGCGCGGCGGCCACCAGCTGCAGCACCAACGCCACGGCGACCGGGACCCGCAGGCACCGCAGGATCGCGCCGAGCGCCGCGACCGCGACACCGATGATCAGCAGCGGGGTCAGATAGGTGCCAGGCTCCTCCGCCAGCGGCCGCCACGACAGCATGGTCGCCCAGACCGTCAGCGCCCCCAGCACGCCCATCGTCAACTCCCGAGCCAACCCCCGGCCAGGCGTGGGGCGGTCGGTGCCCGCCGCGCTCATCGCATGGCTCCATCCAGCCGCGCCCGGTGCGCCGCCGTACGCGCCAGCCCCTGCCAGGAGGCCTCGAGCTTGTCACTCGGCCCGAGCATGGCGACCCGCCACCCCTGACCGGCCAGGAGCTCGGTGGACCCCGCCGTCGGCGTGGGCGACCCCCAGGCACCGACGTCGAGCGCGATCGCGAACCCCGACCCGGACTGGTGGAGGATCTGCCGCAGCATCGGGGCGTCCGCCCGGTCCAGCCCGCCGATCACGCCGACGACCAGCCCGCCAGCACCGGACTCGCCGAGCCAGTCGGTGGCGAACCGGGTCTCGGGGGCCGCCTGGACCACCGCCAGCGACTCCAGCAGCGCTCCGGTGTTGAACTCCGCATCCCGGGCGTGCCAGGCGTGGCTGTGCTCCTCGCCGGAGGCGGTGACCAGGCGCACGGTGTAGCCCAGCCCCGAGAGGTGTACGGCGATCGAGGCGGCCGCCGACACGGCCGTCTCCAGCGACGAGGCCAGCCCGGTGCCCCGGTGGGCGCGTTCGCGGTTGTCCAGCAGCAGCGTCGCGCGGGCCTGCCACGGCTGCTCCTCGCGCCGGACCATCAGCTCGCCGACGCGCGCCGAGGAACGCCAGTGCACGCGCCTCAGGTCGTCGCCGCGGCGGTACTCGCGGACGGTCACGTCCTCGGCGCTGCCGATCGCGAACGCGCGCGGCCGGTTGTCGCCTGCCCCCGACCAGGCCCCGCCCATCGGGATCTTGGGGAGCGGGACGGTGCGGGGGGTGACGGTGAGCGGCACGGTCGATCGGAACGCGCGGCCGAGATCGACCAGCCCGAAGGGGTCGGTGACGCGCACCGCCATCGGGCCGATCTCGTAGCGACCGCGCACGTCGGAGCGGACCTGGTAGCCGACGCTGCCGGTCCAGGTCCGGCCGATGCCCTCGAGCAGGAACCTCGGGCGGGTGCCGAGGACGTAGGGCAACTGCTCCTCGACGAGCAGGGTGCCGGTCGGCGCGCTGCCCTCGTTGCGCAGCGTGACCTCGACGGTCGCCGGCTGCCCGACGCTGACCATCGGCGGCGAGACCGACCGGACCAGCGACAGCCGGTAGCGGCCCCTGCTGATCACCCAGGCCGCGAGCAGGGGCAGCAGGGCCACCAGGACGCCGACCCGCACGAGGTCGGACTGGCCGAGGAGTACGGCGCACACCACGGCGGTGATCCCCGCGGCCAGGAAGCCGCGGCCGCGGAGGGTCAGTGCCCGTAGCGCCTCGCCCATGATCCCCTCGATCAGCCTCAGGCCCGGGGGACGGGCACCGCGGCGACGATCCCGGCCAGGATCGTCTGCGTGCTGCGGCCGGTCATCGCCGCCTCGACGCTCGGCAGCAGGCGGTGTGCCAGCACCGGGCTGGCGAGGTCGGCGAGGTCGTCGGGGAGCACGTAGTCGCGGCCGGCGAGCGCCGCCTGGGCCTTCGCCGCGCGGACCAGGTGGAGCGTCGCGCGCGGGGAGGCGCCGAGCGTGAGCTCCCCGGACCGCCGGGTCGCGGTCGTCAGCGCGACGGCGTACCGCGCGACGGCGGGGGAGACGTAGACGCGCTGGACGACACCGATCAGGCGGCGGATCTCGGCGGCGTCGGTGACCGGCGTCAGGTCGGCGAGCGGGTTGTGGCCGGTGTGGTGGTCCAGCATCGCCAGCTCCGCGGCCTCCACCGGGTAACCGACCGAGATCCGGGCCAGGAACCGGTCCCGCTGCGCCTCGGGGAGGGCGTACGTCCCCTCCATCTCGATCGGGTTCTGGGTCGCGATGACCAGGAACGGCGTGTCGAGCCGGTACGTCGTGTTGTCGACCGTCACCTGCCGCTCCTCCATGCACTCCAGCAGCGCGGACTGGGTCTTGGGGGAGGCCCGGTTGATCTCGTCGCCGACCACGATGTTGGCGAACACCCCGCCGGGCCGGAACTCGAACTCCCGGGTCTCCTGGTTGAAGACCGAGACCCCGGTGACGTCGGAGGGCAGCAGGTCGGGGGTGAACTGGATCCGCCTGACCGTGCAGTCGATGCTGCGGGCGAGCGCCTTGCTGAGCATCGTCTTCCCGACGCCGGGCACGTCCTCGATCAGCAGGTGGCCCTCGGCGAGCAGTACGACGAGCGCCGCCCGGACCACGTCGGGCTTGCCCTCGATCACCCGCTCGACGTTGGCGCGGACCCTGTCGGTGACCTCGATCAGGCCCGCGATCTCGTCGCCGACCTGATCGGCTGCCGTTGCCGTCTCCACGTGCATCCCTTCGCTGGTCCGGTTCTTGCCCTTGCGCCTCGCCCCTAAACCTACGCGGGACGACCCCGGGCCACCCCCGTCGACGGCCAGCTTTGCCCGGCGATTCGCCCGTGACCTGCCCTGGGATCCGGCCCGGAACACGCTCGGGGTGGTTGACGGTGGAGTGAAGTGGGGTAAAGTGGGGGCAAGTGGAGGAAGAGGGGTCTCCAGTGGAGAGCCGGGGAGGTGCTGATGTTCGTCGGCACGTATTCCCCCAAGCTCGACGCCAAAGGGCGCCTGATCCTCCCGGCCAAGTTCCGTAGCCAACTGGAGGAGGGGGTCGTGGTGACACGCGGTCAAGAGCGCTGCCTCGCGATCTACTCCGCCGAAGCGTTCGACCGCCGCCGGCAGCTGCTCGAGCAGGCCTCGTTGTCGGATCGGCGGGTGCGCGGCTACGTCCGCATGTTCGCCTCCGGCGCCTTCGAGGAGCAGCTCGACCGCCAGGGGCGGATCACGATCGCGCCCGTGCTGCGCACCTACGCCGGCCTGCAGCGCGACGTCACGGTGATCGGCTCGTCCGGCCACATCGAGGTCTGGGACCCCACCGCGTGGGAGACCTACCTCGCGGCCGAGGAGGAGGCCTTCGCGGCCCTCGACGAGGAGATCTTCCCCGGCGTCTGAGCCGGCGGATGACCGGGAGAAGCCGGCGCTCAACCAACCCACACCACCACAACTCCACAACGGCCTCGTGAGATCAGGTCTCGCGCCCGCTCCCGACCCGCCTTCCACCGCTGGTCCCTTCTTCTGGAGCACCTTCCCCGGCGCCAGACGAACACTTCCGCCACGCACCGCATGCACCGCACGCACCACGCGATGCCCGCAACGGCGCGGGAGCGGGCAGGGACCTGGTCCCACGAGGCCGCGCGACACCGCAGCACCACGACCAGATCAGCCAGCAGATCCGCACCAGCAGATTCCACGCCAGGGGAGACGATGACCACCACGACGCCGGGCGGCCGCACGGACGCCCCCCGCCGGGTGCGTCAGCAGGCCCGCGACGTGGTCACGCTCATGGCCTTCTCCGCGGGGGCCTCCCTCGTCGTGGCCGTCGCGCTCGCCCTGCTGGTCAAGGCCGGTGGCTGAGACATGACCGAGGCCCGCCACCTGCCGGTGCTGCTCGACCGGGTCGTCGCGCTCCTGACGCCGGCGCTCTCCCGGCCCGGCGCCGTGCTGGTCGACGCCACGCTCGGCCTCGGTGGCCACAGCGAGGCCGTGCTCGCGCGCTGCGAGCTCGCCAGCGTCATCGGCATCGACCGAGACCCCGACGCGCTGCGCCGCGCGGGCGAGCGGCTGGCCGGCTTCGGGGCGCGGTTCACCGGCGTGCACGCGACCTACGACGAGATCCCCGAGGTCCTCGACGGGCTGGGCCTGGCCCGGGTCGACGCCGTGCTCTTCGACCTCGGCGTCTCCTCGATGCAGCTCGACGTGGTCGAGCGAGGCTTCGCCTACTCCGTCGACGCGCCGCTCGACATGCGGATGGACCCCACCACCGGCCCCACGGCCGCCGACGTCCTCAACACCTACGACCAGCGGGAGCTGGCGCGGGTCCTGCGCGAGTACGGCGAGGAGCGGTTCGCGGGACGGATCGCCGCCGCGATCGTCGCCGCCCGCTCGAAGGCGCCGTTCGAGACCTCCGGGCGGCTGGTCGAGCTCCTGTACGACGCGATCCCCGCGCCGGCCCGGCGCCGCGGCGGCCATCCCGCGAAGCGGACCTTCCAGGCGCTGCGGATCGAGGTCAACGACGAGCTGGCGGTCCTGCGCAGGGCGCTGCCCGCCGCCATCGACGCGCTCTCGGTCGGGGGCCGGATCGTCGTGGAGTCCTACCAGTCCGGCGAGGACCGCCTGGTCAAGCGCGCCCTCGCGGCCGGCGCCAGCAGCGACCTGCCGCCCGACCTGCCCTTCGTGCCCGAGGGCCACGGCCCCGAGCTGCGCCTGGTCACCCGCGGTGCGGAGCTGGCCGGGCCCGACGAGATCGACCGCAACCCGCGTGCCGCCTCGGTGCGGCTGCGCGCCGCCGAACGCATCCGCCCCATCAGAGGAGTCGCATCGTGAGCCAGTCCGCCGCCGTCGTACGGCCCCAGGCCCCCAGCCGTCTGGAGCTCGCTCGCAGCCGCGCCCGCCTCGGCGTGGTGCCGCGCCGGATCGTCCCCGCCTCGCGCACCCCCTTCGTGGTGCTGGTCGTCTGTCTGCTGGTCGGCGGCGTGGTCACGCTGCTGCTCTTCAACACCTCGCTCCAGCAGGCCTCGTTCCTGGAGTCCTCGCTGCGGGACCGCGCGGCGAGCCTGGCGGCCGAGGAGCAACTGCTGCGCATGGACCTCGAGGAGCGCCGCGACCCGCAGCAGCTCGCCGAGGTCGCCAAGAGCCAGGGCATGGTCCAGTCCGGCTCGCCGCAGTTCGTCCGCCTCGACGGGGACGAGGCCCTCGGCACCGCGACGCCGGCCGTGCCCGGGACCGGCGTCAGGCTGCGCGAGAAGGCGCCGGCGAAGCCCAAGGTGCTCCGGCCCCAGCAGATCAAGGTGGCCGCCGGCGCCGCCCGCGAGGACTGAGCGGCGGACCACCACCCGAGGGGGAGCAGATCGGGGGTTGCCGGTCGCGCCTCCCAACCCTCGTGCCCCCGGCGGGATAGAACTGCCGGATAGACGGTGGTAGCCGGGATGCCGGCAACCACCGCTCGCCGCGGCCGACCGCGGCGAGCCCAGTCTTCGAAGGACCCTTGATGGACCCAGTGCAGGAGGAATCAGTGGCCCAGGACGCACCGCGACCCGGTCGCGTCCGGCGCCCCGGCGCCCGAGGACTGCGCGGCAGGCTGTTCGGGCGCAGCTCCTCCGGCGAACGAGGCGGCGTCCGGCGCGGCTCGCCGCAGTGGCGGCTGCGCGTGGGCTTCCTGGTGATCGCCTTCGTGCTGTCGATCTTTGCCGCCCGGCTCGTGCAGCTGCAGGCCGTCGACCCCAAGGAGTACGCCGCCGCGGCGACCGCCGCCGGCGCAGTCGAGGTGGTGCTCCCCGCCCAGCGCGGCGACATCCTGGACCGCAACGGCCGCCCGCTCGCCGAGTCGACCTCCGGCAGCATGATCCTCGCCGACCCGACGCTGACCGTGGACAAGGCGGGGGAGATCGCGACGTTCCTGACCAAGGAGCTGGGCGTCGACTACAGCGACACCCTGGCGCTGCTCGAGCGCGACGAAACGCGCTTCCAGTACGTCGCTCGCCAGATCCCCTCCACGATCGCCGACGACCTGCTCGCGCGCGCCGAGGCGAAGGGCTTCGAGGGCCTGTGGAGCGAGCGCGACCCGGTGCGGGACTACCCGGTTGGTGACGTCGGCGCCAACATCGTCGGCTTCCTCGGGACCGACCCCGTCGAGGGCTCGCAGCCGCTCGCCGGCCTGGAGCTCACGTTCAACGACTGGCTGTCGGGCAAGGACGGCGTCGCCCGCTGGCAGTCGGGCATGGGCTACAAGATCCCGCTCGGTGACAGCACCACCGTCGAGCCGGTCGACGGCAAGGACCTCACGACCACGCTCGACCTCGACCTTCAGTGGTATGTCCAGCGCGCGCTGCGCCAGGCCGTCGAGGACTCCGGCTCCGTCAGCGGCGTGGCCATCGTCATGGACTCGCGCACCGGCGACGTGCTGGCGCAGGCCGACTACCCGACGTACGACGCCACCAACCCGCTGGCCTCGCCCAAGGAGGACCTCGGCTCGCGCGCGATCAGCGACGTCTACGAGCCCGGCTCGGTGTCCAAGGCGTTCACCGTCGCGTCGCTGCTCGATGCGGGCAAGGTCACCAAGCGCACCAAGATCGTGGTGCCGCCCGAGCTGCACCGCCAGGACCGAACGATCGGCGACTGGTTCGACCACCCCGAGATCAGGTTGACGATGGCCGGCGTGATCGCCAAGTCCTCCAACATCGGCACGGTGCTGGCCGCCGACACGATGGGCAAGCAGCAGTTCCGCGACTACCTGAGCGCCTTCGGGCTGGGCACCAAGACCGACGCCGGGATCCGCGGCGAGACTGCGGGTCTGCTCCCGTCCGGCGCGCTGCTCAACTCCCAGACCAAGGACCGCATGACCTTCGGGCAGTCGCTATCGGTCAACGCGCTGCAGATGACCGCCGCGTTCAACACCATCGCCAACGGCGGCGAGTACGTCGCGCCGAGCATCATCGCCGGCGAGGCGAAGGCCGACTCCGGCAGCGCCTTCGGCACCGACCTCGCCGGGACCCACCGCGTCGTCAGCGAGGAGGCGGCGCAGGACACCACGGCGATCCTCGAGCGGGTGATCGACCCCGAGGCCGGGGTGGCGCCGCGAGCGGCCGTCGAGGGCTACCGGGTCGCCGGCAAGACCGGCACCTCGCAGCGGGTCGGTCCCGAGTGCGCCTGCTACGACGGCACGTTCAGCATGTCGTTCGCCGGCTTCGCGCCCGCCGACGACCCGCGGTTCACCGTGTACGTCGTCCTCCACGCCCCGACCGAGGAGGGCGGCGGCGGCTCGATGGCCGGCCCGGTGTTCAGCAAGATCATGAGCTTCGCGCTCCGCCGCTACCAGGTGCCGCCGACCGGCACCAAGCCCTCGCAGGTCCCGGTCGAATGGGGCCCCGACGCCGCCGAGCCCGAGCAACCCTGACCGGCCGCAGTCGCTAACCTCGATCCGTGGCGATCCCGACCAGACCGCAGCGACCCGTCCCGCAGCCGCCGGCCGCCGTGGCGGCCGCCTTGCGGGCCGCGGGCGTCACCGTCGACCTCGTCGGCGTGGACGCCTCGGTCCCGCCCGTCACCGGCATGACGCTCAGCACGCAGCGGGTGATCCCCGGCGATCTGTACGCCGCGGTGCGGGGCACGCGGGCGCACGGCGCGTCGTACGCCCCCGAGGCGCTGGCGGCCGGCGCCGTCGCCGTACTCACCGACCCCGCCGGGCTGGCGCTGCTGCCCGAGGCGACCCCCGCCCTGGTGGTCCAGGACCCCCGCGCCGTGCTCGGCACGGTCGCCGCGCACGTCTACGGACACCCGGCCGAGGACCTCTACCTGATCGGGGTCACCGGCACCCAGGGCAAGACCACCTCCACCCGGCTCCTGGAGTCCGCCCTGACGACGGCGGGGATCCGGTCGGCGGCGGTCGGCACGGTCGGCACCCGGATCCTCGGCGAGGACGTCTACACCGCGCTGACCACGCCCGAGGCGCCCGACTTGCACGGGCTCTTCGCCGCCATGCGAGAGCAGGCGGTCGAGGTCTGCGTGCTCGAGGTCTCCAGCCATGCCCTGGTGCTCGGGCGGGTCGACGGGGTCGTCTTCGATCTCGCCGTCTTCACCAACCTCGGGCGCGATCACCTCGACTTCCACGCCGACTTCGAGGAGTACTACGCGGCGAAGGCATCCCTCTTCAGCCCGGCACGCGCCCGGCGCGGCCTGGTGAACCTCGACGACGCCCACGGCCGCAGGCTGCTCGCGGAGGCCGAGATCCCGATGCGGACCTTCGGCTTCGCGCCGGAGGCCGACTGGCGCGCGGTCGACCTCGAGCTGCGTCCCGACGGCTCGTCGTTCGTCGTCGTCTCCCCGGACGGCGAGCGGGTGACCGCAGGCGTGCGGCTGCCCGGAGACTTCAACGTCGCGAACGCGCTCGCCGCGCTCGCCGCCGCGGGCGAGGCGGGCCGCGACGTCGCCGTCGTCGCCGCGGCGCTCGCCGAAGAGCCCGGCGTGCCGGGGCGGCTGGAGCGCGTCGACGCCGGCCC
>JBDHZS010000139.1:0-10136 GCA_039812025.1 Nocardioides sp. | reverse complement strand
TGGTCCTCGACCCGTTCGGGCTGGCCGAGGGCGTCGTCGACGAGCTGATCTGGGACCCGATCGCCGGCTGTGTGGACCCCAAGGTCGCCGAGCGGCGAGCCAAGGCCTTCACCGCCGGCACCGTCAAGGGTGCGATCACCGGCGGCACCGGGGACGATGCTGCCCGGTTCTATGCTGCGGAGTCGGCGAAGGTGCTGCAGGGCTACTTCCACGCCGCGGCCCTGACCGGGAAGACCCTCGAGGACGTCTTGCAGTGGGTCGCGAACCCGACCGCAGCCAGCCAGCCGATGGAGATCCTGCGGCGCCACCCGCACGCCGAGCCGTTCTGGCACGGCCTGCTGCACGGGGCGCTCAACGGCGACGACCGCACTGCCGGCAACACGATCACCACGGTGCAGCAGGCGGTGTCCCTGTTCTTTCAGGCCGACATCCGCCGCCGCTGCGTGCCCAGCCACGGGCACCCCGCGACCGACCTGGCCGACGTGATCCGTCGACGCGGCACCATCTACCTCCTGGGCCGCGAGGACCCCTACGCCTCGGCCAGCCCGTTGATGACTGCGGTGGCCGAGCACGTCTTGGACACCGGGCTGCTGCTGGCCAACAGCTCACCGTGGGGAGGCCGATTGTGCCCGCCCCTGGTCTCGGTGCTCGACGAACTGCCCTCGACGGCCCCGCTGCCAACTCTGCGCACCCGGATGGCCAACGAACGTGCCCTGGGACTGTCGTTCATCTGGGCCGCCCAGACCCGACCCCAGCTGACCAGCATCTTCGGCGAGCACGAGGCCCGGGCACTGCTCGGCCTCACCAACACGCTGCTGATGTTCGGCGGATCCAAGGACGTCGCGTTCAACCAGGAGATCTCCGACCTGCTCGGAACAGTCCGCATCGGCCGAGTCACCCACTCCACCGGCGGGTTCAACGGCGGCAGCCGCAACTTCTCCGGCGACGACATCCCCATCATGCGGCCCGAGGAGGTCCGCCAACTCCCCGAGCGGCGTGCCCTGGTGATCGCCGAGAACGGCAAGCCGATCATCGCCAAGCTGCACCGCTGCGTGGAGGGCAAGGCCGGCGAGCGGCTCCTGGCCGACCAGCGGACGTTGCGCGCGCGGCTCACCAACGACCGCCGCATGGTCATCACCCCCGAGGCCCGGGCGACCGCCGCCCTCGTCGAGGCGCGCCGCCTCGGCTTCGTCGACGACGAGACCGAACCAACAAGGAGTGAGCTGTGACGACCGAACAGGCCCGACGGGCCGCACCCAGCCCGATGGTGTTCCCGTTCCCCGTGCCCGGCGAGCGGGTCCGGCTGGCCTACCGCGAGCTCCACATCGCCATCAACGGCACCGAGGAGCAGAAGAAGGTCCTGGGCAACCACGCCCTGCTGCCGCGGCCCTGGGAGCCGGCCACGTGCCTGGACCCCGAGCTGCGGCACCAGCTGTGGGAGTGGCTCGAGGACGTCGTGGCTTGGCTCAACCGCGAGTACACCTGGGACGTCTCCGGGCTCATCCCCAGCTGCTGGCCACTGCACCCGCACCTGGTCCACGAGATCGCCGTGCTCGCCGACCAGCGCCGCCGCGCCGGACTGGCGATGACCAGCGACGCGCTCGAGGAGTGGCACCGCTACTGCCTGCCCGGCTTCACCGACCGCATGCGGAACAGGCTGCGGGCCCACTGCGACGACGAGCACAAGAACTGGCCGGCCAAGCCGCGACACAACGAGCACCTGGGCGAGGCCAGCACCCAGCGGCGTGAGAACGCCTTCGCCCACGACGTCGACGCGCTGCCCGCCAACCGACGGGCCTATGAGCAGCCCGATCCGGTCGGTCGACCGCGCCTCGTCGAGGTCGACCTGGACACCGGCGAGATCAAGGACGACCCGCTCGGTGCGCAGCCGCGCACCCGAACTGAGAAGGGACCGAGGGAATGACAGAGGCAACGATGCAGACGAAGGAGCGTTCCGAGGCCATTGGTCGCGCGCAGCGCGCTCTCAAGGCCCTCGGCGAGCACCCGCTTTCGAGCAAGAAGGAGCTCGGCCACGCGCGCGAGCACCTCAACGCCTGCTACTCCCACAGCTCCGGCGAACACGTGTGGAACGCCGTGGCGCAGGTCGAGGCGATGGCCGAGCGTCGCTACGGCGTCCCCAGCACCGAGGAGCGCCGCCAGCTGGTGGAGCCGAGCGAGGACCTCGAGGAGCCCGCGACAGCCGCCCGCGACAGCCGCCCGCGGCCGCGCGGCCGCGGACCGTGCGCCGGTGTCGACGACACCGGCACACGATGAGGGACTCGCTCCCACCGCGTCGAGATGACGCCGACGCCTGCACCCGGTGCGCGAATCGGCCTCAGAACGCCGCTGAGAGACAGGGAACCCGGCCTAACGGGCACGGTGGCGCCAGCGCGTTGTCTCAGAGCGATTCTGAGCGATCCCGCCACTGCGGCCGTCAAGGCCTAGAGTCATGCCTGACCCCGTGGCCTACGCCCTCCTCATCGTCGTGGCGATCGCCTACCTGGGTGGCGCCGTCCTGGTGGTCGCGGCGCTGGCCAAGGTCCTGGTCGCCTGGTCGGAGGGCTGGCGCACCCGCCGCGGCGCCGAGCCGGTCGAACAGGCGCTGCAGCAGCGGGCCGCCGCGGCGATGGCAGCCGCCGCGGAGCTCGCGAACATCGCAGCGCCTGCCGCCGACGTCGTCGTGATCCTTGGTGCGCCCACCGGCGACGCGGACCGCGTCGTGGGCGACGGCGGACTGGCGGTGACCCGTTTCCGAGCGGGACACCCGGCCACCGTGGTGTTCGCACGGGCCGCACTCACCGGGCTCAGCTGCGCCGCGGTGCAGAGCCTGGCTGCCCACCAGCTCGCCCACGTCATCCGACGTGATCGGACCTCGGCCGCGGCGCGCTACGCGTGGCTGCTCGGCTACCTGGTGCTCGTGCTGGCCGGCGGCGGCCTCACGGTCACGGCGCTCGCGGCTGCGCCGCAGCTGGCCGGCCCGGCGATGCTGGCCACGATGACTGCCGCCGTCGCGTTCCTGGGCTTGCGCGTCGCCTTTGACCGGCGGGAGGAGATCGCCGCCGATCTGTTCGCCGTCGACCTGACGCGTGACCTGGACGCGGCGGCCGAGCTGATGCGGTTCTACAAGGACAACGTCGCCCGGCCGCTGCCTGATGGTGGTCTCGGCCGAGCGTGGGCGCGGCTCGAGCGACGCTGGTTCGCCACCCACCCTGAGCCGCAGGCGCGGCTCGCCGCCATGCGCCGCCACCTGGTCGACCAGGCGGCCGACTAGCCCTCGACGCCGCCGGCACCACCGGCCACGGCCAGCGACCGCGGCTCGGGGCTGTAGGACAGCACTCCCTCACGCGCGAGCGTCCGGATGATCCGCTCCCGCAAGGCCGGCGTCCAGCCCAGCGCGTCACCGAGCTCGGTCCACGTCGGGCCGGCGCCGGTGCGTTCCCACACGCCGGCGACGTACGCCTTGGCCCGCTCGGCGTCACGATCGACTGCGGCCCGCGCGGTAGCGGCGGCCTCTGCGCGCGCCTGCTGCTGCTCTCGCCACGCCGCCTCGAAGACGTCCATCGCGGGGGCGACCCAGCCCGGCGACTGCGCGGTCAGATGCACCGCCAGCCGGTGCCGCGGCAGGCCGGGGCGCCCTGCGGGGCGCCCACCAGGTCTACGTACGCGTCGACCAGCTCGTCCGGCGGAGTACCTGCGTAGCCGGCGGCGGCAAGGAACTGCCGCACCTGAGCGCGCGTCGGCCGGGGTCGCTTCGTGGCAGACATGACACCTTGATCGGCCGGGGGAGTGGGCGCCCAAGGCTACTGACGGAAGCCGGACAGTCCGGCCAGTCAGCGTCGCGGAGTGCCGCGCCGCTGCGGCCGCGGGCGGTTGACGTCCTGCCGGTCGCGCGCAGCTCCCTGCGACGTGGTCGGCGCCGGGATGCTCTCGTCGGTGTCGATCGGGATCTCCAGGCGGGAGACGATCCGGTAGCGCAGGTCGCGGGCAGGGCTGTCGTCCAGGGGCCTCTCGGCGACGATCGCGCGGGTGGCGGCGCCGACATCGTGACCGTGCTCGTGGGCCTGCTGCAGCATCGCAGCGGTGGCCGGCCAGTCGCCCTGCTCGAGCAGGCGCGGGTCGAGCTCGCGGGCCAGCGGCGCCCACCGCTCGGCCGGCGTCTTCTCGGCCGCGGCCGCGAGTCGGGCACGGACCTCGCTGCTCTTGTGCAGCTCGGCCAGCGCAGCCTTCCGCGGGTCGGCGTCCCACGTCTTGACCGCGTCGCGCAGGTCCCGGCCGGCCTGCAGCTGGGAGAGCTGCAGCCGTACCCGCACCTGGTTGACGCTCGGCTCCCAGGCACGGCTGGGACGGGCCGAGATGACCCGCATGGCGGCCACTCGCGCCTGCTCTGCGCCGAGGTTGTCGAGCCGCTCGGTGAGGAGCTGGTCGCCCAGGGACCGGAAGGCGGGCTGGCCGCTGGCCAGCGCGGCGGTGAGCGCGGCCGGGCCGCGCTGAGCGAGCAGGTCAGCGGGGTCGAGTCCGTCGGGGAACCGGGCGTAGCCGGGGTCCATGCCGTGCGGGGTGAGCATCCAGAAGTCGCGCTCGGCCGCGACCTGGCCCGCCAGGTCGGCGTCCCTGGCCACGATCGGGTCGCGGCCGACGGCGGCCAACTGCGCGGCCTGCTCATCGGTTAGAGACGTGCCGAGCGGGGCCACGCCGAGGTACAGGCCGGCGCTGGCGATCGTGACGGCGACCGCGTCCATCGGGCCCTCGACGATCACCGGGACGGCGCCCTCGGCGAGCATCTCGTCGACGACACCGAACAGCTGCGCGCCCTTGTGGAACAGCGGGGTGTCGGCGGTGTTGAGGTACTTCGGTCCGGCCTTGTCATCATCGGTGAGGTCGGGGCGGCGGCGGCCGACGAAGCCGAGCACCTCGCCCTGGTGGATCACCGGGAACACCACGCGGTCGCGGAACCGGTCGATGAGGCGGCCGGTCCGGGCCTCTACAGCGACTCCGGTGGCGAGCATCTCGGCGTCGCTGACGCCGCGGCCGCGGAGGTGGTCGACCAGGTTGGTCCACCCGGCCGGAGCCTGACCGGGGCGGAACCACTCGTCGCCGGCGAGGTCGACGCCGAACCGGCCGGTGAGGTAGTCGCGACCCCACGAGTCGGTGAACCGGGACTCGAAGAAGGCCTGCGTGAGCTCGTTGATCTCGACCATGCGCTCACGCGTGACGGGGGAGGAGTGCCACTCCTCGGCCCGCTGGTACATGAGCCGGATATCGGCGTCGGTGGGCTCCAGCCGGGTGCCGCCGAGGTCGCGGATGTAGGCGGCCAGCGTGAGGTCGCTCTCGATGTACTGGTCCTCGTCGACGTCGACCACGTCCTTCACGAGGGCGTCGACCTGGTGCCCGTCGCCCAGGTCGACGGGGGGATCGAGGTCCGTGCCGGGGTCCTCAGCAAGCGGCCACGGGATGTCGTCGGACTGGTCGACGAACATCGCCTGGTCGGGTTCGATGCCCTCCCACAGGTCCGCGGGCGGCTCCTCGAAGTGGTACTCGTGCGCGTGCTCGTCGGGAGCGGTCTCCAGCGCGATCGAGGTCCGCCAGACCAGTGCCTGGCACTCGTCGACGCCCTCCCAGCCGTCGCTCGGCAGCGCCCGCCCGGCGCCCAGCAGGGCCTCGACCTGCCAGCCACGCTGGAGGCCGTGGTCGACGTTGGAGACCAGCGCCGGCCACCAGGTGCTGGCCTGAATGCTCGCGGCCCGCTCGGGACCGAACAGGTCCGCGAGCCGCGGCGCCCAGTCGGTGGTGACGCTCTCGCCGTGGGAGCCGTCGCCGATCTGGGCGGCGACCGCGGGTGTGAGGTGCCGGGCCATGCGCCACCAGAGCGCGGCCGCGGCGAGCTCGTCGGGCACCGGGCCCGCCGGGTGATCGGGTGCGGCGGCGGTGCGCAGCAGCTCGTGAGCCGTGACGCCGGCACGCGACATCGCGGCCAGCCGCTCGGCCAGGAGCGGGGCGAACTCGTCGCCGCAGACCTGAGGGGCGAGCGAGTAGAGCAGCTGACGCCATTCCTTGAGAGCCGGCGTGTGGTCACCGGTGACGGCCCGGTTGAGGCGCCGCTGCCACGTCGCCGACGCCTTCTGCAGCTGCGGTGCACCGGTCGGTCGCCGGTCGTCGACGGGGATCTGCATGGCTGCCCGCCAGACCTCGACGTCGGCCACCGTGGCGGCCTCGGGGCGGATGCCGTTCTGCGCCCACACCGGCAGCGAGGACTGCTCGGCGGCGCGGGTGTGGACCTGCTCGGCGAGCTGCTCGACCAGGTGCGCCCGCTGGGAGAGGTAGGCACCCCAGTGCAGGTCCTCGGCCAAACGCACCGGGATCCCGGGCATCCACGGCAGCGGAGCAGGGATCGCGGCGTTGCCGGTGCTGCGGAGTCCGGAGGCGTCGAGGCGCCAGTCCAGGACCGCGGCCCGGTCGCGTGCGCTCTCCAGCTCCCGGTCACCGGCGGCGGCCCGGAGAGCTTCGACGGGGTTCTCGCCGGCCGCGCCGAGCAGCAGCAGGTGGGCCCGCAGGGTGGTCCAGGCGGCCTCATCGGACAGCCCGGGAGCCAGTGTCTCGACGGCGGTGTCCAGCGCGTCGACCATGTTGACCGTGGTGCCGTCGACGCCGGTCGTGGTCTCGTGCCGCAGCAGGTCCTCGGCTGCGACGTAGAGGCTGTCGAGGTAGCGCTGGGAGGCCTCGCCGAGCCGGGTAGCCGGGTCGGCATGCTCGCGGACCAGGCTGGTCGCGGACCGCTGCGCGTCGTCGCGGGCCAGCATCGACCCGAGGATGTCGGTGGGGGTGAGCGGCCGGACCAGGGTCGGGTGGATCACCGAATGCGGGTCGCCGTCGCCGACGACCTCGAGGTAGACGTGGTTGGCGTGCGCGCCGCGGGTCATCATCGTGTAGAGCTGCTGGCGCGACTCGGTGCCGGTGGCCAAGCCGTGCATCGTGTCGGCGGTGACGCCCTGGGCGGTGTGCACGGTACACGCGTAGCCGAGCTCGGTGGCCTTGCCGACGTAATCGCTCGGCAGTCGCACGGTGCGGCCGTGCTGGGTGTGCTGGACGGTCAGGTCGCCGCCGTCGTGGATCTCCAGGACGGTCCAGCGGTCGCCGTTCTTCACCCAGTCGGTGGCCGAGGTACGCAGCCGGCGGTCGTTCTCGCGGGTGATGATCAGCTCGCCGATCGACGCCTCGTTGCCGTCGGCGAGCCGCCGCACCGGGCCACTGCTGGCGACGTCGGCCGGGTCCATCCCGTCCAGACGGTGAGCGCGGGCCTGCCGGTTCAGCTCGCTGACCAGGTCGCGGGTCGGGGCGAGCATGATCGAGTCCAGGCCGGCGGCCCGGTCGGCCTGCCAGGCGGCGAAGACCTCCTCGGTCATGGTCGCCAGGTCGCCGACGTGGACCCGGTCGCGGTCGAGATAGAAGCCGAGCGCCTCCCTCTTGCCCTCGCGCAGGGCCAGCGACGCGGCGCCCTCGGCGGGATCCTTGAACCGGACCAGCTCGGTCAGCTGGAGCGCGCCGTGGGTCGCTTGGATGTCGCGCAGCACGCCGCCGGCGCCGATCGCGGAGAGCTGCTGGTCGTCACCGATCAGGCGGACGCTGCCGCCGCGCTCGAGGATGTAAGAGACCGCGGCGTCCAGGGAGAGGGTGTCGGCCATGCCCGCCTCGTCGATCACGACGAGCGTTGAGGAGTCGATGCCGGCCGCCCAGTCCGGCATCGCGGCACCGGTCTGCCGGGCCTGCTCGAGGCAGTGCGTGAGCTTGGCCAGGGTGTCGGTCTGGGTGTCGATCTGGGAGCGCAGGGCGTCCGCAGCCGCCGCCGAGGGAGCGAGGCCGATGATGGTGCCGCCGCCGTCGCTCCACGCGCTGGCCAGGGCTCGCATCGCGGTGGTCTTGCCCGATCCGGCGGGGGCGATCGCCAGCTGGAGCCGGGCGCCGGAAGTGGCCATCTCCCGCACCAGCGTGGCCTGTCCGGCGTTGAGGGTGATGCCGTTGGCGGTCGACTCCAGAAGCGCCAGGTCGATCGAGGACGCCTCGACGGCGTACCCGTCATGGCGGCCGGCGGTGTCGACCAGGCGCTGTTCGGCGGCCAGTACCTTGCTCGAGGTGAACAGGTCGGCTCCGGCCTGGGTGTAGACCGAGGACCCGTCTGCGCGGCGCAGCTGGACCGGCTCGCTGATGGTGTCCCAGGGGCGGGCCATGCTCACCGAGTGGCCGTCGAGGACCTCGCTGACCAGCAGGTCGACCACCTGGGAGACCTGGTTGGTGGGCACGTTGGCGGCCCGGACCTGCCGCTGGGCCTCGGCGTAGACGTGCCAGTACTGCCACGTGCTCCGGCCGTCTTCCATCGTGGCCACGATGCGGTCGGTGGTCTTGGCGAACCAGGCCGAGTCGGCCAGGGAGCGGGCCGCGCCCTTCGGGTTGAGGGCGCCGTGCACCATCTGCTTGACCCGCTGCGGGGTGCCGAGCACCTCGACCGCCTCGCGGTTCCAGGCCTCGCGCTGCTCGGCCAGCGAGCGGGGCTCGTGCTTGGCCTCGCGGGTCTCCAGCGTCGCCTGCTGGGACAGCTGGATGGTCTCTACCGGCGTCGGGGGCCGCCCGTGGGTGGCCTGGAACGCCGCCGCGAGGACCTTGCGGCGGTCCTCGACGTTGATCCGGCGCTTGGAGAACCGGCGATTCAGCTCGGGGTCGACGCCGACGATCTCACGCACCGGCCGCTTGCGGGCGTCCTCGTTCGGGCGTTCCTCGAACCGGACGCCGAGGGCGTCGACCAGGTGCCGCTCGAGCGCGGTGTTGTAGGTCTCCGAGGCCGAGACGACCGCCTTGTGCAGCGGCCGGCCGTCGATGGCCAGCCACTTGCCGTCGAGGGTCTGAACTTTGTTGGCGACGGCGACGTGCGTATGCAAGTCAGGGTCTCCGGCGCGGGAGTCGCGGTGGGTGAACGCCGTGGCGACCAGGCCGCGGACGTCGACCTGGCGGACGCCGTTGGTGCCCCGGCGGGTGAACAGTGCCTTGGACTCGACGAAGTCCAGCGCGTCCTTGATCGCCGCCTGGTGGGCCCGCTCGATCACCGCGGCGGTCTTCGGGTCGGAGATCGCCCACAGCACCGAGACGCTCTTGACCGGGGAGAAGGTCAGGTCGTAGCCGGCGACCGCGTTGGTCTTCGGGCGGGAGCGCTTCGCGATCGTGGCGGCCAGCTCACGAGCGTCGGCGGGCTCGCGGCCGTGCTCGGCGCGGAAGAACTCCCGGCCGACCTCGGTACGGATTCTGGCGCGCTCTGCAGCGGGGACGGGGTAGTCGCCGGGGTGCCCGGCGGCCTCATTCCATTCACTGAATCGCTTGGCGACCGCGATCCGGAAGGGGCTGATGTCGTTGTCGTAGACCTTGTAGGGAGTGCCGAGCCGGACCGCGGTCTTGTAGTCCGCCTCGGTCGGCCGCTCGGACTCATCGCGGCCGATCCGCAGGTCCAGCTCCTTGGTCCGCTGGGTGGCCAGCGGGTGGTGCCCGGAGCCGAACAGGCTCTGCATGTGGTCGGCGGTGGCGACGTCGCCGGCATCGAGTCCCTCGATGCCCTCCAAGCCTGAGCCGACCCACACGCCGGGTGTCTCGCCCTTCTCGGTGTAATAGCTCGCCAGCCCGGTGTGGCCCTTGTCGGTGGCGTCCATCGCAGCGACCTGGCGGGTCAGGTAGTCGTACCCCGACCCCGCCGTCAGCTTGTGGAGGCTCATCGTCACGGTCACCTACGTGCGCGCGGGCGCGGTGGGCGATCACTTTCGACCAGATTTCTACTCAGTTCTTTCTATTCTGCGAACCGAGAATGCAAGAGGTGTGTGGCACTTCGTCGGTCGCGGAAATCTGGGGGGACGCTGAGGGCTGTCGGTGACGGCTGGGGCGTCGGGTTCGGATCAAGTGGGCTGAACGGGTCGAGGGAGCGGTTTGAAGGTTTCTGCGGTTCGGTGATCGCTCGGGGTCCGGGAAATGTCGTAGGTGACTGTCAGAGTCCATGTCGACACGAGTGAGGACCGGATGAGTCAGCAGACGATCAAGCAGCAGGCACGGCGTACGGCGCGGGAGATGGCCGAGAAGCGGCGGCGCGAGCGCGAGGAGCGGGAGCG
>JBDHZS010000138.1:0-10155 GCA_039812025.1 Nocardioides sp. | reverse complement strand
CTCGAGTTCGACGACCCGGGCGCGCAGGCGTGCGTTCTCGATCGAGAGCCGCCTCGTGCCGCGGAGGTCGCTGTTCAGGTGTCCGATCAGCGCCTTGGCCATGCGTGAGCCTTCCAGGTAAACCGGTTGCCCGATCTGGGCTGTCTTCAAGAGTCCCACCCGCGCGGCTCCGGGTCAAACCGCCGGGCCCACCTGCGGTAGTCCCCCACGTTCTGCAGGGGTTACGCACCAGTGACCCTGCGAAACGTTGGGGACTACCGCGCGGGCGCGGAGGAGGGGCGGCGGCGGGGCGGGCGCTGGCAGACGGGGCAGAAGTACGACGACCGGTTGGTGAAGGCGGTCCGCCGAATGAGGGCACCGCAGCGGTCGCACGGCTCCCCTTCGCGCCCGTAGGCGTGCAGCGAGCGCTCGAAGTAGCCGGACTCACCGTTGACGTTGACGTAGAGCGCGTCGAACGACGTACCGCCCTGGGCCAGCGCCTCGCCCATGACCGTGCGGGCGTGCCCGAGCAGGTCGAGCACCTGGCCGCGGCGCAGCCGGTCGCCAGGCCGCTCGCCGTGGAGTCGCGCCCGCCACAGCGCCTCGTCGGCGTAGATGTTGCCCACCCCGGAGACCAGACTCTGGTCGAGGATGAGCCGCTTGATCCCGGCGGTACGGCGTCGCACGCGGGCCGCGAAGGCCAACTCGTCGAACTCCGGGTCCAGGGGATCCCGCGCGATGTGCGCGATCTCGGTCGGCAGCTCGGCGCCGCCGGGGCTGAACGACAGCCCGCCGAACATCCGCTGGTCGACGAAGCGCAGCTCGAGACCAGGGTCGCCGGAGAGCAGGAACCGCACCCGCAGGTGCCGCTCGTCGGGCGCGCCGGGCGGCTGCAGCAGCATCTGGCCGCTCATGCCGAGGTGGCCGAGGATCGCGTCGCCGCCGTCGACGGCGATCCAGAAGTACTTGCCGCGGCGGTGCACCGCCACCACCTCGCGGCCCCGCACCCGGTCGGCGAAGCCACCGGGCCCGCCGAGGTCGCGGCGCACCGGCCGGGGGTGCAGCACCTCGACGGCCAGCACGCGGCGGCCGGGCAGGTGCCGCTGCAGGCCCGAGCGGACGACCTCGACCTCGGGAAGCTCGGGCACGTCAGTCCAGCAGGCCGGCCGCCGGGCCGTGGGCCTCCACGAGCTCGGAGTAGGCGGTCTGCGCCGCGCCCTGCTCCGCCTCCTTCTTGGAGCGGCCGACGCCGTGGCCGTAGAGCTGCTCGCCGACCCGCACCTGCGCGGTGAAGGTCTTGTCGTGGTCGGGGCCGGAGTCGGCGAGCACGTACTCGGGGACCCCGAGGCCGTGGCAGGCGGTGAGCTCCTGCAGCGAGGTCTTCCAGTCCAGCCCGGCGCCGAGATCGGCGGCCGCCACGAGCAGCGGGTCGAAGAGCAGGTGTACGACGGGGCTCGAGGCGTCGAAGCCGCCGCTGAGATGCACGGCACCAATCAGCGCCTCGACCGTGTCGGAGAGGATCGACGCCTTGTCGCGGCCGCCGGTCGACTCCTCGCCGCGGCCGAGCTTGATGTGGTCGCCGACGCCGATCTCGCGCCCGACCTCGGCCAGGGCACGGGCGTTGACGACCGCGGCCCGCAGCTTGGCGAGCCGCCCCTCCGAGAGGTCGGGGTGCGACCGGTAGAGGGTCTCGGTGACGACGACGCCGAGCACCGAGTCGCCCAGGAACTCCAGGCGCTCGTTGGTCGGCAGACCGCCGTTCTCGTAGGCGAACGAGCGGTGTGTCAGGGCTCGCTCCAGCAGCTCGGCGTCCAGCGTGGGATCGCCGAGCGCGGCGCGCAACTCCCCGTAGTTGGTCAGCGGACCGTGGGTCAGAGGACCTGGCGGCGGTTGGAACGACCGCCGTACTGACCACAGGTGCCGCACGCGCGGTGCGGGAGGTGCTTGTCGCCGCAGGCGGGGTTGGCGCAGGTCACCAGGGACGGCGCGGTCGCCTTCCACTGCGACCGGCGGTGCCGGGTGTTGCTGCGCGACATCTTCCGCTTCGGGACTGCCACTTCTCTTCTCCTTGACTCGCTCAGGTGTCCTGGTCCTGCTGCAACGCCGCCAGGCCGGCCCAGCGCGGGTCGATCGCCGCCTCGTGTGCGTGGTCCGGATCCTCGGCGAGTTGCGCGCCGCACTCGACGCACAACCCCGGGCAATCCTCCCGGCACAGCGGCTGGAACGGCAGTGCCAGCACCACCGCGTCCCGCAACGGGGGCTCGAGGTCGAGCAGGTCGCCCTCGAGCCGGCGGACATCTTCGTCCTCTTCGGGGGGATGGCGCACGTCGTCGTACACGTAGAGGTCCTGGAACCCGACGACCAGTTCGTCGTCGATCGGCTCCAGGCACCGCGTGCACTCGCCGTCGAGCTCGACTGCCGCCGAACCCGTGACCAGCACCCCCTCCATGACCGCCTCCAGCCGCAGGTCGAGGTCGACCGGCGAGCCTTCGGGGACGTGGAGGACCTCGATGCCCAGATCTGCCGGGGCCGGCACCTCGAGCGACACCTGACGCTGCAACCCCGGGCGGCGGCCGAGCTCGCGGGTGTCGAGCACGAGCGGCGCTCTCGGGTCCAAGGCGTGCAGGAGGATCACTTCCGATGCGCGGACACAACAGATCGCCGCCAATCGTAGGCGGACGGGTGCCTGAGGGCCAAACCGCGCCAGGTCAGCGGCCCAGCCGCGCCAGCAGCGCCTCGTGGACGAAGCCCGGGACCAGCCCGGAGACGTCGCCCCCGAGGGAGGCGACCTCCTTGATCAGGGACGACGCGAGGAAGGAGTTCTGTGGCGTCGTCGGCAGGTAGACGGTCTCGACGCCGGCCGCGAGCGTGGCGTTCATGTGCGCCATCTGCAGCTCGTAGTCGAAGTCCCCGGTGCGCAGTCCCTTGACGATCGCGTGGATGCCGTTGTCGACGCAGTAGTCGGTGAGCAGCCCGGTGAAGCCGTCGACCCGCACGTTCGGCAGGTCGGCGCACGCGCGGCGCAGCATCGCCAGCCGCTCCTCGGCGTCGAAGAGGCGGCTCTTGGACGGGTTCACCCCGGCGGCCACCACGACCTCGTCGAAGAGCCACGCCGTGCGGCGGAAGATGTCGACGTGGCCGTTGGTCACCGGGTCGAACGTGCCCGGGCACACCGCCCTGCGGATCTGGTTACTCACTGTGCCTCCTGGTGAGCTCGCAGTTCGAGCGCAACCTCACGGTGGGCGCCCGGGTATCGGCCGATGCGCTCTCTCGCTTCGCTCACTGGTCCTCCTGGGCGTGCGGTTCGTAGCTCCCGTAGTAAAGCAGTGTCTCGCCGTACCGGCGGGCCCTCGCCGCGTCGTACCCCTCCGGCCAGGGCAGTTCGGCGCCGCGGGCGGAGCGCTCGACGACGAGCAACGCACCGTCGGCGAGCCAGCCGTGGTCGCGTAACAGGGCCAGGTCGGCGGCGACGGCGTCGGCGCTGAGCGGGTACGGCGGGTCGCTCAGCACCAGGTCGTACGACGCGCGATCGGGCTCCGGACCCGGCCCCCGCCCGAGCACCGCGGCGACGGCACCGGTGACGACCTCGGCGCTCCGGCACCCCAGCGACCGCGCGTTGCCGGCGATCAGCCGGGCGGTCCGGCGGTCCTGCTCGACGAAGGTGACCACCGCCGCCCCGCGGGACCAGGCCTCGAAGCCGAGTGCGCCGCTGCCGGCGTACAGGTCGAGCACCCGCAGCCCGGTCAGGGTGCCCAGCCGGGCCTCGAGGGAGGAGAAGAGCGCCTCGCGGACCCGGTCGGAGGTGGGCCGGGTGGCCGCGCCGGGCGGGGTCCGCAGCCGGCGTCCGCCCGCGGCGCCGCCGATGATCCGGGTCATCAGCCCTTCTCCAGGAACTCCGAGGCGCGGCTGGCCTCGACGTCCGCGACCGCCTCGGCGAGCAGCGGCGCCACGGCCAGCTCGGGGTCCGCGGCCAGCAGCTCCTCAGCCGCGGTCCGGGCTCGCTCGATCGTCTTCCGGTCGCGCAGCACCTGGAGGTTCTGCAGGTGGGAGAACCGCCCGGACTGGCTGGCGCCGAGGACGTCCCCCTCGCGCCGCTGCTTGAGGTCGATCCGGCTGAGCTCGAAGCCGTCGGTGGTGGCCGCGACCGCGTCCAGCCGCTCCCGGGCCGGGCTCCCTTCCTGGGCGGTGGTCACCAGCAGGCAGAGCCCTGGCAGCCCGCCCCGCCCGACCCGGCCGCGCAGCTGGTGCAGCTGCGAGACCCCGAACCGGTCGGCGTCCATCAGCACCATCGTCGTGGCGTTGGGGACGTCGACGCCGACCTCGATCACGGTGGTGGCGACGAGCACGTCGATCGCGCCGGCGGCGAAGGCCCGCATCGTCCGGTCCTTCTCCTCCGGCGGCAGCTTGCCGTGCAGCTCGGCGATCCGCAGGCCCGCGAGCGCGCCCTCGGCCAACCCGGGCGCGAGCTCGGAGACCGCGGCCGCGCGCGAGGCCGCCTTGGGCGGGTCGGCGGCGTCCGGGTCGGCCGAGTCGAGCGGGTCGCCGGGATCGTCGGGCTCGCCCTGCTCGGTTTCGTCGACGGCGATCCGGGGGCACACGACGTACACCTGATGCCCGCGCTCGGCCTCCTCGCGCACCCGCTGCCAGACGCGCTCGATCCACCGGGGCCGCTCGGCGAGCGGGACGACGGTCGTCTGGATCGGGGCGCGACCGGCGGGCAGCTCGGAGAGCGTGGACACCTCCAGGTCACCGAAGACGGTCATCGCGACGGTCCGCGGGATCGGGGTGGCCGTCATCACCAGCACGTGCGGCGGCGAGTCGGCCTTGTCGGTGAGCGCGGCCCGCTGCTCCACCCCGAATCGGTGCTGCTCGTCGACCACGACCAGGCCCAGGTCGGCGAACTCGACCCCGCCCTCGAGCAGCGCGTGCGTGCCGATCACGATCCCGGCCTCGCCGCTGACGATGTCGAGCAGCGTCTGCCGGCGCGCCCGGGTCCCCTGCGACCCGGTCAGCAGCGCGACCCCGGTGGCGTCGGCCGCGCCGCCGAGCATGCCGCCGCCCGCGAGATCGCCGAGCATGGCGGAGATCGAGCGGTGGTGCTGCTGGGCGAGGACCTCGGTGGGCGCCAGCAGCGCCGCCTGCCCCCCGGAGTCGACGACGCGCAGCATCGCCCGCAGCGCCACCAGCGTCTTGCCGGAGCCGACCTCGCCCTGCAGCAGCCGGTGCATCGGATGGGGCTCGGCCAGGTCGGCCTCGATCGCGTCGCCGACCTCGCGCTGGCCGGCGGTCAGCTCGAAGGGCAGCCGCTCGTCGAAGGCGGCCAGCAGTCCCCCGCCCCCGGCGCGCGCCTGGGCGCCGCGGGCGCGCAGCTCGGCGCGGCGCCGGGCGAGCACCAGCTGCAGCACGAGCGCCTCCTCGAAGCGGAACCGCTTCATCGCCTTCCCGAGCTGCGTGTAGTCGTCGGGGCCGTGCACCCAGCGCAACGCGTGCATCACCTCGAGGACGTCGTACCGCCGCTGCAGCTCGGGCGGCAGGATGTCCGGGACGCCGCTGACCAGCGTCAACGCGAACTGGATCGCGCGCTGGAGGTCGAAGGAGTCCAGCCCGCTGGTGACCGGGTAGATCGGCACCAGTCCCGTCATGCTGGCCGCGAGCGCCTGGTCCGCGCCCGCGCCGGAGAGGACGACGTGGTGGGGCCGGTCGAGCTGCCAGGAGTCGCCGAACCGCTTGGCCCTCCCCGTGAAGATCGCGCGGACGCCGTCGGCCAGATCGGCGCGCAGCTTCTCGTCCTGCCCGGGATAGGCGAAGAAGTACGTCGCGATGAACCACTGCCCTCCGGTGCGGATCGTGACCGCGACCCGCTGGTTGGTGCGGCGGGTGCGGCGGTTGAAGAACTCCGAGACCTTGAAGTCGGCGACCTCCCCGACCAGCGTGAGCGTCTTGCCCTCCTCGGGGCGCACGTCCTCCGACAGCTCGCGCGGGTCGGCGTAGCGGCGCGGGAAGCGGTAGAGCAGCTCGCCGACGGTGGTGAGGCCGATCTTCTGGGCCGCGGTCCGCTTCTTCGTGGCCCGGCCGAAGACGGTCGCGATCGGGGACTCAGGTGTGATCTCGGTCATGGCTTACCGCGCCCGACTATTCGACGCACAGGAGCAGCGGGTAGCGCGGCTGGCCGCCGTCGTACACCACCACGTCCAGGGTCGGGTACGACGAGGCGACATGCTCGGCCAGCCGCTCGGCGAGCCCCCCGGTGTCGTCGGCGCCCGCCACGATCGTCACCAGCTCGCCGCCGGCGCCAAGCAGCCGGTCGAGGGTGGCGCGGGCGATCTCGCCCATGTCGGCCCCCACCAGCGCGAAGTCGCGCTCGATCACGCCGAGCACGTCGCCGGGCTCGCACGCGCCGGCCATCGTCATCGCCTGCCGGGCGGCGACGGTGACCGCGCCGTGGCGTGCGTGCCGGGCGGTCGCGGTCATCTCCAGCACGTCGGCGTCGAAGGAGCGGCCCGGCTCGTGGACGGCGAGCGCGGCCAGCCCCTGCACCTGCGCCCGGGTCGGGATCACCGCGACCCGCACCCCGTGCTCGTCCTCGGCCATGCGCGCCGCGAGGTCGGCGACCCGCAGCGAGTCGTTGTCGTTGGGCAGCACGATGACCTCGCGGGTGCCGGTCGCGACGATGGTCTCCAGCAGCATCGCCGCCGAGGGGCGCCGGCCGGGCCCGCCCTCGACGACCTGGGCGCCGCAGTCAGCGAAGATCGAGGCCAGCCCCGGGCCGGCCGTCACGGCGACGACGCTGCGACCCTCGCGGCGCTGGGCGGCGGCCGCGGCGGCGAGCTGGTCGGCGAAGTGGGTGACCCGGATCCGGTGCGGCCGGCCCGCGTCGATCCCGGCCTCGACCGCGGCCCCGACGTCGTCCACGTGGACGTGGACGTTCCATAACCCGTCGCCGCCGACCACGACCAGGGAGTCGCCCAGTCCGGCGAGCCGCTCCCGCAGCGGCGGGATCGCGTCGGCCTCGGCGTCGAGGAGGTACATCACCTCGTACGCCGGGCCGTCGGCGGTGAGGTCCAGGCCCGCATGTGGGATCGGGATCGTGTGGCCCCTGGGGGTCGTGACCGGTACGGCGCGGCGCCCGGTCATCAGCGCCTCCGCCGCGTCGAGGATCACGCTCAGTCCACGCCCACCGGCGTCGACCACCCCCGCGGCCGCCAGCATCGGCAGCTGCTCCGGGGTGCGGGCGAGCGCCTCGCGCGCGGCGCGGGCGGCCTCGGTGAAGATGCTCCGCGAACGAGCCTGCGGGTCCTCGACCACCTTGGTCGCCGCGTCGGCCGCGGCCCGGGCGACCGTCAGGATCGTGCCCTCGACGGGCACGCCGACCGCGGCGTACGCGGCGTCGGCGGCCCTGACCAGGGCGTCGGCGAGCAGGGCGGCGTTGCGTTCGTCCTCGCCGGAGTGGCCGATCCGGTGCACGACGGCGCCCAGGAGCTGGCTCAGGATCACGCCGGAGTTGCCCCGCGCGCCGAGGAGCAGGCCGCGGGAGAAGGCGGGCAGGACGGTGCCGGCGTGCGCGCCCGGCTGCTCGGCCGCCGCGCGCGCGGCCTCCTGGCCGGCCGAGAGCGTCAGGTACATGTTCGTGCCCGTGTCCCCGTCCGGCACCGGGTAGACGTTGAGCGCGTCGATCTCCTCGCGGGTCTCGGCCAGCGCGTCGGTGGCCAGGTCGACGAAGCGCAGGACCGTCCTGAGGCTGATGCCCCCGGGACGCTCACTCATCTGCTGCTCCTCGCCGTTCACTGCTGTGCGCTGCTACCTTGCCGTCGTACCGTCTCGGTCAGGGTAGTGCCCGCCACCGACGATTTCGGCGACCGGCCGCGGGTCGGCTACTCTTGTGCGGTTGCCCGTTCGTCGGGCCCTTGCCGATCGGCAAGTGATCCCACGCTAGTTCGAGTCCTCAGGAGTTCACGGTGGCTGCCGTCTGCGACATCTGCGACAAGAAGCCGACCTTCGGCAACAACCGCCCCTGGTCGCGCAAGATCACCAAGCGTCGCTTCGACCCCAACATCCAGCGCGTCCGCGCCAAGGTGGACGGCACCCCGAAGCGCCTCAACGTGTGCACCCGCTGCATCAAGGCCGGCAAGGTCACCCGCTGAGCCCGGCGTCCCTCTGATCTTCCTCGGCCCCGCCCACCTCGGGCGGGGTCGAGTGCATTTCGCTCGACTCGTCGGTAGCGCTCAGAAGTGGGACCAGCCGGACGGGCCGTCGTACGGCGACCCGTCGACGGTGACCCCGGAGCCCTCGGTGACGCTGCCGATCACCCGCCAGCCCTCGGGCACCGCGGCGGCCTCGGCGAACGTGGCGAGCAGCGGATGGTCCTCTCCCCCGCCGAGCACGAACCGCATCGGGTCGATCCCCAGCGCGGAGGCGACCGCGGAGAGCTGCTCGGCGACCGGTAGCGCCTCGGTGCGCAGCTCGATCGCGACGTCGGAGGCGGCGGCGAGGTGGCCGGCGTCGGCGACCAGTCCGTCGGAGACGTCGATCATCGCGGTCGCGCCGGCGTCGGCGGCGATCGGCCCGGCGTCGTACGGCGGCTCCGGGCGCTGGTAGGCCTCGACCAGCGCGCGGGGCGAGCGGAAGCCACGGCCCAGCACCGCGAGCCCGGCCGCGGACCAGCCCTGGCGGCCGCAGAGTGCGACGACGTCTCCGGGCTCCGCGCCGGAGCGTACGACGGGAGCCACGGTGCACGCGCCCAGCACCGTGACCGCCACCGTCAGGGTCTCGGAGCCGGAGAGGTCGCCGCCGACCACGGTGGCGCCGACCTTGGCGCACTCCTCGGCGAACCCCTGCGCGAACTCGAGCGCCCACGACACCGGCAGGTCACCCGGGGCGGCGAGCCCGATGGTGAGCGCGGTGGCCCGGCCGCCCATCGCGTTGATGTCGGAGAGGTTCTCGGCGGCGGCGCGGTGGCCGACGTCGGAGGCGCTCACCCACTCGCTGCGGAAGTGCCGCCCCGCGACCATCAGATCGGTGGAGACCACGACGTGGCCGGTGCGGATCCGCAGCACGGCGGCGTCGTCGCCGGGGCCGATCAGGACGTCGGGGCCGCCGTCGAAGATCGGCCGCAGCCGCTCGATCAGGCCGAACTCCCCGACCTCGGCGAGCGTCTCGGCATCGGGGCGGGTCGCGGCGGCCATGGCGCACATCCCACCAGACGCTCCCGTCCCCTGCGTCACCAGGGGATATCCCCGCGTGCGGGCGCGGGGTAGGTTTGCCTCCTACCGTCCCCGAATCGGAGGAGTCCCCCATGGTGGTGCAGGCCTACATCCTGATCCAGACCGATGTCGGCAAGGCCGCCGACGTGGCGAAGTCCATCGCCCAGGTCAAGGGCGTGACCCTCGCGGAGGACGTCACCGGACCCTACGACGTCATCGTCCGGGCCGAGGCCCGCAACGTCGACGAGCTCGGCAAGCTGGTGGTCGCCAAGGTGCAGACCCTCGACGGCATCACCCGCACGCTCACTTGCCCGGTCGTCCACATCTGAGCCTCCGACGCCCCGCCGCCGGCCGGTGGCGGGGCGTCGCGCTGGTGGTGTGCACCGCCCCGGGGCTGCTGCTGGCAGGCTGCGGCACCGGCGCGGTGGAGGTCTCCTCCCCCGACGTCTCGGACGAGGTCGCGTCCGTCTGCGCCTCGCTGCTCGACGGGTTGCCCGAGGACGTCAACGAGGGGGTACGCCGCGAGGTGACGCCCGCCGACGCGCTCGGGGCCGCCTGGGGTTCGGAGGACCCGATCGTGCTGGTGTGCGGGGTGCCGGCGCCGGAGGTGGATCCCTTCGGGGTGTGCGTCGAGGTGGGGGGTGTCGGCTGGCTGAGTTCGGAGGCGGCAGCCGGGGATCAGTCCGTGCCCGTCGTACTCACCACCGCTGGGGGCGAACCCCCCTCTCAGCCGCGCGTCCAGCTCACCGTCCCGGCCTCCCAGCGCCCCGAGGGACCCGCTGCCGCGATGGCCGAGCTCGCGCCGGCCCTCAAGGCCGCGCTCGGGCCCGTCCCCTGCGACTGACCCTCCCGGCGCGGTAGACGGTATGGAGTGACCCCGTGGTCGGGTGGGGGTTCTGGCTTGAGGGGGTGTGGGCCGGGGCCTCGCTGCACAAGACTCGTGGGTTACCGAGCAGGAGGTGTTCGGTCTTTCCGA
>JBDHZS010000137.1:0-10190 GCA_039812025.1 Nocardioides sp. | reverse complement strand
TGCATGCGCACGCATGACGTCCGGAACGTGAACCTTTGGAGTTCGAAACTCTTGACGTGAAAAGTAAAGCGCTGCTAGCGTCACGGTGCCAAGGGCCGAGTCGTGGGCCCGGTCCACTCGACGCGCCGGCATGCCGGGGTGGGTTCGGGCTCGCTCCACCCGCGCCCTCGGACCCCTGCAATGAAGGGCCGGCTCCCGACAACGACGTGGGGAGCCCGGCGTCGGTGCCGCCGACGCCGGGCGACTGATCCGTGCTGGTCTGCTCAGATTCTCGCTATCGAACTCTTCAAAAAGATGGAGTGAGTATGACTTCACAAACTGAGGCGAAGGAGAGGACCGGCCTGAAGGTCGTCGATCCCTGGGTCTTCCTGCCCTCCGCGGCGGTGATCGGGGCCTTCGTGGCCTGGGGCGTCGCGGCCCCGGAGAACCTCTCTGCGACGCTGACCCCGTTCCTGACCTGGGTGATCCGCACCTTCGGCTGGTTCTATATCGCCGTCTCCTTCTCGGTGCTGATGTTCGCGATCTTCTTGATGATCCACCCGTGGGGTCGCATCCGGCTGGGCGCGGATGACTCCACCCCGGACTTCCGGACCTTCACGTGGATCGCGATGATGTTCTCGGCCGGCCTCGGGTCCGCGCTGATGTTCTACGGCGTGGTCGAGCCGCTGACCCACTGGCAGGCGCCTCCGCACGGCCTGGCCGAGCCGCAGAGCGACGAAGCGGTGAACATCGCGCTGCAGTTCACCTACTTCCACTGGGGATTCAACGGCTGGGCGATGTACGCCGTCGTGGGCGGCTCGCTGGCCTACTTCTGCTACCGGCGCGGCACGAAGATGCTGCTGAGCTCGGCGTTCACGCCGGTGCTGGGACCCAACGCGGCCGAGCGGCCGATGGGCCGCCTGATCGACGTGCTGGGCATCATCTCGACCACGTTCGGTGTCGCGACCTCGCTGGGTCTGAACGGCCTGCAGTTGAGCGGTGGCTTGAACTATCTGTTCGGCACACCCAACACCAACCTCATCGCGGTGTTCATCGTCATCACGGTCACCACGTTGTTCTTGATCTCGGCGACCACCGGTGTCGAGAAGGGCGTGTCGAAGCTGGCCGACCTCGGCATCTTCGCCACCATCGGTCTGTTCCTGTTCTTCGTCTTCCTGGGCGGCGCGACGGTGAAGGTGCTGTCGCTGATGCTGGAGACGGTCGGGAACTACATGATCCAGGTGATCCCGATGTCGCTGATGACCGGCGTGGGCGACGAGACCTGGATGGGTGCCTGGACCATCTTCTACTGGGCCTGGTGGTACTCGTGGGGTCCGTTCGTGGGCATGTTCGTCGCGCGCATCTCGCGCGGCCGGACCATTCGCGAATTCATCCTCGGCGTGATGGCTGCGCCGACCGGCTTCGGCTTCCTGTGGTTCGCCGCGGTCGGCGGGACGGCGATCGACATCCAGCAGACCGGCCGCGCCGATCTGCTGGCCGCGGTGGCCGAGTCGCCGCAGATGGCGCTCTTCGCCACGTTGGACGTGCTGCCGGTGCCGATCCTCACCTCGGCGCTGTGCGTCTTCTTGATGGTCCTCTTCTTCGTCAGCGGGGCTGACGCCGCGGCGATCACCCTGGCGACCATGGCCTCGCGAGGCGCCCTGGAGCCGCCGAAGATCGTGACGGTCGTGATGGGCGCGCTGTTCGGCGGCATCGCCTGCGCGCTGCTGCTCGCCGGCGGCCTCGGGGGTCTGCAACAGGCAGCTATCCTGGGATCCGGACCATTCATCATCATCGCGTGCGCGCTGATGTACTACTGGGTCAAGGCGCTCCGCGAGGAGCCGGACCCGCGGTCCGGGCCGAAGGAGAAGCTGGATCAGGCCGGGCACTTGGTGTCCACGGCGCCCGACCCGGTGCCGGTCGGGGCCGATGTGGCGGAGTCGAACGAGTCGAATGAGGAGGGTGCGCGATGAGGCGCATGACGCGCTTGAGGCGCAGTGTCGCCGGTGCGGCCGCAGTGCTGTTGACGTCCGTGGTGCTCGCCGGATGCGGCGAGGTCCAGGAGAAGGATGCGTCGGAGCAGCAGGCAGGCGCGGACCTGCGGCTGGTGCTCGGGACGAAGAACTTCACCGAGTCGATCATCATGGGCGAGCTCTACAAGCGGGCGCTGGAGCAGAACGGCTTCCAGGTCGTGCTGCGCAAGAACATCGGCGGCACCGAGGTCATCGACGCTCAACTCGAGGACGGCGACATCGACGCCTACCCCGAGTACGTCGACCTCACGGCGACGATCCTCGCCGGCGAGGACGTGCTCGGGAAGTCGCGGGAGGAGGTCAGCCAGCTGGCCCAGGACTTCTACGAGTCGCGCGACCAGGTGATGAGCGACGAGACGCCGTTCGGCAACCCCGACGCGGTGGCGGTCACCACCCCCTTCGCCCTGAGCAACCGGCTGCGGACGATCGAAGACCTGCGCGAGCTCGACTCGTTCACCTTCGGCGCCCGGCCCGAGTTCGAGAACCGCGAGCAGGGCTTCGCCGGCATGCAGTCGGTCTACCGGCTGACCAACGCGGAGTTCGTGCCCGTCGCGATCGACGCCCGGTTCGTGGCCCTCTTCGAGGGCGACGTGGACGCCGCGAACATCTTCTCCACCGACCCGCAGCTCAAGAGCGGCGACTACCGCGTGCTCGAGGACACCGAGGGACTCTTCGGCTACCAGCACGCCGCGCTCGTCATCGGTGAGAAGAAGCTGGACTCGCTGGGCAGCAGCAAGTTCATGGGCGTCATCAACACCGTCAACAAGCAGTTGACACAGTCGGTGATGATCGACCTGAACGCCGCGGTCGACCTGGACGGGCGCGACCCGGCCGATGTCGCCAGCGAGTTCATCAAGCAGCGCAACCTGTTTGAGAACTAGTAGATCCGCAACGGGAAGAATCGAATCAGGAGTGCCAGATGGCAGACCGCAACAACCCGTTCTACGGGATCACCGACCTCATCAGTGAGTTCACCAGGGCGCGCGAGACCGGCCTCGGCCGGGAGCACGCCCGTGAGGAGCGCACCCACACCAGTGCCTGGGTGCCGACGACCGACATCTTCGTCCAGGGCGACCGGCTCGTGATCCGCGTCGAGTTGGCAGGGGTCAACCCCGCCGACATCGACCTGCACTTCGCGAGCGGCATCCTGACCGTCTCCGGACGACGGAGCCGTCAGTTCGACGACATCGACGCCGGCAGCGGGGACACCGAGGAGCCGGACTACTACGTCCGGGAGCGGTACTACGGAGAGTTTCGCCGCTCGATCACCCTCCCCGAGGGGACCCAGCGCGACCAGATCGCCGCCACCTTCGACGACGGCCTGGTGCAGATCGTGGTCGAGGGCGTCTCCGAGCGCGCCAAGAAGTCCCGGATCAAGCTCCAGGACCGCTCTGGCGAGGCCAAGACCGCCCGTCCGGTGGGCTGAGCAGCAGCTGACGCGCCGGGTCGGCTCATCGCACAGATGAGCCGGCCCGGCGCGTTTCGCATTTCCGGGCGAGCGCCCTCGAGCCTGCCCCGCGTCAGCGGGCGAGGTCGTCGAGGAAGCGGGTCGCCCAGAGCCTCACGTCGTTCTTCATCACGTGGCGCCGCATGGCGCGCATCCGCCGGGTCAGCTCCGCCGGCGGCGCCTGGTAGGCGTTGAGGAGCGCCGCCTTCATCCCGTTGAGGTCGTGCGGGTTGACCAGCCACGCCTGGCGCAGCTCCTCCGCGGCGCCGGCGAACTCCGAGAGCACCAGCGCGCCGTCGCCGCCGAGCCGGCACGCGACGTACTCCTTGGCGACGAGGTTCTGGCCGTCGCGGTAGGGCGTGACCACCATGATGTCGGCGGCCCGGTAGAACGCGGCCAGCTCCTCGCGCGGGAAGCTGGAGTGCAGGTAGGAGATCACCGGCCGGCCGATCCGCCCGAGGTCGCCGTTGAGCCGGCCGACCAGGCGGTCGATCTCGTCGCGCAGCGTCTTGTACTCCTCCACCCGCTCCCGGGTCGGCGTCGCGACCTGCACGAACACGGCGTCCTCGCTGCTCAGCACGCCGTCCTCGACGAGCTCGCCGAAGGCGCGCAGCCGGGCGTAGATGCCCTTGGTGTAGTCGAGCCGGTCGATGCCGAGGAAGACCTTGCGCGGGTTGCCGAGCGCCTCGCGGATCTCCTCGGCGCGGGCCGCGACCGAGGGCGTGCGGGCGAGCTTCTCGAAGCCGGCCGCGTCGATCGAGATCGGGTACGCCGCCGCGCGGACCGTCCGCTCGTCGGGCAGGAAGATCAGGTCCCGCTGGGTGCGATGGCCGAGCCGCGAGCGGACCAGCCGCACGAAGTTCGCGGCGCCGCCGCCGAGCTGGAAGCCGATCAGGTCGGCGCCGAGCAGGCCCTCCAGGATCTGCCGGCGCCACGGCAGCTGCGCGAAGAGCTCCGCGGGCGGGAAGGGGATGTGCAGGTAGAAGCCGATCCGCAGGTCCGGCCGGAGCTCCCGGAGCATCCTCGGCACCAGCTGCAGCTGGTAGTCCTGCACCCACACGATCGCGCCCTCGGCCGCGACCTCGGCGGCGCGTGCGGCGAACCGCTCGTTGACCGCGACGTAGGAGTCCCACCAGTCGCGGTGGAACTCCGGCTTCGCGATGACGTCGTGGTAGAGCGGCCAGAGCGTGGCGTTGGAGAAGCCCTCGTAGAACTTCTCGACGTCCGTCGCCGACAGCGGGATCGGCACCAGGCTGAGCCCGTCCTCGGTGACGAACGGCTCGGACTCGTCCGCGTCCCCGGGCCAGCCGATCCAGGCGCCGTCGTTGGCCCGCATCACCGGCTCCAGCGCGGTCACCAGACCGCCGGGCGAGGTGCGCCAGGACCGGGTGCCGTCGGGGTTGGTGATCCGGTCGACCGGCAGCCGGTTGGCCACGATCACCAGATCGGCGGGCCGCATGCTGTTCATCGCCCTACTTTAACGGCCGGGCCTTTATCGGCCGGGGGTCTACCGGGCGCCTACCTGCCGGGGCGGCCGCGGGCGGGCCTCATCCGTCGGCGGCGTACCGGAGCCCGACCTGCGCGCGGATCTGGTCCATCTGGCGCATGATGGCCAGCGTCCGGTCCAGCGGCACCAGCGGGCTCTCGGTCTCCCCGGCGCGCAGGCAGCGCATCACCTCTGCGGCCTCGTTGCCGAGCCCGGTGCCGATCAGGGGCCCGAGGCCGTCGATCCGCTCGGGGGCCTCCGACTCGCGTCCGTCGACCAGGGGCGTCCAGGTCGCGTACGGCGCGTGGTGGAAGGGGAGCGGGAGATCGATCCGGCCTTCGGTGGTGGCGATCGCGGCGGTCCGCGGCACCTGGGAGGTCATCGACGCCGACGACAGCGACAGCGCGCTCGGCCGGTGCCGGCCGATGATCGCGATGTCCTCGTCGTATCCGGCGGGCGAGAGCGTGGCCAGGGCCTCCAGGTCGCTGGGCGGGCCGAGCATCAGGTTGGCGAACGTTAGCGGATAGACCCCCATGTCCAACAGCGAGCCGGCGCCCAGCGCGAGGTCGACCATGCGGCGGCTCGGGTCGCCGGCCACCCTGAAGCCGAGGCTCGCCGTGACCTGCCGGGGCTCGCCGAAGCGGCCCGCGGCGAGCCCGTCGCGGACCGCGCGGATCACGGGGTGGCAGGCCATCCACATCGCCTCCATGCAGAAGAGCCCGGCCGCCCGCGCGGCGGTCGCGAGCTCCTCGCCCTCGGCGGCGGTCATCGCGAAGGGCTTCTCCACCAGCACCGGCTTGCCCGCGGCGAGCGCCAGCAGGCCGTGCTCGCGGTGGTGGCTGTGCGGCGAGGCGACGTAGACCACGTCGATCTCCGGGTCGGCGACCAGGGCCTCGTACGAGCCGTGGGCGCGCTCGACGCCGTACTGCGCCGCGAACGCCTGCGCGGAGGAGAGGCTGCGGGATCCGACCGCGCCGAGCACGGCATCCGGGACGAGCCGCAGGTCGGTGGCGAACGCTCGCGCGATACCGCCCGTCGCGACGATGCCCCAACGGATCGGACGGGGGACTGGATCGTGGCCGGCGACATGACGCCACCGTAGCGGTCGGGAGCGGGCGCGGTCGGCCCCCGTCGCGAAACGCCCCGGCCAGGGGAATGACAATGCTGTGATTCGTCGCCTACAGTGGGCGGCAACCACCGTCGTCCCCCGGGAGAGCCACGCATGGACCCCGCCCGCAAGGTCACCAGCACCGACGCGCCGGCCCTCAGCGACCGCGATCGCCAGATCCTGGAGTTCGAGCGCGCGTGGTGGAAGTATGCCGGCGCCAAGGAGGCCGCGATCCGCGAGCGGTTCGCGATGAGCTCGACTCGCTACTATCAGGTCCTCAACGCGCTGATCGACACCCCCGAGGCGCTCGAGGCCGACCCCCTGCTGGTCCGCCGCCTCCGCAGGCTGCGGGCCGCCCGCCAGCGCCAGCGCTCCGCGCGCCGGCTCGGTTTCGAGATCTAGGACGGCACCCATGCGCCCGCTCCCTCAGCGCACCGACCACGGCATGGCACACCCGTCCGGCTTGGTGATGCTCAGCGTCCTCGCCGTCGTGATGGCCGGCGTCGCCTTCTGGGCGACCAACGACCCGGCCGAGACCGAGCAGGCCGTCCCGATCTCGAGCACCCCCACGCCCTCCCCGTCGAGCTCGCCGACCACCGAGCCGTCGGCCACGCCGAAGAAGAAGACCAAGCCCAAGAAGAAGCAGGCGCTGCGCCGCGACGAGGTGTACGTCGAGGTCTACAACAACTCCGGCATCACCGGCCTGGCCGGCCAGGTGGGCGCCACCGCGGCGTCGATCGGCTGGCAGGTCGTGGGCTCCGACAACTGGTACGGCACGATCCCCGCCTCGACGGTCTACTACCCCGCGCGGCTTGAGGAGGCGGGCAAGCAGCTGGCTCTCGACCTCGGGATCGAGCGCACGATGCCGGCCGTCGACCCGATGCGCCACGACGTGCTCACCGTCGTGCTCACCGCCGATGCGGCGTAGCCGAGTCCCGGGCGAGGTCCGGCTCGAACCGCAGCCGCGGCGCCGGTGACTTCCGGGCGGCCAACGCGTCGGCGGTGAACCGCCGCAGCAGGTCCAGCACCCCGTCCGGGCCCGGGACGACGATGTCCGCGCGGTGCGCCAGCGGGCTGGCCTCGGTGCCCGCCGTCGAGGCGACCAGCAGCGTCGGCCGGCCGTGCGCGCGCATCTCGTCGACCGCGTCGTAGGCCGCCACGTCGCCCAGGTCGTCGCCCGCGAAGAGGAACCCGGATGCCCCGACCTCCCTGCTGATCGCGCGGACGGCGTCGCCTTTGGAGACGCCCGGCGCCCGGACCTCCAGGCAGAAGCGGCCGGGCTCCACGGCCAGGCCGTGCCTCGCCGCCGCCTCCGTCACGGGGGACGACAGCCGGGTCAGGGTGCCCGCGGGGTCCGGCAGCCGCCGGGTGTGCAGGCCGACCGCGAGGCCCTTCTCCTCCACCCGGGTGTCGATCGCGTCGGCGGTGCGCAGCAGCCGCGGCAGCTCCCGCAGGAAGCCGGCCAGGCCCCCCGGCGGCCGCGGGGTGACGATCCGGCGCCGCGTCGAGGACCAGCGCTCGTTGCCGTACTGACCGAAGACGTAGAGCACCTTGCCGTGGGCGGCCATCGCCTCGCCGACCTCGTCGAGGCCGCCGAGCGCGAGCGCCTGCCGGGCCGGCCGCCCGGTGATGATCGCCACCGCTCGCACCACCTCCGACAGCCCTACCAGGACGTCGGGGGCGTCGGGGTGGATGTGGGCCAGCTCGGGATCGTCGACGATCGGCGACAGGGTGCCGTCCATGTCGAGTCCGACCACGACCGCGCCGGCGGCTCGCGCCAACGCGTCGTACCGAGCGTTGACCTGCCTGGTCGTCGACTGCATGCCCCCCACTGTGGCACGTCCGGATCGCGGACCCCCCACACGGATGCCGAGACAGCGAACGTAGGGTTGGACCCGGCTCATCCAGAGGGACTGAGGGAACGGCCCGTCGACGTCCCGGCAACCGCCGCCGAGCCCCGCGAGGGGTCCTGCGGAGTGGTGCCAATTCCGGCCCGTGCGAAGGTCGCCCGGGGTAGATGAGGAGGGAACTCATGAGCGCAACCGTGGTCGAGACTGCGGACTGTACGACGACGCCCGGGCTGCGAGAGCGGGCCTTCGGCAACGCGGTCGGGCTCGCCTGCCGCGAGTGCGGCAACCGGGTCGAGCTGGGCCCCCACTACGCCTGCATGGAGTGCTTCGGGCCCCTGGAGGTCGCCTACGACTACCAGTCGGTGACCCGCGAGCAGATCGAGGCCGGGCCCCGGAACATCTGGCGCTACAAGGCGCTGCTCCCGGTGCCGGACGACATCGAGGACTCGCCCAACACCGAGCCGGGCTTCACCCGGCTGCTGCGCGCCGACAACCTCGCCCGCGAGCTGGGCCTGAGCACCCTGTGGGTCAAGGACGACTCGACCAACCCCACCCACTCCTTCAAGGACCGGGTGGTCGCCTGCGCGCTGAGCGCCGCCCGCGAGCTGCACGCCAAGGTCTTCGCCTGCCCGTCCACCGGCAACCTCGCCAACGCGGTCGCCGCCGCCGGCGCCCGGGCCGGGATCCGGACGGTCGTCTTCATCCCGAGCAACCTCGAGCACCCCAAGAAGGTCAACTCGGCGATCTACACCGACCGGCTGGTCGCCGTCGAGGGCAACTACGACGACGTCAACAAGCTCGCCTCCGAGATCGCGGGGGAGGAGGACGGCTGGGCGTTCGTCAACGTCAACGTGCGGCCGTTCTACGCCGAGGGCTCCAAGACGCTGGGCTTCGAGATCGCCGAGCAGCTCGGCTGGCGGCTGCCCGACCAGGTCGTGATCCCCGTCGCCTCCGGCTCGCAGCTCACCAAGGTCGACAAGGCCTTCGGCGAGCTGATCAAGCTCGGCCTGGTGGAGGACAAGCCCTACAAGATCTTCGGCGCCCAGGCGACCGGCTGCTCGCCCGTGGCCACCGCCTTCAAGGAGGGCACCGACGTGGTCCGGCCGGTGCGCCCGGACACGATCGCCAAGAGCCTCGCGATCGGCAACCCGGCCGACGGCATCTACGTGCTCGACATCTGCCGTCGTACCGGTGGCGCGGTCGAGGACGTCAGCGACGAGGAGGTGCGCCAGGGGATCATCCTGCTCGCACGCACCGAGGGGATCTTCACCGAGACCGCCGGCGGGACGTCGGTCAGCGTGCTGAAGAAACTCGTCGAGACCGGCCAGCTCGACCCCACCGCCGAGACCGTCGTCATCAACACCGGCATGGGCCTCAAGACGCTGGAGGCCGTCTCCAGCCACGTCGGCCCCGCCGCCACCATCGAACCCACCTACGCCGCCTTCGCGGCCACCGGCATCCAGGAGGTCATCGAGCCATGAGCGTCTCCGTCCGCATCCCCACGATCCTGCGCACCTACACCGGCGGCGAGTCCGAGGTGAGCGCGACCGGCGCCACGCTGGGCGCCGTACTCGATGATCTCGACACGTCGTACCCGGGCATCCGGGCCCGGATCCTCGACGACAACGGCGCGCTGCGGCGCTTCGTCAACGTCTACGTCGGCAACGACGACGTCCGGTTCCTCGACCTGCTCGAGACCGCCACGCCCGACGGCGCCCAGGTCTCCGTCATCCCCGCCGTCGCCGGCGGCTGACCCGCGCACTTCCCCACCCGCCCAAGCTGGCCGAATGCGGGATTTGTGTCGCTATGAGCACTCAGAACGACACAAATCCCGCACTCGGCAAGGGGGCTGCGGGAGAGGAGGGGTACGGCGTGGGCTAGACGCCGAGGGCCGCGGTGGCGGCCTCGGTCTTGCGCTCGGCGGCGACGATCGTGTTCTCCAGCAGCATCGTCACCGTCATCGGGCCGACGCCGCCGGGCACGGGCGTGATGTGGGAGGCCTTCTTGCGGACCGCCTCGAAGTCGACGTCGCCGGTGAGAGAGCCGTCGGGCAGCCGGTTGATCCCGACGTCGATGACCACCGCGCCGGAGCGCACCATCTCGCCGCGGATCAGGTTCGGGACGCCGGCGGCCACGACCAGGATGTCGGCCAGGATCGTGAACTGGGCCAGGTCGCGGGTCTTGGCGTGGCAGATCGAGACCGTGGCCTCGTCGTGCATGAGCATCAGCCCCATCGGCTTGCCGACGATGTTGCTGGCGCCGACGACCACGACGTTCTTGCCCTCCA
>JBDHZS010000136.1:0-10312 GCA_039812025.1 Nocardioides sp. | reverse complement strand
CGACGCGCTGCTGCAGGCGGGGGTACGACGCGTGGTCTATGCCCAGGCCGACCCCACCCCGGTCGCGGGCGGGGGAGCCGAGCGGCTCCGGCGCACTGGCGTCGAGGTGGAGAGCGGGCTCCTGGCCGAGGAAGCCTTGCGGGTCAATCGGGCCTGGACCCACGCCGTGACGACGGGCCGGCCCTTCGTGACCTGGAAGTTCGCGACCACCCTGGACGGCCGCAGCGCCGCCGCCGACGGCACCTCGCGCTGGGTGTCCAGCAGGACCGCCCGCGAGGACGCCCATCGGCTGCGCGCCGAATGCGACACCATGCTCGTCGGGACCAACACCGTCGCCGTCGACGACCCGTGGCTGACGGTCCGCGACTCCGCGGGCGAGCCCCTGGAGCGCCAGCCGCTGCGGGTCGTGATGGGGGAGCGCGACCTCGACCCCGGCCGGCGGATCTTCGATGATGCTGCGGAGACCCTCCACCTGCGCACCCGCGACCCGCACGAGGCGTTAGCGCAGCTGCACGACCGAGAGCGCCGCCACGTCTTCCTGGAGGGCGGCCCCACCTTGGCGGCCGCGTTCGTCACCGCCCGCCTCGTGGACGAGATCGTCGCGTACGTCGCCCCGACCCTGCTCGGCGCCGGCCGCAACGCCGTCGCCGACCTCGGAATCACCACGATCGCCGACGCGTTGCGGCTCACCGTGAGCGAGGTCGTCGTACTGCCCCTCGCCGATGAGCACGACACCATCAACGTCAAGTTGAGCTTGAGACTTAGGGAGGAACCCTGATGTTCACCGGCATCGTCGAGGAGCTCGGCAGCGTGGCGTCGATCCAGGATCAGACGGACGCCATCCGGCTCACGATCGCAGGACCGCTCGTGACCAGCGACGCCAGCCTCGGCGACTCGATCGCCGTGAGCGGCTGTTGCCTCACCGTCGCCGAACTGGACGGCGAGACCTTCACCGCCGACGTCATGGCCGAGACCCTGAGCAAGACCACGCTCGGCGAGTTCGCGCCCGGCACCCCGGTCAACCTCGAGCGCGCCGTCACGATGACGACCCGGCTGGGCGGCCACCTGGTCCAGGGCCACGTCGACGGCGTCGGCGAGATCCTGCGCCGTACCCCCGGCAACCACTGGGAGGTCGTCGAGATCTCGCTCCCAGATGGCCTGGGAAGGTACGTCGTCGCGAAGGGCTCGATCACCGTCGACGGCGTGAGCCTGACGGTCGTGGACGCGGGCATGGACCGGTTCAGCGTCAGCCTGATCCCCGAGACGCTGGCGCGGACCACGCTCGGCACCAAACGACCCGGCGAGCCGGTCAACCTCGAGGTGGACGTGATCGCCAAGCACGTCGAACGGCTCCTGACCTGGGCCGACAGCGACAACGACAGCGACAACGACGAGGAGGAATGACGCCCGATGAACGATGCTGAGGACCACCCCGGCCTGCGCATGGACCCGGTGGCGGACGCGATCGCCGACATCCGCGCCGGCAAGGCGGTCGTGGTCGTCGACGACGAGGACCGCGAGAACGAGGGCGACATCATCTTCGCCGCCTCCAAGGCGACCCCGGAGCTGATGGCCTTCACGATCCGCCACTCCAGCGGCGTGATCTGCGTGCCGATGACCGGCGCGGCGCTGGACCGCCTCGAGATCCCGCTGATGACCCCGCACAACAAGGACCGGCTGCGCACGGCGTACACGATCTCCGTCGACGCGCGGCTCGGCGTGAGCACGGGGATCAGCGCGACCGACCGGGCGCGGACCGTCAAGGTGCTCGCGGACTCCGCGACCGAGCCCTGGGACGTCACGCGGCCCGGCCACGTCTTCCCGCTGCGCTACAGGGAGGGCGGTGTGCTGGTGCGGCGCGGCCACACCGAGGCCGCGGTCGACATGGCGCGGCTCGCTGGCCTGAACCCGGCGGGCGTCCTGGTCGAGATCGTGAACGACGACGGCACGATGAAGCGCGGCCAGGAGCTGCGCGACTTCGCCGACGAGCACGGGCTGAAGCTGATCTCGATCGAGGCGCTGGTGCGCTACCGCCGCCGCCACGAGCGCCACGTCGACCGGGTCGCCGTGACCAGGCTGCCGACCCGGCACGGCGACTTCACCGCCTACGGCTACCGGATCACCATCGACGGCTCCGAGCATCTCGCGCTGGTCTGCGGCGACCTGTCCGGCGAAGAGCCGGTGCTGACGCGCGTCCACTCCGAATGCCTGACCGGCGACGTCTTCGGCAGCGACCGCTGCGACTGCGGCCCCCAGTTGGACGAGGCGATGGCGCGGATCCAGGCCGAGGGCCGCGGCGTGATCGTCTACCTCCGCGGCCACGAGGGCCGGGGGATCGGGCTCGTCGCGAAGCTCCAGGCCTACGCGCTCCAGGACGCCGGCCGCGACACGGTCGACGCCAACCTCGAGCTCGGCCTCCCGGCCGACGCGCGCCACTACGGTACGGCGACGCAGATCCTCCGCGACCTCGGCGTGGGTTCCGTGCGGCTGCTCACCAACAACCCGGACAAGACGGCGTCCCTGGAGGAGTTCGGGGTCGCGGTCGCCGAGCGGGTGGCGTTGACCACCCACCCCAACGACCACAACCTCGCCTACCTGACCACCAAGCGCGACCGGATGGGCCACGCCCTGCCCGACCTGCCCACGAGAGGAACCCGATGAGCGGCCACGGAGCCCCCGAACCCACCCAGCTCGACGGCAGCGGTCTGCGCGTCGCGGTCGTCGCCGCGAGCTGGCACACCGTCGTGATGGACGGCCTGATCGGCGGCGCACGGCGGGCGTGCGAGGAGGCCGGCGTCGCCGCGATCGACGTCGTCCGGGTGCCGGGCACGTTCGAGCTGCCCGTCGCAGCCGACGCAGCCGCGCGTTCGTACGACGCGGTGGTGGCCCTCGGCGTCGTGATCCGGGGCGGTACGCCGCACTTCGAGTACGTCTGCGAGGCCGCCACCGACGGCCTCACCCGGGTCGCGCTCGACCGCGGCAAGCCGATCGGCTTCGGCGTGCTGACCTGCGAGAACGAGCAGCAGGCCCTCGACCGCGCGGGCCTGGAGGGCTCGGTGGAGGACAAGGGCTACGAGGCCGCCCACGCCGCCATCTCGATGGTGCGCACGCTCGCGGCGCTGGCCTGACCTAGGCTGGCGGACCGTGAAGACGTTCGAAGGACTCTGGGACGAGCTCAGCGAGAAGGCCCGGACCCGGCCGGAGGGCTCGGGGACCGTGGCGGCGCTGGATGCCGGCGTCCATGCGATCGGCAAGAAGCTCGTGGAGGAGGCCGCCGAGTCCTGGATGGCCGCCGAGCACGAGGGCCGCGAGCGCGCCGCGGAGGAGATCAGCCAGCTGCTCTACCACGCACAGGTGCTGATGCTCGCCGCCGGACTCGAGCTCGACGACGTCTACGCACACCTGTGAGAGGCACGATGACCCAGCTACCCGACAACCGCCTGCTGCGCGTGGCGGTCCCCAACAAGGGCGCCCTCTCCGTGGCGGCCGCCGAGATCCTCGTCGAGTCCGGCTATCGGCAGCGTCACGACGCCAAGGAGCTCACCCTCATCGACGCGGAGAACGGCGTCGAGTTCTTCTACCTGCGCCCGCGCGACATCGCGCTCTACGTCGGCGAGGGCACGCTCGACGTCGGCATCACCGGCCGCGACCTGCTCCTGGACTCCGGCGCGAAGGCCGAGTCGGCGCTCGACCTCGGCTTCGGGCGGTCGCGGTTCTACTTCGCGGGTCCCGTGGGCGAGTACTCCGAACCCGGGGACGTTGCCGGCAAGCGGATCGCCACGTCGTACGTCGGTGTGGTCCGCTCCTTCCTCTCTGAGCGGGGGATCTCCGCCGAGGTGGTCCGCCTCGACGGCGCGGTGGAGACCAGCATCCAGCTGGGCGTGGCCGACGTGATCGCCGACGTCGTGGAGACCGGCAGCACGCTGCGCGCCGCTGGCCTGGAGACCTTCGGCGAGTCGCTGCTGGACTCCCAGGCGGTGCTGATAACCGGCGCCGACAACCCGGACCCGGAGGGCTTCGAGGTGTTCCGGCGCCGGATCGAGGGCGTGCTGGTCGCGCGGGCCTACGTGATGATGGACTACGACATCGCCGAGGCCGACGTCACCGCGGCCATCGCGCTCACGCCCGGCATCGAGAGCCCGACGATCTCGCCGCTGCGCCGCGAGGGTTGGGTCGCGGTCCGGGCGATGGTGCCGCGGGCGGGCGCGCAGCGGCTGATGGACCGGTTGTACGACGTCGGCGCGCGAGGCATCCTGGTGACAGATATCCATGCCTGCCGACTCTGACCTGCCCAGGCGCTGGCGGCCGCTCGGGACCCGGTTCGCGGCCTGGTTCCTCTTCAGCGCGCTGCTCCTGATCAGCGGCGCGTCGTGGGTGCTGCTCGGCGAGGACATCCGCTCCCGGATCCACCCGGCCTCCGGCGTCATCGTGCTGATCCTCTACGCGATGGGCGGGGCAGTCGTCTTCGCGCTCGCACGGTGCCGCGTCGACGCCACCGAGCAGGGGCTCGTCGTGATCAACGGCTACCGGCGCCGCGAACTCGCCTGGGCGCAGGTGCTCGGGATCACCATGCCCGTCGGCGCCCCCTGGGCCGTCCTCGACCTCGCCGACGGCACCAGCGTCTCCGTCATCGCCATCCAGGCCTCTGACGGCCCCCGCGCCCGCGACGCCGTCCACGACATCCGGGCCCTCATCGACCGGGCAGCCTGATGTCTGCCGGCGACTTCGAATCCGCGCAGGAGACGGCGTTCTGGCTGCAGCAGCCGGGCATCCGCGATGACCTCGCCGACGGTGATCGCGAGTACGACGACGGCGAGACCCTGAGCGTCGATGAACTCCGCGCACGACACGGCCTGCCGCCGCTGTCGAGTCAATCCGCGATGGTCAGTGACACGTCCCCGAAGTCGGCGACAACCCGGAGCGTGCCGCCAAGCGCTTCGACATAGCTGCGAAGCGTGCCCAGCTCTGAGGTCTCCAACTGCCCCGACTCGATCTGGGAGACGCGGCCTTGGGTCACCCGCATTCGTTCCGCGATCTCGCGCTGGGTGGCGGCCGAGTGCTTGCGGATCTCCGCGAGTCGGTAGGCGCGCAACTCGTCCTGGGCTCGCTCCCGCGCCGTGTCGATCCGATCGTGGGTCGTGAGACCTGCCGCGATGGCGTCACGCTTGACCTCGCTCCACGACCTGCCGAGCGGTCGGTTGCCGGTCATGGGCCCGGATCCTTTCGCTGCTGCTTCAGCCATCTGTCATACCTCTGATCTGCTACGGAGACGTTCGCGTCGTACCACTTCCTCCAGTTGCCGGCCTTGTCGCCTGCGACCAGGAGGATTGCCTGGCGTTCGGGGTCGAACGCGAACAGGATGCGGATGTGAGTGTCACTCCGAGTCGGTCGAAGCTCCTTCATGTGGTGGTGTCGTGAGCGAACGATCTTGTCGACGAACGGGCGTCCGAGGGCCGGCCCCTCGTCGGCGAGCATCTCGATCGCCTGCTCGACCTTGGTTGCGACCGCTGGGTCTCGCCTGCACAGGTCCAGGTACCAGCCTTCGACCTCGGCGAGCAGGATGATCTCCCAGTTGTCGCCCACTATATTACCTCCAGCTAATGTCCTGGTCAAGCCTTGCGCGCGGGTTGGCTGCGTCAGGACAGCAAGCTAGACGGTGACACCGACAGTCTGGACGTGGTGAGACCGTTTTTGATGTGTTTGCTCCCTTTTGGACAGTCTGCACCCATTGGTAGGGGGAGCAGACTGCTCGAAAGGGAGCAAACGTTGGGGTCGGGTCAGACCAGGGCCCGGATGCCCCAGCAGGCGGTGAACTCGTCGCCGTCGGAGTCGGCGGGATCGAGTACGACGAGGCCCGTGCCGCTGTTGAAGGCGTCGGGCGGCGCGGTCATCGGCTCGACGGCGAGTGACCTCCGGGCGGTGGGCTCGCTGAAGACCTGGAGCCAGTCGTGCAGGCCGTCGACCCACAGCGCGACCCCGAGCCCGGTCGCGGGATCGCGCAGCTCGACGGTCGCCCGTGCCTCCTCGTCGCGCTCCAGGCCGGTGAACGGGTGGTCGAAGACGGTCTCGCGGATCGGGCGCGAGATGCGGAAGTCGTACGGCGTACCGTCGACCGCCTCGCTCCCCGCGGGCAGCTGCCGCTCGTCCACGAGCACCCGCTGGGACGCGGGCAGGGTGAGTTCCCAGGCGTCGATTGGGCCGGGTCCGGCGCTGAGGTAGGGGTGCATGCCGGCGGCGTACGGCGCGCGCTCGGCGCTGAGATTGGTGGCCGAGTGCGTGACGGTCAGCCCGTCGGCGGACAGGTCGTAGACCATGCGCAGCTCGAGTGACCACGGGTAGCCGGTCTGCGCCATCAGCCGGTAGATCAGCGAGACCGACACAGGCGTGTGCTCCTCGACGGTCCATGCGGCCCAGCGGACGAGCCCGTGGGAGGCGTTGCCGTAGGCGCGATCGGTGAGGCCGAGCACCTGGCTGCGGTCGTCGAAGTCGTAGCGGCCGTCGCGGATCCGGTTCGGCCAGGGGATCAGCACCTGGCCGCGGCCGCCGCCGGCCTGCTCGTTGCTGCCGAAGCCGTCGAGCAGCGGGCGGCCCTGGTAGGTCAGCTCGCGCAGCGCGGCGCCGCTCTCGGTGATCACCGCCCGGTAGCCCCCGGCGGCGATCTCGAACTGTTCGCCGCTCGGTGGGATCACGAGCGCCACCCTAGCCGGATCGCTACGCTGCCGGGATGCGGGTGCTCCTGATCGCGGTCGGATCGCGAGGCGACGTCCAGCCGCTGGTCGCGCTCGGGGTGGGACTGCGCGGCGCCGGACACGAGGTGACGGTCGCCTCGACGCCCGACTTCGCGGGGCTGGCCACCGAGCACGGGCTGGGGTTCGAGGCACTCGGCTCCAGCGCCGCCGAGCTGATGGATTCCGAGCTCGGCCGCACCTGGCTCGGGCACAGCAGCCACAACCGTTCGTCGAGCTGCATCGCTTCCGCTCGATCGTCCGGACCTGGGCCGTCCCGCTGGCCGACGACCTCGCGGCGCTCGTCGGGCGCCACGACCTGATTGTCTCCGGGGTGTTGACCGCGTACGCCGCGGAAGCCCTCGCCGAGTCGTCCGGCGCCCGCCACGTGATCGCGCTGCTGGCGCCGTACGAGCCGACCCGCGCAGGCTGGGCGAGCCTCCAGCCTGCGGTGCCCGAGGCGTGGTCGCGCCGCAACCTGGCGTCCGGCTCGATCGGGGCGTGGTTCCTCGGCGGGGTGCTCCGGCTGCCCGGGGTGCGGATGCGGGAGCTGCTCGGGCTGCCTCGCGAGCGCCGCCGCCGGGTGCGCCAGGTCTTCCGGGACACGCCGACGCTGCTCGGGTTCTCACCCGCCGTCGTACCCCCGCCCGCGGACTGGCCCGCCGGGCACGTCGCCACGGGCTACTGGCTGCTCGACACGGCCGATGCGCCGGGGGACCCTGCGCTCGCGGAGTTCCTGGAGACGGGGGAGCCGCCGGTGTACGTCGGCTTCGGATCGATGTCCGCGCACGACGCGGACGACACGATGGCCCTGATCCTGGAGGCGCTGTCCCGGACCGGACGGCGGGGCGTGATCTCCGCCGGCGGAGCGGGATTCTCCTCGGGGTCGCTGCCGGACGGCGTGCGGGTGGTCGGCTCGACGTCGCACTCCTGGCTCTTCCCGCACTGCGCGGCGGTGATCCACCACGGGGGAGCGGGTACGACGGCCGCCGCCTTCGTCGCCGGCGTGCCCCAGGGTGTCGTCGCGCACATCGGGGACCAGCCGTTCTGGGGACGGCGCGTCTCCGAGCTCGGCGTCGGCGCCGCGCCCATCCGGCGCCACGAGCTCACGGCCGATGTGCTGACCGCCTTGATCACTGAGGCGACCGAGCCCGCCCGAGCCGTCCGGGCTCGTGCCTTGGGGGAGCAACTCCGCACCGAGGACGGCGTCTCCCGCGCCGTCGAGCAGTTGGATGCGCTCGCCTGACTCTCTCGGCGCACGGGGGATCGTGGTCAGGTGCTACAGCTTCATCAAGTTAGCCAGGTCGAGGCGCACTGTTCGCGGCGTACACGCCTCGAAGAGTGATGCTCCGCCTGCATAACTTGATGAAGCGGCAGGGGCGGGGCGCGGGCGGGAGTCAGATCAGGCGAGGTGGCCGAGGCCGTCGACGTGGAGGTGGGCGCGGGATCGGGTGCGCTCGACGGCGAAGAGGTCGCGCTCCTGGACCGCCCAGGACTCCCAGTGGGCGGCGAACGAGGCGCCGTCGCGGGCCACGCCGCGGGCCATCCGCTCCTCGTGGGGGGCGTCCACCCAGACCAGGGTGGTGATCGACTCGGCGTACGCCAGCGCCCCGGACCCGACGCCCTCGAGCACGATCAGCGGCGCGGGGGCGACGGTGACCTCGGGCCCCCACGCGGCGGCGTGCCAGTCCCAGGTCGCGAGGCGGGCAGCGCGGCCACGAGAAAGCGGCGCGATCAGGGAGCGCAGCAGCCGGTCGGCGATGCCGCGGGTCAGGCCGTCCCAGCCCTCGTAGAAGTCGTCCATGTGCAGGACGACGACGGCGTCGGGGTCGCCGTACGACGCCGCCTGGGCAAGCGCGTCCCCGAGCGTCGTCTTCCCCGAGCCCGCGGGGCCGTCGACGCAGATCAGCCGGCTGGTCCCGAGCGTGGCCGGGCGTTCGGCGGCGTGGGCGAGGATCGCGCGTAGCGTCGCAGGGTTCACTCGATGCCCCGGCGCTTGAGCAGCGCCTCGATGTCCGCGAACTCGTCGTCGATCGGCGGCGCCGGCTTCGCGGACGACTTCGGAACCGCCTTGGGCTTGGGCTGGGCAGCGCCGACAGCCGCCGGCCCGGCCTCGCGCGCCCGGCGCCGCACCATCCGGCCCGCCGCGATCAGCAGGCAGGCCACCCCGCCGAGCCCGAGGCCGAACCACACGACCGGGCTGAACACGAAGCCCGTCAGCAACCCGATCGCCTGGTCGATGAGGATCGCGACCAGCCGCAGCAGCCCGGTGAGATACAGCGCCATCGGCAGCAGCGTGAGGCCCGCGGCGGTCAGCGCGCCCGCGGTCCTGCCCCGCCGGGCGGCCAGCCAGGTGGCCACCACGCCGAGCACCGTCAGCGCCACCGCGAGCGAGAGCCAGGCCGCGTCGTGCACATACATGGCCTCAGCCTACGCGGCAGGTGGCAGGATCGCCGCGTGAGTGACACCCCGCTGCTCCGGGTCCGGGGCCTGACCCGACGGTACGGCGACTTCACCGTGCTCGACCGGATCGACCTCGACCTCGCGCCCGGCCGGGCGATCGCGCTCCGCGGCCGCAACGGCTCCGGCAAGTCGACGCTGCTGCGATGCCTCACCGGCCTGGACAAGCCGGACAAGGGCACGGTGACCTTCGACGGGACGCCGTACGACGAGCGCTCGTCCCGCCTGCGCCGCGACGTGGCCGTGGTCCTCGACGACCTCGACTTCTTCCCCGACCTCAGCGTCGTCGAACACCTCGACCTGCTGGCCGCCGCCCACCGGGTGCCCGACGCCGAGACGGTGGTCGACGACGTGCTGCGCGAGGTCAAGCTGATCCCGCAGTCGGGGCAGCTGCCGACCACGCTCTCCTCCGGGCAGCGTCGGCGGCTCTCCCTGGCCAGTGCGTTCGTGCGACCGCGAAGGCTGCTGGTCCTCGACGAACCCGAGGCGCGCCTGGACACCGAGGGCGCCGAATGGCTGGCCGACCGGCTCACGAAGGAGAAGGAGGACGGCCTCGCCATCCTCTTCGCCAGCCACTCGCCCGCGCTGATCGAGGCGGTCGCCGACGAGGTGTTGGATCTTGGCGGCTGACGGTGGAGAGGCCCGAGAGCTCCGCGCGCTGATCCGCGACTGGCGCCGGGGGCGGGCCACGGCGACGCTGTGGGACGTCCTCTCCGACTACTACATCGGGTTGTTCGGCGTGGTGATGGTCGGGGCGATGCTCGGCAACGTCGTACTCGGCATGAGCCGGGAGGCCGACCGGGCCTGCCTGAGCCTGGCGTGCGTGACGGCCCGGTCGTGGCTCCCGTGGCTGGTGGCCGGCGTCGCCGTGGCGCTGCTGCTCGGCTTGGCGCGCCTGCTCGGCCCGGTGTCGGCGCCGCCCGCGGCCGTCTCCTGGCTGGCGAGCAGCCCGGTGGACCGGGCCGACCTGCTGCGGCCGCAGCTGCGGATCGTCCTCGTGGCGGGGGCGGCGCTGTCCTTCCTCGCCGGGTTGCCCGTCGCGCTGGTCGCCGGGCTGCTGGCCGGGGCGGTCGCCGGCCTCGCGGCCGCCGGCGCGCTCGCCGGGGTCGCGGCGGTCGGCTTCGCCG
>JBDHZS010000135.1:0-10328 GCA_039812025.1 Nocardioides sp. | reverse complement strand
TCGGGGCCCTGGACGTCGTCCGCAAGCCGCTTCATCCAGTCGCGGGCGAGCTCGAGCTCCCTGGCGTCGGTGGACTTGCGGTACTTCGCCATCCGGAAGCTGTAGTGCGCGGCGCGATTCCCGGGGTCGAGGTCGCACGCCTTGCCCAGGAGTCGGAGCTTCTGGGCACGGTCGGGCTCGTCGCTGGCGGCGTACTGAAGGCCGACGGAGCGCCAGCTGGTCGCGCCGTTGAGGCCGTCGAACCCGCCGTACGCCTTGGACAGCACCATCAGGGTGAACGCGGCGACGAGCTTCGCGGGCTCCACGGACGGACCGTCGGCGCCCACCGGCGTGTGCTTGACGCGGGTGGAGGCGATCGTGCGGCCGTGCCGTGAGATGACGACGGTCGTCTCGCTGTCGTCGCCCTCGCCCTCGCCGAAGTCGACGCGAACCCGCCAGGGGGTGACCGACAGCGCGTTCTGGAGGAGCGTGACGAGCTTGCCGAGCCAGGTCGGCCAGCCGCCTTCGGTGATGTTGGAGCCCTTGAGGGCGTCGACGTCCGCGCCGATCGGCATCTGAAGGCCCCGCGGCGGGGCAGCCCCGAGTTGCCGCAGGTGAGTGACGATGTCGGCGGCCTTGGCCTCGCCCTCGTCGGCCTTGCCGCTGGTGAAGCACTGGATCGTCACCCGCTGCCGCTGGTACAGCCACGCCGCCGTCGCCGCGATCGCCGACACGAGCACGACCACCAGGAGCAGCGTGACCACGACGGCGAGCCACAGGGCGGGCGACTCCGTGGTCCGCGTGAACGCGAACGGCGTGAGGACCGGCGTCAGGAGCGCCGCGGCGAGCAGCAGGAACCAGCGCAGCTTCGAGTTGCGCAGATGCGTCGTGCGGGACCACCGGTCGCGGCGGTCCGACCACGGCAGGAGGAGCGACAGCCGCGCGAGCACCAGGATGATCGCGCCCACCAGCACCGCGGATGACAGCAGCTCAGCCAGTTGCTTGCCGCTGCCGCCGAGCCACGTCGCCCAGGCATCGGCCACGTAGGAGAGCGGGTTGGCGCCGGTGAGTTGGCGTGCCTTCGCCCGGTCGAGGAGGGCCTGCGCGCCGGCCAGGTCGGAGTCCTTCTCCAGGGCGCTCTCCGCCCAGGCCTGGGCGCCGGCCCAGTCCCGGTCCTGGGCGCGTCGGTTGGCTTCGTCGAGCAGGGCGCGCGCCTCGCCGCCTGCGCTCGACGCCGCTTCGAGCTCTCCCGCGCAGGCTGACCGATCGCCCGTCTTCTCCCGTACCTCCTCGATGAGAGCGACGGCGTCCTGCGGCCGGCCGTCCTCGACCAGGGTCGCCGCGACGGCGCACTCTGGGATGAGGGTCGGCGGGCTGTCGGCCGTGGCCGGGACGGCGGGCACGAGCAACCAGAGCACGAGTACGACGAGGAGCGGTGGGAGCCGACGTACCGAACCGTGGAGAACAGTCATCGTGCACCTCCGCATCGGGGCTTTGCCTTGCTGTTCTCGTCATCGTGGCAGCGCGACCCCGCGCTCACACAGGAAACGCAAAGATTGCCTGCCGCGAGCCAGGCCCCGTTCGGGGTCGCATGCTCCTTAGTGTGTGCTCCGCAGTCACATAGTGGTCGCGCAGCGCACATTAGTGACCGGGTCAGTCGGTCCAGGCGACCTCGTGGTCGTCCGCCTCGGGCGCCGCGAACCTGACCAGGCGCTCCGCCTCCTCGGTCAGGGCGGCGCGGGCATCCGTGGGTACGGCGGCGAAGGGCTCGACGGTCAGCACCGCCCGGCTCCCCTCGGTCGCGACGGACCACACGCCCGCGACGAACCCGTCGACCAGGAACGTCGGCAGGACGTCGCCGTTCTTCTTGTAGATCGCGGCGGTGTGCGCGGGATCGAGGAGCCGCGCGCGGGTCGGTCGCGCGTAGGCGATGAGCAGGCTGTCCCACCGGGCGAGGAAGCGGGGAGGGGCCGGCGCGTCTGAGGGGGCCGGCTCAAGCTCGGCCAGGTCGAGGTACGTCGCGCCGTCCGGCCCGTCGTACTCGACGATCCGGTCGCCGAGCGCCCTGACCGCGGCGCGCATCAGGCCGACCCGGTGCTGCCCGGACCACTGCATGAGATCGGGGAGGGTGGCGGGACCGTAGGCGGCGAGGAACCGTTCGATCCCGGTCCGCAGTGCGTCGTCCGGCGGCGGGCCGGCGTGAGGGAGCCAGCGGTCGATGTCGACGTACGACGGCTTCCCGTGCTCGGCGAAGAACCCGCTCGGCGGGACGTGCACCAGTCCGCCTCCGGCCGTGGCCAGCCGGAACCAGGCGTTGCGGACCCCGCCGGGGATGTGCCGGCTCGGCTCGATGTCGGGGTGCAGGCCGGCCAGGTAGGCCTCGATCTCGGCGACCGTGCGCGGCTCGCTGCAGAACGCGCGGGTCTCGGCGTTGAGGGCGGGTAGGTCCAGGCCGGCCCGTTGCGCGCTCGCCCGCCAGTTCGCCAGTCGCGGCTGGGCGGACATCGCGTCGAACGCGTGGGTGTCCGAGGCGTCGACGAGGTGCAGGGTGGTCCGCATCAGGGTGGCTTTGACGACGCCGGCGTCGGTGAGGGCGGCCTCGACCTCCCGGCGGTCGGTGTGGTCGCGCCGCGTCCAGAGGGCGACGTACGGCCAGGTCGCGTGCTGGGCCTGCAGCCCGGCGAGCCGGCCGATGACGTCGGCGACAGGTCCTGTCGCGCGCTCGAGCAGGAACTGCCGGTGCAAGGTCGCCCGGTTGAGGTCGCGCAGGGTCGGGGTGCTCATCGGCTCGCCACGCTACATGCTCCCTAGTGTGTGCTGCGCAGTCACATGGCGGTCGCGCAGCGCACATCAGTGACCCGGATCAGCCGGCCCGGGCCACCTCAGGCCTGTCCTGGTGCTTAGGGTGCGCTGGGCATGCGCCTGGTGCAGGCTCAGCGAACGCTAACGGGCTGGAATCCGGCCCGGGAGGTATCTGGGGGCCGCCCGGCGCGCTCTTCGCCTATGGAGGGAACGGTCCCCGCACGGCGAGGAGGATGAGATGCGCCGGCTACCCATGATCTTGCTGCTCGTCGTACTCGCGCTCGCGGGGTGTGGCGGCGACCCCCTCGCGGGCGGCGAGCCCGCGCCCGACGTCGGGGCTGGTACGGACGGGGGTTCCGACGGGGGCTCCGGGGACGCCGGCGACTCCGGCGACTCCGGCGACGACTCGCCCGCGCCGGAGGAGGTCGACAACCCGGACGAGGGCGACGCCGGCGGCGGGGGCGCGTCCGTCGAGCTTCCGGGTCTGCCCATCGGGGGCGACTCGGTGGACTTCTCAGAGGCGAACCCCGCCTGCGCCCGTGTGAACTGGACCGGCGGCCAGCTGCCGGACGCCGCCCGGGTCCGGATCACCGGCTTCTCGGTCCCGGAGCAGTTCGAGGTCGATGGCACGGCCTGCGGCGACCTGCCGCCGTGCCTGGACGACGGCTGGCTCGACGCCGCCGGGTCGGCGTGTTCGGTCACCGTCGTGTGGTCGGGCGAGCAGCCCGCCGAGGACGAGTCGCCCCAGCTCTCCGCCAGCTCCGGCATCGTGACGTGCGAGGTCGCCGAGGACTGCGACCTGGCCTACGATCTCGCCGCCGAAGGCGGGCTCCAGGCGATCGACCTCTTCGTGCCCTTCGTGGACAGCGGGACCGACGAGGAGTCCGAGGTCGACGAGGAGTCGGGTGCCGATGAGGAGTCCGGGGTTGACGAGGAGTCCGGCGTCGATGAGTCCGGGGTCGGCGACGAATCCGGGGCCGATATCGGATCGGACACCGACCAGCCCGACACCGAGTCGGAGTAGCCGTCGTGCCCGGCCGGGAGCAGCCCGACACCGAGCGGCCCGCGCCGACAGGGCCGCCGGAGCCGGAGCCGCAGGAGGATGGCTACGACTGGCACAAGTGGTACGCCGTGGCGACGACGTTCGTGGCTCCGGCGACGTTCGTCTCGGCGCTGCTCTTCTACTTCGGCTACGTCTACTCGCGCGCGTCGTTCCTCTACTTCGGACTCGACATCGACACGGTGGGGCTCAGCACGCAGGCGTTCGTGATGCGCAGCCCGCAGGCGTTGCTGGTGCCGGCGATCCTGCTGACGCTGGGCGCGTGCGGCGCGACGCTCGTGCACGTCATGGTGCTGCGGCGGGGCGTGGCGGCCAGGGTGAGCGGCGCCGCGCACTACGCGGGCATCGCGCTGACCGTCACGGCGCTGGCGATGGTGGCGGCGTACGGCTGGATCGGCGACTGGTGGCCCTACGCGATGGTGACGCCGCTGACGCTCGCCGCCGGCATCGGGCTGCTGGCGTGGGCGGGCCACCATCGGGGGGTACGGCGGAGCGTCGTCGCGCTGGGTGCCCTGATCGTCGGCATCAGCATCTTCTGGGCGACCGCGACCCTGGCGGAGTGGACCGGCCGGGGGGCCGCCCAGCGCGTGGCTCGGGACCTGGGGAGCCTGCCCGCCGTCGTACTCGACACCAAGGAGCGGCTCTACCTCGGCGACGGGATCGTCGAGGAGACGGTGCTGCCGGCGGAGGAGGGGCAGTCGTTCCGGTACCGCTACCGCGGGCTGCGGCTGCTGATCCAGGGCGGCGACAAGATGTTCCTCGTGCCGAGCCCCTGGACCGCCGCCGGCTCCACGCTCGTGGTGCCCGTGGACTCCAACGTGCGCGTCAAGTTCCGGTTCGTCGACGACCCGCCGTGATGCGATCGTCCTCCGCTGAGCGTCCGCCTAGGATCGGGGCGTGACAAGGACCCGGTTGCTCGCCGTCGGGGTGGCTGGAGTCCTGATCGCCGCGATGGCGGTGGGGGCCTGGGCGTGGTGGAGCCGCAACAGGAATGTGACCGTGCCACCGACGACTCCGCTGGCCGATCAGTGCGACGTCGTACCCCACGGCGCGGAGCGCATCACCCTCACCGGCGAGGACGGCGCGACGCTCGGCGGCGCGTTGCTCGGGCCGGCCGACGCCGAGCTCGGGCTGGTGTTGCGGCAGGGCGCGTCGCAGACGATCTGTGACTGGATGCCGTGGGCGGGCGATGTCGCGGAGCGGACGGGCGCGCGGGTCCTGCTCTTCGACCGGCGGAGTCGCGGGTCCTCGCCGGGCGCCGCCGACCTGGCCGCGGAGCCGGACGACCTGCGGATCGCCGTACGACGCCTCCGCGCCGACGGTGCCGAGCGGATCGGGTTGGTGGCGTCGTCGATGGGGAACGCGGTGACGTACGCGGCACTGCCCGACCTGGACGAGCCGCCGTGTGCCGTCATCTCGATCTCGCCGGTGCTGGTCGCGAGCGGGGCGGGGACGGCCGACGGCAGCGACCTGGACGGCGTACCCCCGAACACCTGGGTCGCCTGGGAGACCCAGAACTCCGGCGTGGCCGCCTCGGCCGAGTCGATCGTCGCCGCCGCCGGGCCGGCCGCCCACGAGCTGCCCGTCGACACCGACCACCACAGTCGCCAGCTGGTCATCAACCACCCCGAAGTCGAGGAGTTCATCCTCGAGGGGGTCCGGTCCTGCGCCTGACCTGCGGGTTGTTCCGCAACTGGTCTTAGTTGGCCGGCCCGGCTGCGGAACTGGTCTTGAATGGCGGCCTGGTCTCGCAACTGGTCTTGATTGGCGGCCTGGTCTCGCAACTGGTCTTGATTGGCGGCCTGGTCTCGCAACTGGTCTTGAATGGCACGAATCCTGGCCGATTTCCTGCCATTCAAGACCAGTTGCGAGAGGCGCGCGCCATTCAAGACCAGTTGCGAGAGTGCGGCGGCGGGCTACTGGCCCTTCGCGGCGTACGCCGCCTCGACGGCCTGCTTCTGGGGTCGCCACCAGGCGGCGTGGTCGCGGTACCAGGTGATGGTGTCGGCGAGTCCGGCTTCGAAGTCGGGGTAGGCGGGTTGCCAGCCGAGTTCGGTGCGGAGTTTGGTGGGGTCGATGGCGTAGCGCAGGTCGTGGCCGGCGCGGTCGGTGACGTGGTCGAAGTCGTCGGCGGGCCGGCCCATGAGTTGGAGGATGAGCCGGATGACGTCGAGGTTGTTCTTCTCGCCGTCGGCGCCGATGAGGTAGGTCTCCCCGATCCGGCCGCGCTGGAGGATGGCGAGCACGGCGGAGGAGTGGTCGCGGGTGTGGATCCAGTCGCGGACGTTGAGTCCTGCGCCGTAGAGCTTGGGGCGGTCTCCGGAGAGGACGTTGGTGATCTGGCGGGGGATGAACTTCTCGATGTGTTGCCAGGGGCCGTAGTTGTTGGAGCAGTTGGAGATGGTGGCGGCGACGCCGAAGCTGCGGACCCAGGCTCGGACGAGGTGGTCGGAGCCGGCTTTGGAGGCGGAGTAGGGGCTGGAGGGCCGGTACGGCGTGGCCTCGGTGAACCGGTCGGGGTCGTCGAGCTCGAGGTCGCCGTACACCTCGTCGGTGGAGACGTGGTGGAGTCGGGCGCCGTGCTTGCGGACGGCTTCGAGGATGGTGAAGGTGCCGACCAGGTTGGTGGTGACGAAGGGCGAGGGGTCGGTCAGGGAGTTGTCGTTGTGGGACTCGGCGGCGAAGTGGACGACGGTGTCGTGGTCGGCGACCAGGGGGTCGACGACGGCGGGGTCGGCGATGTCGCCCACCACCAGGGACACCCGGGGGAGCGTGTCGATCGCTTCGGGGCTGGCCGCGTAGGTCAGCTTGTCCAGCACCGTGATCGCCGCGTCGGTGTGCGAGACCAGATGCTCCACGAAGTTCGCCCCGATAAAGCCGGCACCACCGGTGACCAGGACGCGCTTCATGGGCAGCATCCTAGGAGCGCTCTATGATCGCCGCCATGCGCGGCATCATCCTGGCAGGTGGCACGGGCTCTCGGCTGCACCCGATCACGCTCGGCACCAGCAAGCAACTGCTGCCGGTCTACGACAAGCCGATGATCTACTACCCGCTGTGCACGCTGATGCTCGCGGGGATCCGCGACATCCTCGTGATCACGGCGCCGCATGAGGCGGACGCGTTCCACCGGCTGCTCGGGGACGGATCGCACCTCGGCATCCGCGTGACGTACGCCGTGCAGCCCCGGCCCAACGGGCTGGCCCAGGCGTTCCTGATCGGCGCGGACCACATCGGCGACGGCCATGTCGCCCTGATCCTCGGGGACAACATCTTCTACGGCCCGGGGCTCGGCCAGCGGCTGCGCGACTTCGGGGACCTCAGCGGGGCGGCGATCTTCGGCTACCAAGTGGCTGACCCCACGTCGTACGGCGTGGTCGAGTTCGACGCCGACGGCCGGGTGCTCTCCCTGGAGGAGAAGCCGGCTCAGCCCAAGAGTCGGTACGCCGTGCCGGGACTCTATTTCTACGACAGCTCGGTCGTCGAGCTCGCCCGCGGCCTGCAGCCCTCGGCGCGCGGCGAGCTGGAGATCACCGACCTCAACCGGATCTACCTCGAGCGGGGGGCGTTGCAGGTCCAGATCCTGCCCCGGGGCACCGCCTGGCTCGACACCGGCACGTTCGAGAGCCTCAACGACGCCAGCAGCTTCGTGCGCGCGATCGAGACCCGCCAGGACATCAAGATCAGCGCCCCCGAAGAGGTTGCCTGGCGCATGGGCTGGCTCGATGACGAGCAGCTCCGCGCCGTCGCCCAGCCCCTTCGCAAGAGTGGGTACGGCGACTACCTGCTCCGGCTCCTCGACTGATCCGGGTGCTCCCGCTGGCGGGCGAGGCAGTACGGCGGCCCAATGGCGGGCGTTGAGTGCGTTAGACTGGGACCGCATGATATGCACCGACCGGCGGAGGGAGACATTATGTCGACAGCTACGGAGCGGCTCGTTGATGCCGAGAGGTTGATCAGGGAGGGTGCCGACGCCCTCGGCGACGCCTTCCAGGCCATCAGGGTCTTCGTTCCGCCGCCCATCGCCCGCGCGGTCGCGGCCAAGGAGAGCCTCTACGACCGGATCGACGCCGAGTTCGGGCTGCTCGCAGCGGGTGAGGCTGGCCGTCTCCTGGGGTCGCGGTCGAGCGCGCCGAGGAACCAGGCATCCCAGCTGCGTCGGGCCGGGCGGCTGCTCGCGATCACGCGCGGGCGGAGGTCGCTCTTTCCGGGGTTCCAGTTCGGGTACGACGGCCAGCCCTTGCCGGTCATCGCCCAATTGCGCGAGCTCGCCGAGCGCTCGGGGTGGTCGGAGTCGGGGGTCGTTCAATGGTTGATGGCGCCGACGACCTATCTGTCCACGGGCGACAGGGGAGCCACACTTCGCCCGGTCGACCTGTTGGCCGTTGACCCGGGAAGGGTTGTGAAGACTGCTGAGCAGTCATGGAACGTGGAGTGGTGACGCCGCTACCACCTCGGCCGTTCGACCCTCGGGTGGAGACGCTGGAAGCCGGCTCGTCCTTGTACAGGGTCTACTCGTCGTCGAGACGTGCGACGGAGTTCAATCCAGGGATCGGCGGGCCCACGCGCTTCGCGTTCTTCGGCGACCCGGTCGTCCCGGTGCTCTACGCCGCTGGGACCGAGGAAGCAGCCGTTGCGGAGACGCTGCTCCACGACGTACCCCTGGAAGGGGGTCCTCTTCCCTATGAGCGGTATGCCTCGAAAGTGGTGGGCCGGATCACTGTGACCAGGACCTTGCGCTTGGCGGTCCTTCATGGGCTGGGGCTGCGTCGGCTCGGGGTCGCGCCGGAGCATGTGACCGCGAGCCCCGCGGATGCCTACGAGCAGACTGTGCGCTGGGCCGAGGCTGCCCACGACTTCGCCGACCGCGAAGGTGGCTTGGACGGGCTCGTCTGGATGTCACGGCTCTGCAACGACGCGACGGCGTACGTCTTCTTCGGCGATCGCTGTGGAGATGCCTTCGAGCAGGACGGGTCGTTCGCGCGACTGCTGGCGACCGGTGTCGATCAGATGTGGCTGATCGACCTGTGCGCTCCGCTGCACGTCGACGTCTTGCTCGCAGACTGATCGGGCAACAGCCGGGCCCGCTCGGCTCCTCGAGGTGAGCCGCTTGTGCGCGTGGCTTTAGTGTGCGCTCCGCACGCACCTGGTGCGTGCGGAGCGCACACTTGGCAGGTTGCCCGGCTAGCGCGGGGTGCTCGCGGCGGCCCGGGTGGCGGCTGAGATGGTGCGGCGGGTCCAGGTGAGGAGATGGCGCTCGTCGTACCGTGGCGCGCACTTGGCGCAGGACGTCGGCCGGCTCGGGCGGCGGTGCCGGTAGGAGACGTGGCCGGCCGGGCAGGCGCCGACCCAGGGGGCGAGCTCGCTGGCGGTCTCGCCCTTGTGGGTGGTGCCGCCGACGTACCCGAGCTCGCGCGCGATCGCCTTCCACCGCGGCCCGTGCCCGGCGCGGGGTCCGGCGAGCGCGTGGGCGACCTCGTGCAGCAGCGTCTGGTGGTTGGTGTCGTCGTCGTACCGGGCGGCGAGGTACCGCGAGAGGCTGATCCGCTTGCGCGAGTAGTCGCACAGGCCGGCCCGGCGTTTGGCGTTGTCGAACCCGAACGTCCACGACTCGTCCAGGTGCAGCCGGATCAGCGCCTCCGCCCAGTCGCGCACACGGTGCAGCTCGGACATGTGGAGAGCGTAGACCCCTGGGGTCGCAGGGTGTTGGCGCCGCGGTCGGGTCTGGTGTGCCGGGCTTGCTTCGCGCGCGGCTGGGTGTTGTCAATGGGGTCGGTGCGCAACTGGTAGCAAACGGCACACGCTCGCCGGAACTGGTCTTGTCTGGCAGGTTTTCGCCCAGATTTCCTGCCATTCAAGACCAGTTGCGAAGGGCCGGCGCCATTCAAGACCAGTTCCGCGGAGGGCGGCGCTCGGTGGTCGTCGTACCCGCCTGCGAAGGTGATGTCCCCGATGCGTGTCATGGGACCTGACATGTTCGGATGCACATGTTAGGTTTTCCGCAAATTTTCCACACGTCGCTTGGATGAGTCGAAGGAGTCGACACGTGCCCTGGCGCCCTGAGGTCCCGTTCAACGACGTGCCGCCGTTGCCACCCCAAGGCCTCGACCTCGAACCCAGGGCGGTGCTCAAGGCAGTCATCGAAGCGCGATCCGCGCTGGCGACGCTCGCCCAGGCTGGGCAGATGCTGCCCAACCCGAACGTCCTGATCCATGCGGTCCCGCTGCTCGAAGCGCAGGCGAGCTCGGAGATCGAGAACATCGTGACAACCGCCGACGAACTCTTCAAGCACGCCGAGTCGGGCGGAGGCGACCACGCCACCAAGGAGGCGCTTCGCTACCGAAGCGCGCTCTTCGCTGGGGTCGAATCGATCAGGAGCCGGCCGCTGACGGCTGAGACCGCTGCCCGGATCTGTTCCCGGCTGCAGGGTCGCGAGATGGCGGTCCGAGCAGTCCCGGGCACCCGCATCGCCAACCCGACGACGCGG
>JBDHZS010000134.1:0-10379 GCA_039812025.1 Nocardioides sp. | reverse complement strand
GCGAGACCGGTACGGCGTCGAGCACCGACAACCCGAGCAGGTCCAGGCGGTCGCGTGGCGTGGACTCTCCGCGCGGCACCTCGCAGAGGTTCTCCCCGGATGCGCCCACCAGCTCGAGGACGTCGGCACCGCTGGTGACGACGGTGCCCATGCCCAGGCGCAGCAGGTCGTGCACCCCCTGGGACTGCTCGGCGGTGATCGGGCCGGGGACCCCCATGACCACCCGGTTGAGGCGTCCGGCCCAGTTCGCGGTGTTCAACGCGCCGCTGCGACGCGCGGCTTCCACCACGATGGTGCCTCGCGACAGCGCGGCGATCATCCGGTTGCGGCCGAGGAAGCGCACCCGCATCGGCGCGCCGCCGGGCGGGGTCTCGGAGATCACGGCGCCGGTCTGCCCGAGGTGGTTGATCAGCTCGGCGTGGGCCGCCGGATAGACCCGGTCCGCGCCGCAGGCGAGCACGGCGACCGTCGTACCCCGTCCGCCGAGCGCGCCGCGGTGGGCCGCCTGATCGATGCCGTACGCCGCCCCGGAGATCACCGGCCGGCCGTCCCGGGCGAGGGCGGCGGCGAGGTCGCGCGCGACCTGTTCGCCGTACGTCGTGGCGGAGCGCGAGCCGACGATGGACACCGACTCGGCGAGCGACTCCAGGCGCAGCGGCCCGCGCACCCACAGCCCCACCGGTGGGCCGCCTCGGTCCTGGAGCGGCGGGGCCTCGCGCAGGTCGTTGAGCTGGCTGGGCCACTCGGCATCGCCGGGGACGACGAAGCGGACCCCGATGCTCGAGGCGCGGTCGAGCTCGGCGGCGGCGTCGATCGCGGCGAGCCGGGCGGCGATCTCGCGCTCGGCGGCATCGCCGGACTGGTTCAGAAGACGCTCGCGGACCTCGATCCCGCCCAGGTTGGCGACCGCGGTGCAGAGCCGGTAGGTGCCAGGCTCGGAGAGCCGGCTCAGGGCGGCGCGGGCGAGTCGCTCCTCCTCCAGGTCCTGGAGGTGATCGGGGTCCGAGGGCCGGCTGTCGGTGGTGTCGCAGGTCGCGGCCGCGCGGCTCATCCCGCCACCCCGCATGCCCTGCGCAGGACGTGGCCGGGCACGGGTTCACCGAGCCGCAGCGCGAGCGCCACCTGCACGTGCAGCTGCTCCGGCCGGTCGTCGCCCCATAGGTCGGCCAGGGTCCACGCGAGCCGGTGCGCCCGGGTGGCGCCGCGGCGGCTGAGCCTGCCCTCGTAGATCGCGTCGTCGAGGATCCGGTCGGCGCCGGCACCGACCGCGAACTCGGCGGCCAGTGCGGGCCCGGGCGTGTGCGCGTTCAGCCGCCACGCCCGTCCCGCGTATCTCTCGAGCTGACGCTCGCGTGCCGCGGTGACCCGGGTGCGCACCGCCTGGGTGGACTCGCGCTCGGCGAACGGATCGTCACGGTCGTGGGGCGCGGCCGGCTCGAGGTGCCGGGTGATGTCGATCCGGTCGGTGATCGGCCCGGACACCTTGCGCCGGTAGTCCCGCCGCTGCACCTCGCGGCACTCGCAGCGGCTCTTCCCGGGTGCGGGGTGGTAGTTGCCACACGGGCACGGGTTGCAGGCGAGCACGATCATGCCGCGGGCCGGGTAGGTCGCGGCCTCCTCGCCGCGGGCGACGCTGACCTCGCCGCTCTCCATCGGCTGCCGCAGCGCCTCGATGACGTCGGCGTGGAAAATTGGGAACTCATCCAAAAGCAGCACGCCGCCATGGGCCTGGCTGACCATCCCGGGCCGCACCCGGCCGGAGCCGCCGCCGAGCAGACTGGCGCGGCTCGCGTCGTGGTGCGGTGCGAAGAACGGGGGCCGTCGTACCAGACCGCCCGCGGGATCCAGGGTCCCCGCGAGCGAGCAGATGGCGGTCAGCTCGAGCGCCTCCTCGCCGGACAGGTCCGGCAACAGGCCGGGGATCCGCTCCGCGAGCGTCGTCTTGCCCGCTCCCTTCGGCCCGGACAGCATCAGGTGGTGGCCACCGGCCGCCGCGACCTCGACCGCGAACCGGGCGTCGGCGAGCCCGATCACGTCGGCCAGGTCCAGCTCGTCGGCGCGGTCCTCGCCGCGCCACGACAGCAGCCTGCCCGAGGTGGGCGCGGGCACGGGCGGCGCCTCGGGCACCTCGCGGCCGGCCAGCTCGGCGATCACCTGGGCGAGCGAGCGCATGCCGAAGACCGCGATGCCGGGCACCAGCGCCGCCTCGGCGGCCTGTGGCTCGGGGACCATGAGCCGCGTGGCGCCGGCCCGCGCGGCCGCCATCGCCATCGGCAGCACCCCGGGCACGCACCGCAACCCGCCTTCGAGCGACAGCTCGCCGAGGAAGACCGTCTGTTGCAGCGCGTCGGCGGGGAAGGCGTCACACGAGGCGCCCAGCACGGCGACCGCGATCGCCAGGTCGAAGTGGCTGCCTCGCTTGTGCAGGTCAGCCGGAGAGAGCAGGATCGTGACCCGCCGGGTGGCGGGCCAGGTGAAGCCCGAGTTGGCCACCGCCATCCGGACCCGGTCCCGGCCCTCGGTCAGTGTCGGGTCGGGACGGCCGACCAGCGTCGTCATCACCACGCCCTGGGAGACGTCGGCCTGCACGTCGATGAGATGCCCGGCGGCGCCGTTCAGGGCGACCGTGCGGGAGGTTGCGACCGGCATCAGCCCAGCCCCTTCACGTGCTCGACCCGCGACGCCCCGCGCTGTGGCCGCCAGACCGCGACCAGGTCCAGTCGCACGTCCTCGGGAGACGCGGCGTGGGTCTGGATCCACTGCGCCGCCAGCCGTCGCAGCCTGCCGAGCTTGGTCGGAGTGATGGCCTCGTGGGGTGACCCGCATTGGTCGCTGCCGCGGGTCTTCACCTCGGCCACAACCAGTGTGGCGCCCTCGCGCAGCACCAGGTCGAGCTCGCCGCCCTCGCCGTGCCAGTTGCGGTCGAGCAGCACCATCCCCTGCCCCACCAGGTAGCGGGCGGCGATCTCCTCGCCGTACGCGCCGAGCGCCTGGCGCCGGCAATCCGTGGTTGTCATCTCGCACCTCCTGGCTGTCAAGACTGCGCGAAACCGTCGACCGTTCAGGCGGGTCGACGCCCGCCTGTGGATAACCGGGGGTACGGCGAGGGGCTGTGCGCGCGAAGCGGCCTGTCACGCGGGCTCCGCGGGACTGGTGGGACAGGCGGGGCAGCCGCTACTTGGGCGGCTCGAGGTCGGCGGGGCTCAGCTCCTCGACGTTCACGTCGCGGAAGGTCAGCACCTTGACGCTGCGGGCGAAGCGGGCGGGGCGGTACATGTCCCACACCCACGCGTCGACCATCGACACCTCGAAGTAGACGTCGCCGCTCTCGGTCCGCGCCCGGACGTCGACCTGGTTGCACAGGTAGAAGCGACGGTCGGTCTCCACGACGTACTTGAAGATCTTCACCACGTCGCGGTACTCGCGATAGAGCGTGAGCTCCATCTCGGTCTCGTACTTCTCGAGATCCTCGGCGCTCATACGTTCCCCACCCCGATCCTCGTCCGGTACGACGGCGCACCAGGCGCCGGACCCAGCCTGTCACACACTCGCGCGCTCCCGCTCATCCGGCTCCAGCCCGGCCGCCCGCCGCACGTTGACGAACCGCATCCGGTGCTGCGGGCAGGGGCCGTGCTCGGCGAGCGCCGCACTGTGCGCCTCGGTGATGTAGCCCTTGTGCGTGCGGAAGTCGTAGGCGGGCCACTCCTCGTGCAGCCCGTCCATGATCCGGTCCCGGGTCACCTTCGCGATCACCGAGGCGGCGGCGATGCAGGCCGCGACCCGGTCGCCCTTCCAGATCGCCAGGCCCGGGACGTCGAACCCGTCGACCCCGAAGCCGTCGGTGAGCACGTAGTCGGGACGCCGGTCGAGCAGCGCGACCGCCCGGCGCAGCGCCTCCACGTTGGCGACGTGCATCCCGAGCCGGTCGCACTCCTCGGACTCGATCACGACGGCGGCCCAGGCGACCGCGCGGCGTCGTACCTGCTCGTAGCAGCGCTCCCGGGCGGCAGGGGTCAGCAGCTTGGAGTCGGCCAGGCCCGGGACGATCCCCGGGCGGCCCTCGGGCAGGATCGCCGCGGCGGCGACCAGCGGCCCCGCGCAGGCGCCGCGGCCCGCCTCGTCGACGCCCGCGATCGCGGACAGGCCGGTCCGGCGCAGCGCGCGCTCGTAGCCGTAGAGGCCGGCGTCGCGCCGTACCGTCGATCCGCGGGGCAGGTCACTCATCGCCGGCTACCTCGCGTCGGGCACGTCCGCGAAGGTGTCCGGGCGGTGGATGAGGCGGAAGTGGTCGACCGGCCACACCAGCACGAACGCCTTGCCGACGACGTTGGCGACCGGGACGTACTCCTGCCCGGGCGTGCAGGTGGTGTCGTCCTGTCTGCACATGTGGTCGGAGGAGTCCGCCGAGCGGTTGCGGTTGTCCCCCATCACGAAGAGCTCGCCCGCAGGGATCGGCCCCGCACTCCAGTTGCAGGTGCCCGACATCGGCCCGGCGCACTCGTCGATAGAGCCGGGCTTGACGTAGTCGGTCTCGGTCAACGGCTGGCCGTTGACCCGCAGCCTGCCCTGCTTGTCGCAGCAGGTGACCACGTCACCCTCGACGCCGATCACGCGCTTCACCAGGTGGCCGCCGGCCGGGTAGAGGCCGATCTTGGTGAGCACGGCGGCGGCGATGTTGGGCGGGTCGCCGGCGCCGGGCGGCAGCCAGCCACCCGGGTCCTTGAAGACCACGATGTCGCCGCGCTCCGGGCCGCTGTCGCCCCAGTAGGAGACCTTCTGGACCAGGATCCGGTCGTTGAGGACGAAGCCGGGCTCCATCGACGGCGACGGGATGTAGAACGCCTGGATGAAGAACGCCTTGATCCCGATCGCCAGCACGAGCGCGATGCCGAGCAGCAGCAGCGTCTCCTGCCAGAGCGGGAGCTGCTTCTTCTTGCTCTTGTGCGATCCCGACCGCGATCCTTCGGGGCTTCCCGTGGCTGCGTCGCTGTCGTGGGCGGTCACTCGGGCAGCCTAACGAGTCGCTGTGTGCCGTCGCGGCTCAGGACTCGCGGCGTTCCTTGATCTTGGCGGCCTTGCCGCGCAGGTTGCGCAGGTAGTAGAGCTTGGTGCGGCGGACGTCGCCGCGGGTGACGACCTCGATCTTCTCGAAGATCGGCGAGTGCAGCGGGAAGGTGCGCTCGACGCCGACGCCGAAGGAGACCTTGCGGACGGTGAAGGTGCGGCCGATGCCCGAGCCCTGCACCCGGATGACGACGCCCTGGAATACCTGGACACGAGAGCGGCTGCCCTCGATGACCTTGACGTGGACCTTGACGGTGTCGCCGGCGCGGAAGGCCGGGATGTCGTCGCGCTTGATGCTGGCGCCGAGGTCTGCGATCGGGTTGCTCATGGTTGCTCCTCGCGAATGCGCACAGGTCAGCCGCGGATGGTTCGGTACGTCGAGGACCGTCGTCTGCTGCCACCGTGCGGTCGCTCCCCCTGTGGCAGGAGCTGCCGCGGATCCCCCGCGCGGAGTTCGGGGCGATCCTCGTGGCCGACTGGCCGAGGATGAAGTCTGCCACCTCGGCGGCGTGGCGACCCAATCGCGGCAGTCAGACCCGACGTCGCTTCGTCAGGGTGACGATCCCGTCCTGCGGTGGGCCGGAGGTCCGGTAGCCGGCGCGGCGGTAGCGGCGCAGGTTGGCGGTGCTGCCGGCGCCGGTGAAGAGGGAGTACGACGTGGCACGGGCCGGCGCGGCGGCCTCGATCCGCTCCAGCAGGAACCGCCCGAGGCCCTGTCCCTGCAGGTCGGGCGCCACCATCAGCCGGCCGATCTCCCAGGTCTCGCCGACCGGCCGCCCCCGGGCGGCGCCCACGAGCCGACCGCCCCGTCGCAGCACCAGGACGGTCCACGAGCCGAGCCAGCGTCGTACCTCCTCGGCCGACTCGGTCAGCGGCGGGATCTCGACGCCGGGGTTGTCGCGCTGCTCGGCGACCCAGCAGGCGCGCTGCAGGGTGAGGACCTCGCCGGCGTCGGCGGGTACGGCGGGCGCGAGGTCACCGCCACCGGGGACGGCGGTGGGCGGCAGCAGGTCGGGCCGGCGCTCGGCGGTCCGACGCAGCGACTGCTCGTGGCGCCACTGGGCGATCCGGCCGTGGTGGCCGGAGAGCAGCACGTCGGGCACCGACAGCCCGCGCCACTCGCCGGGCTTGGTGTAGACCGGGTACTCCAGCAACCCGTCGGTGTGCGACTCCTCGGCCAGCGACTCGGCGTTGCCCATGAAGCCGGGCAGCAGCCGGACGACGGCCTCAGTGATCGCCAGCGCCGCGACCTCGCCGCCATTGAGGACGTAGTCGCCGATCGAGAGCTCGCGGACCTCGTGGGTGCCGCGGTAGTGCTCCATCACGCGTTGATCGATGCCCTCGTAGCGCCCGCACGCGAAGACCAGGTGCGGCCGCTCGCACAGGTCCCGGGCGATCGCCTGGGTGAAGGGTTCCCCCGACGGCGTCGGCACGACCAGCACGCTGTCCGGCTCCAGCACCGAGTCGAGCGCCTCCCCCCACGGCTCAGGGCGCATCACCATGCCGGCACCCCCGCCGTACGGCGTGTCGTCGACCGTCCGGTGGGCGTCGTGGGTGAAGTCGCGCAGGTCGTGGACCGCCAGGTCCAACAGACCCGCGGCGCGTGCTCTGCCGGGCAGGCTGAGCTCCAGCGGCGCCAGGTAGCCGGGGAAGATCGAGACGACGTCGATGCGCATCGCGGCCCTAGTCGGGGAACGGCGTCACGAGACCCGGCCGGTCCGCGACCACGATCCGCCCGCCGGCGACGTCGACCTCGGGGACCAGTGCTGCGACGAACGGCACCAGGGCGTCCCGCCCGTCCGGGGTGCGGATGACCAGCAGGTCCTGGGCACCGTGGTTGACCGCGGTCAGGGTGCCGAGCGCCGTGCCGTCCAGGTCATAGGCGACGAGGCCGACCAGCTGATGGTCGTAGAACTCCTCGGGGTCCTCCGGGGTGTCGGCCGCGGGCACGCTCGCGTGCAGCAGCGTGCCGCGGACCGCCTCGGCCGCGGTGCGGTCGCCGATCTCGGCGAACCTCACCAGCAGGGTGCCCGAGTGCCAGCGCGACGAGGTCACGGTCAGCCTCGCCGGGCCGGTGCCGCCGCGGGACGGCTGGGCCCGGAAGGCGGCTCCCGCGACGTACCGTCGCTCCGGCTCGTCCGTGCGCAGGTCGATCCGCAGCTCGCCGCGGATGCCGTGCGGCCGGCCGATGCGGCCGACGACGACCTCGATCTGCTCCACCGGTGCGCCGTGCCGGGCAGGCTCAGCGACGCCGGTCGGTGTCGACGAAGTCGATCCGGGCCCCGCCCTGACCGGCCAGCGCCGAGATCACCGTGCGGAAGGCGGTCGCGGTGCGGCCGCTGCGGCCGATGACCTTGCCGAGGTCGTCCGGGTTGACCCGGACCTCGAGCAGCGACCCGCCGCGGCGCAGCTGCTTGTCGCGGACGACGACGTCGTCCGGCTGGTCGACCACCCCGCGCACGAGGTGCTCCAGCGCCTCGACGAGCATCGCGGTGCTCACGCCTCGGCGCCCTCTTCGACCTTGGCCTCAGCAGCCTCGGCGGCGTCGGAGTCGGCGGCCTTCTTGCTCGCCGTCACGGCCTCGCCGCGCGGCTCGCTGGAGACCTCCTTGAGCGCCTCGTTGAAGATGTCCTGCTTCGAGCGGCCGGGCTGCTTGACCTGCAGCTTGCCCTCGGCGCCCGGCAGGCCCTTGAACTTCTGCCAGTCGCCGGTCACCTTGAGGATCGCGGCGACCGCGTCGGTCGGCTGCGCGCCGACGCCGAGCCAGTACTGCGCCCGGTCGGAGACGACCTCGATGAACGAGGGGTCCTCCTTGGGGTGGTACTTGCCGATCTCCTCGATCACGCGGCCATCGCGCCGCTTGCGGGCGTCGACCACGACGATGCGGTACTGCGGGACCCGGACCTTGCCCAGGCGCTTCAGACGAATCTTGACGGCCACGTGTGTGGTGTCTCCTTGGATGCTTATGTACGGCGGGTGAGGCGCCCGGGACCTGTGGGGACCGGCCGGACTCCTCGGCGGGGTCCGCGGCCACGGATGAGAGGGTCCGGGCGCGCGTGACTCAGCGGGCGATTCTGCCACGTCCGCTCCCGCCGTACGAATCCACGTGCCCCATCCTCGCCGAACGCGGCATTTGTGTCGCTCTGAGCGCCGAGAGCGACACAAATCCCGCACTCGGCAGGGCTCGGCGGGCGACGGCGGGGGCTCAGCGGACGACGGCGCCCCGCAGCACGATCCGCGTCGGCTCGCGGAGGGTCTCCAGAGCCACGCGCGGGTCGCGGGCGAAGACGACGAAGTCGGCTGGCGCGCCCTCGGCGAGGGTCGGGTTCCACCCCAGCCACTCGCGGGCCCGCCAGCTCGCGGCCCCGAGCGCGTCGTGGGCCGGCATCCCGATCCGGACCAGGGCCGCGACCTCGCCGGCGATGTTGCCGTGACGGGTGACGCCGCCGCCGTCGGTCCCGGCATAGATCGGGACGCCCGCTTCGTACGCCGCCATCACCGTCGCCGGCATCCGCTCGTAGAGGTCGGTCATCGTCGCTGCGTACGACGGGAACCTGGCCGCGCCCGCCGAGGCGTGCTCGGGGAACTTGTCGAGCTGCATGATCGTCGGCACCAGCGCGGTGCCGCGGGCCACCATGGCGTCGATCAGATCCTCGCTCAGCCCGGTGCCGTGTTCGATGCAGTCGATCCCCGCGTCGATCAGGCCGGGCAGCACGCCGGGGCCGAAGCAGTGCGCGGTGACCTTGGCGCCCTGCGCGTGGGCGGCCCCGATCGCGGCGGTCAGCGCGTCCGCGGGGAAGGACGGGGCGAGGTCGCCGGTGTCGCGGTCGATCCAGTCCCCCACCAGCTTGATCCAGCCGTCACCGTTGCGGGCCTCCGCGGCGGCGTACGACGCCAGCTCGGCGGGCTCGACCTCGTGGGCGTAGTTGCGGATGTAGCGCTTGGTGCGCGCGAGGTGGCGGCCCGCCCGGATCAGACGCGGCAGGTCGTCGCGGTCGTGGATCCAGCGGGTGTCCGCGGCGCTGCCGCAGTCGCGGATCAGCAGCGCGCCGCCGTCGCGGTCGGCGAGAGCCTGGGCCTCGGTGGCCTCGTCGTCGATCGGGCCCAGGTCGTCCAGGCCGAGGTGGCAGTGGGCGTCGACCAGGCCCGGCACGATCCAGCCGGCCGCGGCCAGTTCGGCACCCGGCTGCCGCTCGTAGGTGATCCGACCCTCGACCACCCAGAACGTGCGCGCCTCCCCGTCTGGCAGGACCGGACCGGTGAAGCACAACGCAGCCATCACCCGACCGTAGCGCCGAGTCGGCTCGTAGGTGCATGAGGATCACCCCGAGTCGGCTCAAACGTGCACGCAAACCCCCCGAGTCGGCTTGAAAGTGCACGCAAAACGCGCCGAGTCGGCGCATCTTTGCGACACGGTGTCAGATCAACGTCAGATCGAGAGTCAGAGCCGGTCGAGAAGCCAGGACGGACCGCGGGTTGTGGCGGCCTTCGCGACGCGGACCGAGAGCAGCCGGTCGGCGGTCACCACGATCACCTCGGCGCCGGTGGCCGCGGCGGCGTGCGCCTGCTTGACGATCTCCGAATCGCCGTCACCCCGTGCGTGCACGACTCGCACGTGCGCATCGCGGCCGGCCAGCACACCCGCCTTGGCCGCGCCTTCGAGCACCAGGACGATCTCATCCCCCGGCACGTCGGCGACGAGCAGTTGCTCGTGGAGTCGTCGAGCCGCACCGGCGCGGTCCTTCCACCAGCCGTCGGGCCGGGCACCCACGACGTTCGCGCCGTCCACCACCAGGATCACGCCCCGAGCCTAGGCGGCCGCGGGCCGCAGAGCCGCGGGACGTCCCGTGGCCGCTCGGTCTCGGCCGGCACCATCGCCGGCGGAACTGGTGGCATCTGGCGATGCCCCTCCGCAACTGGTCTTGAGTGGCACGGAAATCCGCCTCCAGACTGGCATTTGAGACCAGTTGCGAGCGGGACCTGCCAGATGCCACCAGTTGCGAGTACGACGCGCCAGTGACCGATCTCCTCCGCACATCCACCCATCCGCGTGCACGTTGGCGCCGACTCGGCGGGGCCAGGAGCCGACTCGGCTACTTGAGGAACTTGCCGAAGTCCTTGGGAAGGTTCAGGGCGGCCGCGGCTGCCTCGTAGTCGATCTCCTCGCCGGCCTGCTTGGCGAAGGGGTTGGCGGCGGGGGCGGCGGCCGCGGGACGCCGTGCCCCGGACTTGGCGGGGTTGCCCGACACGCGGCGGCCGCGGGCGCTGGCCTTGGTCTTCCCGCCGCGACGGGCGCCGCCCTTGGCCCGGCCGCC
>JBDHZS010000133.1:0-10403 GCA_039812025.1 Nocardioides sp. | reverse complement strand
GCGCTGCCGGCCCGGGCCTGCGCGAGGAGCTCGGCGACCGGCTCAGTTCGCCGGGACACGGACGATCAGCGCGTCGCCCTGGCCGCCACCGCCGCACAGCGCGGCGGCGCCGATGCCGCCGCCGCGGCGCCTCAGCTCCAGGGCGAGGTGGAGCACGATCCGGGCCCCGGACATCCCCACCGGGTGGCCGAGCGCGATCGCGCCGCCGTTGACGTTGACCCTGTCCTCGTCGACACCGAGCGCCCGCGCCGAGGCGATCCCGACCGCGGCGAAGGCCTCGTTGAGCTCGAAGAGGTCGATGTCGGCGACGTCGATCCCCTCCTTGGCCGCGGCCGCGGCGATCGCGTTGGCGGGCTGCAGCTGCAGCGTGGAGTCGGGGCCGGCGACCTGCCCGGAGGCGCCGATCTCGGCGAGCCACTCCAGCCCGAGCTCCTCCGCCTTCGCCTTGCTCATCACCACGACCGCACAGGCGCCGTCGGAGATCTGCGAGGCCGACCCGGCGGTGATCGTGCCCTCGCGCACGACCGCGCGCAGCCGGCCCAGGGACTCGGCCGTGGTGTCGCTGCGGATGCCCTCGTCGGCCGCCACGACGACGTCCCCGCGGCGGGTGCTGATGGTCACCGGGACGATCTCCTCGTCGAAGACGCCGTTCTTCTGCGCCTCGGCAGCCCGCTGGTGCGACTGCGCGGCAAAGGTGTCCTGCTCCTCGCGGCTGAGGTCGCCGTTGCAGGCCTCGGTGAGGTTGATCATCGCCTGGTCGGTGAACTGGTCGTAGAGGGCGTCGTAGGCCATCGAGTCCACGAGCGCGGTGTCGCCGTACTTGAAGCCCTCCCGCGAGCCCGGCAGCAGGTGCGGCGCCCGGGTCATCGACTCCATGCCGCCCGCGACGACGATCTCGTGCTCGCCGGCGCGGATCAGCTGGTCGGCCAGCGCGATCGCGTTGATCCCGGACAGGCAGACCTTGTTGATGGTGATCGATGGGACGCTCATCGGGATGCCGCCCTTGACCGCGGCCTGGCGCGCTGTGATCTGGCCGGCGCCCGCCTGGATCACCTGGCCCATGATCACGTAGTCGACCTGATCGCCGGCGATCCCGGCTCGCTCGAGGGCGCCGGCGATGGCGACCCCACCCAGGTCGGCGGCTGAGAGGTCTTTGAGGCCGCCGAGGAGGCGGCCGATCGGGGTGCGCGCCCCGGCGACGATGACGGATCCAGACATGCCCCCCAACCTACTCGGGATCGCCGACAATCAGTGAGGCACATCTCACAGGAATCGGCCGATCCCTGGCGGCCCGCACCCCCGTCGTACGACGATGGGCCCATGACCGTCGAGATCCCCGAGCACCTCTTCATCGCGATCGACCACGTCGGCATCGCGGTGCCGGACCTGGACGAGGCGATCGCGTTCTATCGCGACACCTACTCCATGCGGGTGCGGCACACCGAGACCAACGCCGAGCAGGGCGTCCGCGAGGCGATGGTCGGGGTCGGCGACACCGACGCCTGCCTGCAACTGCTGGCGCCGCTCTCCCCGGACTCCGCGATCGCGCGGTTCCTGGACCGCTCGGGGCCGGGCATCCAGCAGCTGGCCTTCCGGGTCCGCGACGTCGAGCGGGTCTCGGCGGTGCTGCGCGAGCGCGGCCTGCGACTGCTGTACGACGAGCCGAGGCGCGGCACGAACGACAGCCGCATCAACTTCATCCATCCCAAGGACGCCGGCGGAGTGCTGGTCGAGCTGGTCGAGCCCACCGACGGGGGTGCCTGACATGGACCAGATCCGGGACGCGATCCTGGCCGGCGACACGGCGAGCGAGGAGTTCGCGGCGCTGCCGCTGCCGGAGCAGTACAGGGCGGCGTACGTCCGGCGCGACGAGACCGACATGTTCGAAGGCCTGGCCAGCAGGGACAAGGACCCGCGCGAGTCGCTGCACGTCGGGCCGGTCGACCTGCCCGAGCTCGGCCCCGGCGAGGCGCTGGTGGCGGTGATGGCCAGCGCGATCAACTACAACACGGTGTGGACCTCGATCTTCGAGCCGCTGTCGACCTTCGGCTTCCTGGAGCGCTACGGGCGCCGCTCGCCGCTGACCAAGAGGCACGACCTGCCCTACCACGTCGTGGGATCCGACCTGGCGGGCGTCGTGCTGCGCGCCGGCGTCGGCGTGCACAACTTCAAGCCCGGCGACGAGGTGGTCGCCCACTGCCTCTCGGTCGAGCTGGAGTCCCCCGACGGCCACAACGACACGATGCTCGACCCCGAGCAGCGGATCTGGGGCTTCGAGACCAACTTCGGCGGCCTGGCCGACATCGCGCTGGTCAAGTCCAACCAGCTGATGCCCAAGCCTGCGCACCTGACCTGGGAGGAGGCGGCCTCCCCCGGCCTGGTCAACTCCACCGCCTACCGGCAGCTCGTTAGCGCCAACGGCGGCAACATGAAGCAGGGCGACAACGTCCTGATCTGGGGCGCCAGCGGCGGGCTCGGGGGCTTCGCCACGCAGTACGCCCTGAACGGCGGCGCCACCCCGATCTGCGTGGTCTCGAACGAGGAGAAGGCCCGGATCTGCCGGAGCATGGGCGCGGAGCTGATCATCAACCGCGCCGAGGAGCAGTACCGCTTCTGGAACGAGGAAGGGACCCAGCAGGATCCCCGCGAGTGGCGGCGGCTGGGTGCGAGGATCCGCGAGCTCACCGGCGGCGAGGACATCGACATCGTCTTCGAGCACCCCGGCCGCGAGACGTTCGGGGCGTCGGTCTTCGTCACCCGCAAGGGCGGCACGATCACCACCTGCGCCTCGACCTCGGGCTACATGCACGAGTACGACAACCGCTACCTGTGGATGAACCTCAAGCGGATCATCTCCTCGCACTTCGCCAACTACCGCGAGTCGTGGGAGGCGAACCGGCTGATCGCGAAGGGGATGATCCACCCGACGCTGAGCCGGACCTACCCGCTGGAGCAGGTCGGGCAGGCGGCGCTGGACGTGCACCGCAACGCGCACCAGGGCAAGGTCGGCGTGCTCTGCCTCGCCCCGACCGAGGGGCTCGGGGTGCGCGACACCGAGCTCCGGGCCAGGCATCTCGACGCGATCAACCGGTTCCGCGGGGTGTGATCGGGGTACGGCGGTGAGGTGATCATCGTACGGCGGACAACGCCCGGCGAGGCGCCGCGTACCCTGGCCGCCGGTGGGTGAAGATATGCCCACCGATGTGGCATCGCCCGTGCATAAACCAAGTGTGAGGTTCGTTCTATGACCAACGACGGTCTGTCCATCTTCGACGAGGAGCCCGAGGAGCAGACCCAGGTCCTCGCGCCGGTCGAGCCCGCCGCGGCCCCCAAGGGCAAGGAAGAGGCTCCCGCCAAGTCTTCGGCGAAGGCGTCCAAGAAGGCGCCCGTCGCCGAGAAGCCGGCTCCCGAGCCCGCCGAGAAGCCGGCGCCGACTGCCGAGGCCAAGGCCGACAAGGCGCCGGAGAAGCCGGCCGCGCCCTCGCCTGACGCGACCCAGACCGCCGAGACCCCCGTCGTACCACCTCCGGCCAAGCCGGCGCCGGCCGCCGCCCCTGCTGCCCCGGCCCCTCCCGCTGCTGCCGCCGCCGCTCCGGCACGGGGCGGGCTCGGGTTCCGCGCGCAGGGCGCGTTCCCGCAGGCGCGGCGCGGCTACGACCGGACCGCGGTCGACTCGGCGTTCCGCGCGCTCCAGGCCGAGCGCGACGACGTCGCCCTCAAGCTCGCGGAGACCACAGACCAGACCGCGGCGCTCACCGCGCGTGTCGACGAGCTCGAGGCGGAGCTGGCCGAGAACAAGACCCCGTCGTACGCCGGCCTCGGCGGCCGCGCCTCCACCATGCTCCGGCTGGCCGAGGAGGAGGCCGCCGACGTCCGCACCGAGGCCCTGCGCGACGCCGACGACATCCGCCGGCTGGCCCAGCGCGACTCCGCCGCGATGCGCGCGGACGCCTCGCGCGAGACCGAGGACATGCGGCTCGTGCAGCTCAAGGAGCTCGACGAGACCCGGGCCCGGCTGCAGGCCGACGCCGAGCAGGAGCGGGCCATGGCAAAGGCCGAGGCCGAGGACACCCTCTCCGCGGCCCGCCGCGAGGCCGAGCAGATCCGGCTCGCCGCCCAGCAGGAGGCCATGGAGGTGCGCACCGCGGCGACGCGCGAGTCCGAGAAGGTCCGCGCCGCCGCCGACCGGGAGGTCCAGGAGGCCCGCCGGGCGCTGGCCGTGGAGAAGGAGCGCCTCGCCCGCGAGGCCGCGGAGTACCACGCCGCCGCGACCACCGAGACCCGGCAGCTGGTCGAGGAGGCCGAGGAGCGGGCGGCCGCCGCCGAACGACGCTCCAACGAGGCCGTCAAGCAGGCGACGATCAACCGGCAGCAGGTGCAGGCCGAGTCCGAGGCGATGGCCACCCGTGCCCGCCGCGAAGCCGAGCAGATCATCGCCTCCGCGCGGACCCAGGCCGAGGCGATCACCACCGCCGGCGACGCCGAGGCCGAGCGGCAGCACGCCGCCCTGCGCGCGGAGGTCGAGCGGATGACCAAGCGCCGCGACGCGATCGCGGCCCAACTCGGATCGCTGCGAGACGTCGTGGCCGGCTTCGCGGAGGACGGCGACGACTGATGACCGAGACCTCGGGGGAGCATAAGCCGCTGGCTCGCCGATCGCCGTTCTCGATCGGCTTCTTCGGCGGTGCCGGGGCGCTGCTGGCCTACTTCCTGGGCAGCCAACTGCTCAGCATCAGCTCGTACCTGATCCTGATCGTCGTCGCCCTGTTCCTCGCCGCCGGCCTCAACCCGGCGATCGAGTGGTTCACCCGGCGCGGCCTCAAGCGGCCGTGGGCTTTGCTCGCGGTGATCGTGGTCGTGCTGCTGGTCCTCACCGGCTTCGTGGTCACGCTCGTGCCGGTGATCACCGAGCAGGTCGCCAAGATCAGCGACAACGCGCCCAGCTGGATGCGGAGCCTGCAGCAGAACTCGCTGATCCAGGAGATCGACGACCGCTACGAGATCATCGACAAGGCCACGGAGTACGTCTCCGACGGCAAGTGGCTCTCCGGCCTCTTCGGGGGCGTGGTCGGCGTCGGCCTCAAGATCGTCTCGACCGTGGTCAACGTCTTCATCGTCGTGGTGTTGATGCTGTACTTCGTCGCCGGGCTGGACGCGACCAAGTCCGCGCTCTACCGGCTCGCTCCCGCGTCGCGGCGGCAGCGGGTCGCCGAGCTCAGCGACGAGGTGATCCGCGGGATCGGGGGCTACGTCTCCGGCGCGTTCATGGTGGCATTGTGCGCGGGGATCAGCTCGCTGATCTTCCTGCTCATCGTCGGGATGGGCGAATACGCGGTCGCGCTCTCCTTCGTCGTCGCGCTGCTGAGCGTGATCCCCATGGTCGGGGCGACGATCTCGGCGATCCTGGTCTCGGCGATCGCGTTCGCCACCGACCCGGTCATCGGCATCGCCTGCCTGATCTTCTACGTGATCTACCAGCAGGTCGAGAACTACGTGATCTACCCGCGGATCATGTCGCGTGCCGTCGACGTGCCCGGCTCGGTGACCGTCATCGCCGCCCTGATCGGCGCCGGGCTGCTCGGCATCATCGGCGCGCTCATGGCCATCCCCACCGCCGCCGCCGTCCTGCTCCTGACCCGCGAGCTCTTCATCAGCAAGCAGGACCAACGCTGACGCTTGGATGTCGGCCGCCGCTCCCGCCGCATCCACCCCTCCCGGCCCGGCCGCCTCACCCGCCGCATCCACCCTCCCGGCCCGGCCGCCTCACCCGCCGCATCTGCCCCGGCCGCCTCTGCTTCATCAAGCTATGCAGGCGGCGTGACACTCTTCGAGGCGTACCCACCCCGAAGAGTGTCGCTCCGCCTGGCTATCTAGACGAAGCAACAGCACCCTCCCGCCGAGTCGGCGCAAACATGCACGCAGAACACGCTGAGTCGGCGCAAACATGCACCGAAATCACGCCGAGTCGGCGCATCTGTGCACGCAGAACACGCCGAGTCGGCGCTAAAGTGCAAGGCACCGCGTCGTACGGCGCCACCACCGCGCTCCGAACCGCTCGAGTGTGCGCTGCGGTGCCAGATTCCGGCACCCGACATGAGCCGGGGCCGGACAAGGTAAGCGGGACCGGCCACTACCCCCGGTCGACGACAGTCGGGCTGGAGCTCTCCCCCAGCTTGACGACGACGACCCCGGCGAGGATCAGGACGCCGCCGAGCAACTGGATCGGGAGCGGCAGTTCACCGAGCACCGCCCACGCGACCAGCAGCGTCGCGAGCACTTCCAGCAACGCGACGAACGACGCGAGTCGGGAGCCGAGCCGCCTGGTCGCAGCGACGCCGGCGGTGTAGGCGACCGCCCCCGCGACCGCGCCGAGCCCGAGCACCGGGAGCCACCACGGCACCTCGTGCCCGTTGAACGGCGCGGGCGCCGTCGAGAACTCGAACGGCACGAGCCCGATCACCCCGGCGAACGTCAGCACGAGCGCGCCAACGACCATGCCCGCGGCGGTGAGCACCAAGGGCGGGAGGCCGGTGTCCCGCCGCGCGGACAGCACGAAGTACGTCGCGCAGCACAGCATCGCGAGGAGTGCCCAGAAGGTGCCGAGCGGGTCGAGCGTGAAGCCACCGGGCAGGTTGAGCACGAGCCCCAGACCGGCGACGCAGACCAGCGCGCCGATCGTGGTGAGTCGGCCCGGCCTCACGCCGTACCGCATCCAGAGCCACGCCACGACCGCGATGGGCGCCATGAACTCCACCAATAGAGCGATGGCCACCTCCATGCGCCCCACGGCCAGGAAGTACGCGAGCTGCGTGCCGGCGATGGCGATCCCGCCGAAGGCGACCACCAGGCGGGCGTTGTCGAAAAGCAGCCGCCAGCGGCCGTCGAGCTGCCGCAACGCGATCGGGAGCAAGCACAGTGCCGCGACCCACGCCCTGGCCGCGACCGCTGCGGCGGCGCTCCAGCCGGAGTCGAGCAGCCCCCGCGCGAGGGTCCCCGTCGAGCTGAACGCCAGGGCGGAGAGCAGAGCGAAACCGAGGCCGGCCCACGTCGTACGACGGGCGGCAGACACCAGCGCGTCATGAGTCATCGCCGTCATGACATGTGACGCTACGACGCGAGATGGTAAGGTGTCAATATGGTTTTCGCCCATGACACCGAGGCGAATCTCACGGCCGCGGTGGACCTCGTCAACACCGTCGGCGACCCCGATGACCTGCGGACCCTCGCGGACCTGGACGAGTTCTTCGTGCGCTACGGGTTCACGGGGTGGCGAGGGCGCACCAGGGCCGACCTGGAGGAGATCCGGGCGCTCCGGCCCGGCCTGCGCGAGCTCCTGCTGAGCCCCCGAGACGAGGCGGTCGCCATCACGAACCGATGGCTCGCCGACGCGCAGGCGATCCCCCAGCTCGTCCGGCACGATGATGTCGACTGGCACGTCCACGCCATCGCGGACGACCGGCCGCTGGCCCAGCGGATCCAGGTCGAGACGGCGATGGCGATGATCGACGTCATCCGCGCCGACGAGACCTCCCGGCTGGGCGAATGCGCGGACGACGCGTGCGACGCCCTCGTCTTCGACCTCTCGCGGAACCGGTCCCGGCGCTTCTGCTCCACGACCTGCGGCAACCGCAACGCCGTCGCCGCCTACCGCGCCCGCCGCCGCGCCTGAATCTCCGATTCGTCCGCGGCTTCGCCGGTCGTTTGCCGCTCCACAGGGGCAGACGAATCGGAGTCCCGGGCCGTCAGATGGGGTACGACGAGCGGAGGTCCGGCTGCTTCGGCGGCAGGAGTACGGCGACGGGGACCTCGAGCACCTGGCTCAGCGCCACGATGGTGGTCAGCCTCGGGTTCATCGGCGTGCCCGGGCGAGACTCGCCCTTCTCGAACTTCTGGTAGGTGAACGACGCGATGCCAGCCAGGTGCGCCACCCGCTCCTGGCTGAGCCCCTTGGCGATCCGGGCCCGGTGGAGGTTCTGCCCCAGCTCTCGGGCGAACTCTTCCCAGGTGATCTCACCGCCAGCACGTGCCACCCGTCCATCATTCTGGTATGACCACTTCCGCGCGATCATACAAATATGGGAATGTCTGACCCCGGGCACCTGTGGATAACCCTCCGTCGCAGGCGTGCCTTGTCGGAGGGGTGCCGTACGGTGCGAGCTACCACCTTCTCTGCGACACAGGAGCAGGCCGAGCATGGAGCACGAAGACCGCCCCCGCTGGCTCGCCGAGCCCTGCCCCGCGTGGTGCACGCGGGAGCATCGCGACGCTGATCACCCCGAGGATCGCTACCACCAGAGCGAGGCGTCGATAGTCGTCGGCGTCCAGCGAACGGGGCCTGAGACCTCGGGTCGCGCACCACTGGAACTCGCGATTTGGATCGGCAGCGACGTGGATGCTGACGCCGAGTGGCTGACACTCGAAGCGCTTGAGCACGCCGTACCGCGGATCCGCCTGACGATCGAGACCGCCACAGCGCTCCGCGACCAGCTCGACCACCAACTGATGCTCCACAAGCGTCACCGCAGGCCGACCCTCCCGTCGCGGCGCTGACAGACAGCGGTCAGTCAACTTTCCGCAAGTACCATACATGTATGCCCATACGCGCTATGGTATGGCTCATGTACCTCAGCAACCATGCATGCGGCAACGGGAGACGCCCGCCCTGACCCGCTTCAAGCCGCGGGCCAGTGCCGGCCGACCTGCGGACTCGTCGACCAGGAGAGCCTGCAACCACCGCTGTCCAGCGATCCGCACCGTCCACCTATGAGCCCCGGCCGACCCGAAGTGAGGATTCCGATGCGTCTTCCGTGGAGGAATAGCCCCCCGAACTCAACCGACGCTGCGACCAATCCGCCGACCTCGCCACCCACCGAAGTGCGCAATACAGTCCGATGGTGGAGCACGACCGATGACACCGATCTGGCGCTCATCCTTGCCTCCGCGAAGGAGCGCGCGCTCCGTAGCGATCCGGACGTTTGCATCTCACCGCACGCTCTACCGCCAGAGTTCCGCGAAATAGTCGCCTTGATACTCCAGCGAATGCGCAGCCTCCAGGACGACGCCCAGCGCGCGGCAGCAACATTGGTGGAGCGCGTTCTCACCTTCCACACAACCCGGAGCACGTCCGACGATTCGACCCAAGACGACTCGGAGGAAAGCGAAGCATCGAGACGAGCAGCAGCGCGCGCCGCGGAAGCAATCCACAAGATCGGGTCGATGACCGATGCCTTGCGACTCGACCTTGAGCAGCAGGAAGAGTATGCAAAGCAGGCCCTCCAACAGCTCGACCGCACATTCCGTCACCACCATCGGTTCGCCAAGTGGTTGGAGTACAAGGTGCCCGACCTGGAAGTTCCTGATGACATCTACAACATTGGTCTGGAGCGCCTCCCGAAATCCAACGGCGCATCAGAAGGAAAGGAGAGATCACATGCTGGAAAATTCTAGGGTCCCCAGGATCCAGTGGCGCAGCGCCATACTCGCTGGCGCACTCACCATCGCCCTGACCGCTTGCGGAAGCGACGATGACCCCCTGCCGGAGCCTAGCTCGGCCGCAGTGGTCGTGGACGTGTCCGGATCAGTCACCGAAGGCACAGACCTCGTCGCCGCAGCTGAGAACCGAGTGGCCGAGCTTATCGACGATATCGTCTTGCCTGGTGGAACGGTTGTCGTAAAGGCAGCAGGAAGTAACACGAATGACCGATGTGTCGACTTGAAGTTCACAGTGGACGCAGAGAACGACCCCGTGCTCGATCAAGTGCGGAATTCCGCGAAGCGAGACCTATCAGCTAAGTTCGATGGCTATATCCGATGCGTCGAGGAATTTGACACCGGGGGGACCCAACTATTCGGTCTGCTCTCCGAGACCGCGATGAATCACCCGGACGCAACTACCTGGGATGTCTATACGGATGGATTCGACAACCATGACACCCACGGGATAGGGAAGCTAGCAAACCTCCGCGACCCAGACTTTCCATCCGCCGTGGTCTCCGGACTCCACCCTGCGCTCGTTCCGGAGCTTTCGGACGATACCACCATCACATGGCACTTCATCGGTCAAGGGCGGGATGACCTCGGCAGCGTAGAAAAGCATGGCCTGCGTCAGATCTTCGAGCTCTGGACAACGGCCACTGGGGCATCCGCCTCATTCGTCGAAAACTAGATCAGCACGACTGGCACCCAGGTGTGTAACACACAGATTGGGCCCCAAGAAGGTCAACCAAAGCATGGCCCTCAAAATCAGAGGGCCAGCCACTCGATCACACTAGGAGCAAGGGAGGCAGGGTCGAGGAAAAGTCGGTCGTTGGGCCTGTGACCTGGGAAAACGTGGCGGTGTGACCGGCGTGGCGTGTGGGACGGGTGTGGCCCACTGGTCTGGGATGGGAGTTGCGAGACAACCT
>JBDHZS010000132.1:0-10418 GCA_039812025.1 Nocardioides sp. | reverse complement strand
CGGTCGAGTGGGTCAAGCACCAGCGCGACGAGGCGTGGCGGATCCTCTCCCGGGCCGCCGACCTGCGGTAGTCCGCGCTGGTAGGTTCCGCGATATGCGCTCCGCCAAGGACTTCTTCCGGCCGCTCGCGCTCGGTGCCCCCGCCCCGCTGCGGGAGATCCCGGCCCGACCGAGCCGCGCGATCCACTTCTTCGACCCCGGCAACCCCAGGATGGCGGCCAAGGTCCCCGACATGGTCGGCACGGTCGACGTGCTCCTCGGCAACCTCGAAGACGCCGTGCGAGCCGAGAACAAGGAGGCCGCCCGCGCCGGCCTGGTGCGGATCGGCCGCGAGACCGACTTCGGGCCGACCCAGCTGTGGACCCGCGTCAACGCCCTCGACAGCCCCTGGGTGCTCGACGACCTGACCACCCTGGTGACCGAGATCGGCGACAAACTCGACGTGATCATGGTGCCGAAGGTCGAGGGCGCCGAAGACATCCACTACGTCGACCGGCTCCTCGCCCAGCTCGAGGCCCGCGCCGGGCTGAGGGAGCCGCTGCTGGTCCACGCGATCCTGGAGACCGCCCGCGGCGTCGCGAACGTCGAGGAGATCTGCGGCGCCAGCCCCCGGATGCAGGGCCTCTCGCTCGGGCCGGCCGACCTGGCGGCGGACCGCCGGATGAAGACCACCCGCGTCGGCGGCGGCCACCCGGGCTATCTGGTGCGGCAGGACCCGAACCCGGACCAGCCCGACGCCGTACGCACCGTCCACCAGCAGGATCTGTGGCACTACACGATCGCGCGGATGGTCGACGCGTGCGCGATGCACGGGATCTACCCCTACTACGGGCCGTTCGGCGACATCCGCGACACCCAGGCGTGCGAGGACCAGTTCCGCAACGCGTTCCTGCTCGGCTGCGTCGGCGCCTGGTCGCTGCACCCGGTCCAGATCGCGATCGCCAACCGGGTCTTCGCGCCCGCGGTCGCCGACGTCGCGCACGCCAGGCGGGTGATCGCGGCGCTCGGCGACGGCACCGGCGCGGTGATGCTCGACGGCAAGATGGAGGATGACGCCTCGGTCAAGCAGTGCCAGGTGATGGTCCGCCTCGCCGAGCAGCTCGCCGCGGTCGACCCCGAGCTGCGGGCGGCGTACGACGCGATCCCGGCCGAGGACGCCCGGTGACCGGCTCAGTGACCGGCTACCGGCCGCTGCGGTCGATCCTCTACATGCCGGCCTCCAACGCGCGGGCACTGGAGAAGGCGAAGACCATTCCGTGCGACGGGCTGATCGTCGACCTCGAGGACGCGGTCGCGCCCGACGCAAAGGCGGCCGCTCGGGAGGCGGCGTGCGCCGCTGCGACGAGCGGCGACTACGGGCGCCGTACGATCGCGATCCGCATCAACGGCCTCGACACCCCCTGGCACGACGACGACCTGGCGGCCGCCTGCGCGGCCGCGCCCGACGCGATCCTGGCGCCGAAGATCGGCAGCGCCGACGAGATCCGGGCGCTGGCCGCGGTCATGGACGACGCCGGGGTGCCGGCGGAGACCCGGCTGTGGGCGATGATCGAGAGCCCCGCCGCGATCCTCGAATCGCCCGCGATCGCGCGGTCCTCGCCGCGGCTGGGGGCCTTCATCATCGGTACGAACGACCTGACCAGGGACCTGCGCGCCACCGCGCTGCCGAGCCGCGCGCCGATCCTGCCGGCGCTCCAGTTCGCGCTGCTGGCCGGGCGGGCCGCCGGGATCGCCGTCCTCGACGGCGTCTTCAACGACGTCCGCGACCACGTCGGCTTCGGCGCCGAGTGCCGGCAGGGGCGCGACCTGGGGTTCGACGGCAAGACGCTGATCCACCCCGGCCAGGTCGCCGGCGCCAACCACGCCTTCGCGCCGAGCGAGGCCGACGTCGAGGACGCCCACGACGTGATCAACGCCTGGGAGGCCGGCGAGGGCGCCGGCGTCGTGACCTACCGCGGGCGGATGATCGAGCTGCTGCACGTCAACTCCGCGCGGCGCGTGCTCGAGATCGCCGCCGCGATCGAGGCGCTGGCCGAGGACGCCTGAGGGCGCCTGCTCAGACGTCGAGGTCCCGCGCGCGCAGGGTCATCGGGAAGGGGAGCTCGACGGCGTACTCCTCGTCGCCGACCAGGTGGGCGCGCTCGACGTACTCCTCACCCTCCAGCTCCCAGACGGTGATCGAGGGAACTTCCGGGTCGACGATCCAGTACGACGGGGTGCCGGCCGTCCGGTAGCGGTCGAACTTGAGCGTCCGGTCGACGCGGGCGGTGCTGGGGCTCAGCACCTCGACCGCGAGCAGCGGCGCCATCGGCAGGTCGCGCTCGGTGAATGCCTCTCGCGGCGCGACCAGGAGATCCGGCTGCAGCACGTTGGAGTCGTCGAGCGCGACGTCGAGGGGAGCAAACAGGACCACCAGTCCGTCCGGGCATGCCGTCTTGAGCGCATAGTGGAGCTCGCTGAGAACGATCTGGTGTCGGGGTCTCGGGGCGGGGCTCACGATCAGGATCCCGTCGATGAGCTCGTGGCGCCGCCCGTCATCGGGTATCGCCTCCAGGTCGGCGCGCACGAACGGCCCACGATGCTGAACATCTGGCCATGCGGAGCCTGAGGCTGCGCTCATGGTTGCCATAGCCCCCTCTCGGTCGTCGGAGCCAACCATGCCACGACATCGAGACGGACCGAAGAAGTTATCCACAGGGGGTCGGGGGGGCTACATTGTCCGACATGGCAGATGCGTATTTCGAGCTCGCCGACCCGTCGTTCGACGTCACCTCGCCGGTGGTCCACGCGGCGCGCGAGGAGGACTGGTACGTCCGCACCAGCTACGGCATCGCCGTGCTGCGCTACGACCAGACGATCCGGTTGCTCAAGGACCGCCGCTTCCGGCAGGGCAACGCCCGCTGGCCCGCGCAGAACGGCGTGACCGCCGGGCCGTTCGTCGAGTGGTGGGGCAAGACGCTGCTCAGCCTGGAGGGCGACGACCACATGCGGCTGCGGCGGCTGCTCAGCCCGGCCTTCCGCAACCGGGCGATCGCGGCGATGCGGCCGCAGTTCCAGGAGCTGGCGGGTGAGCTGATCGACGACTTCGCGCCGCGCGGCCGCGTCGAGTTCATCTCCGAGTTCGCCGAGCCGTACGCCGCCCGGATCCTCTGCGCGCTCCTCGGCCTGCCCGAGTCGCACTGGAAGCAGCTCGGCGAGTGGGCCGACGACCTGGGCAAGTCGTTCGGCGTCAACCTGCGCGGCGACCTGCCCCGGATCGAGGCCGCGCTCGAGGGCCTGAGCGGGTACGTCGGCGGGGTGATCGCCGCCCGCCGCGCCGAGCCGCAGGACGACCTGGTCGGCACGCTGGTCGCGGCCCACGATGACGACGACACCCTGACCGAGGACGAGCTCAACGTCGCGCTGGTCTTCCTCGCCTTCGCTGGCATGGAGACCACCCGCAACCAGCTCGGGCTCGCGCTGCAGACGTTGCTGGCCCACCCGGACCAGTGGGCGCTGCTGGGGTCGGATCCCGATCTCGGCGCGAACGCGGTCGAGGAGATCATGCGGGTCAACCCGACGGTCACCTGGGTGACGCGCGAGGCGATCGAGGACCTGGAGTTCGACGGCCTCTTCATCCCCGAGGGCGGCATCGTGCAGATGCTGTCGCACTCCGCCGGCACCGACCCGCGCGCGATGCCGGACCCGTCGTTCGACATCACTCAGCAGCACCCCGTGCACACCGGATTCGGCGGCGGCGTCCACCACTGCCTCGGCCACTTCGTGGCGCGCACCGACATGGCCGTCGCGCTGCCCCTGCTGGCCCGGCGGATGCCCGACGCCCAGCCCGACGGCCCCGGCGAGTGGCTGCCCGTCTCCGGGAACACCGGCGCCATCCGGTTCCCGATCCGCTTCACACCGACCCCGGCGTAGGACCCCGCCCGCCGAACGCGCATTAAGGTCCGTTCTCGGGCTGAAAGCGGACCTTTATGCGCGTTCGACGTAGCTACTCCCAGGTGGCGACCGGGGTGCCGAGGACGGACTCGTCGACGTCGAGCCCGAGGCCGGGCGCGTCGGGTGGCAGCAGGCCGTCGTCGTACCGCCTGACATCGAGTGCGGCGGTCTGCACGGTGACCATGTCGGCGCAGTTGAGTACGCCGCGCAGCAGCCGCTCGGGGACCGTGGCGCCGAGGTGCAGGATGCCCGCGAAGGCGATCATCGAGCCGACGGTGTCCTGCACGCTCACGGTCAGCCCGGCGGCCCGGGCGAGGTCGCGGTGGCGGCGGCTGCGGGTGAGTCCGCCGGACTTGGAGACCTTGAGCGAGAGGCCGTCGGCGACGTCCTCGGCGATCGCCAGCGCGACGTCCTCCTCGGTCTGGAAGAGCTCGTCCAGCACGATCGGGACCGGGCAGCGGCGGCGCAGCGACATCGTCTCGCGCCAGCTCGCGCACGGCGCCTCGAGCGCGAAGTCGAGGCCGGGCGGCAGCAGCCGGAGCATGCGCAGCGCGTTCTCCGGGCTCATCCCGCCGTTGGCGTCGACGACGAAATACTCCCCCGTACGACGGTCCGCGAGGCACGCGGCGATCCGCTCCGCGTCCAGCGCAGGCCCGCCCTCGGCGTCCAGCGCGCCGATCTTGACCGAGTGGCACAGGTAGCCGCGGGCCCGGTGGTCGGCGACCCGGGCGCGCATCTCCTCGGGCTCGCCGGCGTGGATCGAGGAGATCGGCGGCAACGGCCGGCCGGTCGAGCCGCCCAGCAGCTCGCAGACCGGCAGCGAGACGGACTTCCCGAACGCGTCCCAGCACGCGATGTCCAGCGCCGCCTTCGCGTGGTGATGGCCGAGCAGCGCGGCGTCCATCGCGTCGTTGATCCGGTCCACCTGCCGCGGGTCGCGCCCGAGCAGCGACGGCGCGATCTCGGCGATCCCGGCCCGCGCCCCGGCGGCGTGCGCGGCGATGTAGTCGGTGCCGAACGGCGTACTCTCACCCCACCCGACGGTCCCGTCGTCGCAGGTCAGCCGCACGATCGAGGCGCCGAACGACTCGTACGTCCGGCCGCCCGACAACAGGTAGACCCCGCCCGAATAGGGCAGGTCGACCGCGAACAGCTCGATCCGGGAGATCTTCATCGCGCCTCCACCTCCGACGGCCCAGACGAGTCCGACGAGTCATCCGGCGGCGGGATCAGGACCAGCTTCCCGACGTACCCCTTGGCCAGGAAGTCCTCCTGCGCGCGGCCGATCTCGGCGAGCGGGTACGTCGCCGCGATCACCGGGCGCACCTCGTCCCGCTCGATGTAGCCGACGAGGTTCTCGAAGACCTCGTCGTCCTGGAACGTGCAGCCGTAGAGCGTCAGGTCGCGCAGGTAGAGCGTGCGCAGGTCCAGCTCGGTGATCGGGCCGCCGATCGCGCCCGCGCAGGCGTAGCGGCCGCCGGTGCGGAGCACGTCGAGCAGCCGCGGCCAGGACGGCCCGCCGACCAGGTCGACGACGACGTCGACCGACCCCCTGCCGAGCGCCGCGACCAGGTCTTCGCGCCGGTCGACGGCCTCGTCCGCGCCCTGGGCGAGTACGGCGCGCGCCTTACCCTCCGAGCAGACCGCGATCACGGTGGCTCCACGCCGCTTGGCGAGCTGCACCGCCGCGAGGCCCACCCCGCCGGACGCTCCGGTGACCAGCACCCGCTCGGCGCCGACGCCCGCCCGGTGCAGCATGTTCTCCGCCGTCGAGTAGGCGCACGGCATCGCGGCCAGCTCGACGTCGTTCCAGTCGGAGTCGACGGCGTGGGTCTCGCGGGCCGGCGCCACGGCGTACTGCGCGAAGCCGCCGTCGCACTCGCTGCCCAGCGTCCAGCATTCGTACGGCCGATAATCGACGTAGCTGCGCAGCATGTTGCGCACCAGGACCCGCTCGCCGATCCGCGCGTGGGGCACCCCCTCGCCGACCGCGACGATCCGGCCGCACACGTCGGCGCCCTGGATCCGTGGGAAGTGCATCGGGACGCCGGACCAGGTGGCGTCGTCCTGCTGTGTCGCTGTCGGGGCGCTCCTTGTGGCGGCCTGTTCGGTGTCGGAGGAGACGTCCTTGGAGTACCACCCGATCCGGGTGTTGATGTCGGTGTTGTTGACCCCCGCGGCCAGCACCCGGACCAGCACCTCGCCGGCGCGCGGGCGCGGCACGGGTAGGTCGGTGCGGAACTCGAGCCTCTCCGGTCCCCCGTGCCCGGTCAGCACGACCGCCGACATCACGTCCGGCAACTCCCGATCAGCCTGATCCACCGTCCACCGCCTTGTCTCGCGCTACGCACTTATTGCGTAGTACAGCACAAGCCGGGGCTGGGGCCCAGGGTGACTCAGCCCTTCGCGGCGTCACCCTTGTCGGCAGCCTCATCGGCCGCATCGGAGACCGCCTCAGACGCCGCATCAGAGGCCGCGTCGCTCGCGTCGGAAGCGGCCTCGGTCGCCTCCGCGGCGGCCTCCTTCGCCGTGTCCTTCGCTTCGGTGGCGGTCTCGGTCACGGTGTCCACTGCGTCGGACGCAGCGTCGGAAACGGTGTCCGCTGCGTCGGAGGCAGCCTCCGCGGCGCCGCCCTGCCCGGCGATCTTGGAGACGCCGGCGTCGACGATCCCGCGCACCTTCTCCACAGCGCCGTCGTACTTGCCGCCGGTCTTGTCGTGGAACTTGGTCGACGCCGAATCCAGCGCGGACTTGATCTGCCCGCTGTGCGAATGCACGTACTCGCCGGCCTTCCCGATGCCGGTGCGGGCGGCCTTCTCGACGGTCGCGGCGGCACCCGCCACACGCTCCTCGAGCTTGAGCTCGTCGATCTTGGCCTTGATGTTGGGGGGAATGGTCATCTGCCTGACTCCTTCATGTGCTGTGGCCGGCGCCCAGGCGATCCGGCGATCCGGGTCGGGCCGCTGCACTCCTTGCTGTCTGAGCCTACGGTGTGAGGTATGGGATACGTCCAGGTCCTGCCCGCCAGGGAGGTCCCGCTGGGTGGCCAGCGGGCGCTGACGGTGCGCCGTACGCTCCCCCATCGCGACCGTTCGTTCGTCGGCGCGTGGTGCTTCGCGGACCACTACGGACCCGACCGGCAGCCGATGGACGTGGCGCCGCATCCGCACACCGGGCTGCAGACGGTGTCGTGGCTCTTCGCCGGCGAGATCGAGCACCGCGACTCCGGCGGCGTGCATGCGATGGTGCGCCCCGGCGAGGTCAACCTGATGACCGGCGGCGAGGGGATCTGCCACTCGGAGGTCTCCACGCCCGAGACGACGGTGCTGCACGGCGTACAACTGTGGGTCGCGCTCCCCGCCGCCGCCCGCCACGCGCCGCGGGCCTTCGGCCACCACGCCGCCGAGCCGGTCCCGCTGCCGGGCGGGGGTGGTACGGCGCGCGTCTTCGTCGGCGAGCTGCCCGGCGTCGCGGCGTCCCCCGTCCCGACGTACACCCACCTCCTCGGCGCCCAGCTCGACCTCGAACCCGACGCGCAGGTCTCGCTCCCCGTCGAGGAGCGGTGCGAGCACGGCGTACTGCTGGACACCGGCGAGATCGAGGTGGACGGCCTGCCGCTCGGCACCGGCGACCTGGCCTGCCTCGACGACGGGCAGACCGAGATCTCGCTCGTCGCCGGGCCCGCGGGCGCGCGGCTGATCCTGCTCGGCGGCGAGCCGTTCACCGAGGAGATCGTGATGTGGTGGAACTTCGTCGGCCGCAGCCACGAGGACGTCGCCGCGGCCCGGGAGGAGTGGCAGGCGCAGGCCGAGCGGTTCGGCGAGGTCGATGGCTACGTCCCCACCAGCTCCGGTACGACGCGCATCCCCGCCCCGCCTCTGCCCAACGTCCGGCTCCGCCCCCGCAACCGCCGCGGCCGCCTCTGACCCCCGCCCAGGCTTGCCGAGTGCGGGATTTGTGTCGTTCTCGGCCCGGATAACGACACAAATACCGCATTCGGCCCCAGGGGGGTGGGGGAGGCGGTGGTGGCGGGGGCAGCTCAGCCGGGGATCTGGCCGTAGTTGTCGAGCTCGGCGCGGACGTGCTCGCGGGCATGGGCGACGGCCTCCGCGAGCGTGTCGACGAGGTGGTTCTCGTGGCGCAGCGACTTCATGACACCCATCCCGACCAGCAGCCGGTAGTGGCTGTCCTGCACGCCCTTGATGATGACGGTGATACCGCGTCGTTCCAGGTCGGTGACGATCTCGGCCAGGGTGTTGGCGCCGGTGGCGTCGAGCATGCCGAGATGGGACATCCGGATGACCACCACCCGCACCTGCGGATGGCCCGCGTCGGAGTGGATCGCGGTCGAGATCCGCTCCGAGGCCCCGAAGAACATCGCCCCGTCGAGCCGGAGCAGCGCGATCCGATCGTCGCCGGGCTCGGGTTCGCCGGGCAGCTCCTCGCGGGTGACGCTGGCACGCTTGGCGACCTGCCGCAGCGAGAGGAACCCCGCCACGAGGATCCCGATCTGCACCGCCTCGATCAGGTCGAAGCACACGGTGATCACCGCGGTCACCACGAAGATGATCGCGTCCGAGCGGGTCGAGCGGACCACCTTGCGGATCGTCGCCAGCGGCACCATCCGGAAGCAGGTCACCATCAGCACGCCCGAGAGCGCCGCGAGCGGGATCTGCGAGACCGGGCCGGTCGCGAGGTAGACGACCGCGAGCAGGAAGATCGAGTGCACGATCGCCGCGACCCGGGTCCGGGCACCGGAGCGCACGTTGACCGCCGTACGCGCGATGGCGCCCGTGGCCGGCATGCCGCCGAAGACCCCGGACGCGATCGAGGCGAGGCCCTGGCCGGTGAGCTCGCGGTCGGGGTTGTAGGGGCCGGTCGGGGACATGGTCGCCGCCACCCGCGCGGAGAGCAGCGACTCAATGCCGGCCAGGGCGGCGATCGCGAGCGCGGCCCCGATCAGGTGCTGGACGGCGGCGAGGTCGACGTCCGGTACGACGGGCAGCGGCAAGTAGTCCGGCAGCTCGCCGATCCGGGCGACCGGAAGGTCCGCGAAGTGGGTGATCAGGCTGGCCACGACCACCGCGGTGAGGGATTCGGGGATGCCCTTGTGGATGCGCGGGAGGACGAGCATGCACGCCGCGACGATGCCGACGACCGCCAGCGAAAGGGCGGCCTCGGACCAGTCGGCGTGGGCGAGGACGTACCAGCTCGTGACCAGCGGCCGTTCGCCCGCCGGCGCGGCCACGCTGAACGCGGCCGGCACCTGCTGCAGGAAGATGATCACCGCGATGCCGAGGGTGAAGCCCTCGATCACCGGCCACGGGATGAACGTCACGGAGCGGCCGAGGCCGACCAGCCCGGCGACCAGCACGATGATCCCGGCCAGGACGGTCACCAGCGCGACGCTGCCCAGCCCGAACTGGGCCACGATCGGCGCCAGGATCACCGCCATCGCGCCGGTCGGACCGGAGACCTGCACGTTCGAGCCGCCGAAGACCGCGGCGACCAGGCCCGCGACGACCGCGGTGATCAGGCCCGCGGCCGCGCCGACGCCCGAGCTGATCCCGAAGGCGAGCGCCAGCGGCAGCGCGACGACGCCGACCGTGATGCCCGCGAGCACGTCCGCGCGCCAGGACCTCCGCAGGCCCCGGTAGTCGCTCGCCCTGGGCATCATGTTGGTCGCGCTCGCCCAGGCCAGGCTCGATGCCCTCGCCAGGGTCTCGGTCATGGGGTTGCCGCCTGGTGCCCCTCGGCCTGGTACGCCTCGGCCGCCTCCGCCGTCACCGGGGGCATCCCCGACAGCTCGGCAAGGTGGTCGCGCTGCTCGCGCAGGGTGTCGGCGAGGAAGGTGCGGGCGATCACCAGCAGCTCGCTGATCTTCGGGTGGGCGAGCTCGTAGAAGACCGCGTTGCCCTGCCGCTGCCCGCTGACGACGTGGTGCCGCTTAAGTACGGCGAGGTGCTGGGAGAGCAGCGTCGGCTCGACGTCGATCTCGGCGAGCAGGTCGCTCACCGGGGTCGGCTGGCCCGCGGCGCTGAGGATCTCCAGGACCCGGATCCGGATCGGGTGGGCCAGCGCCTTGAAGAGGTTGGCCTTGATCTCGTAGAGCGGCTGGCGCGCTCCCGCGAACCCCGCGGACCCAGCGGACGTGGTCGGCACGTGTGGCGGGCTCCTCATGACTTGATGGATTGACGGATTGCGCAAGCCATCCTATGCCCCGCCGTACGCCGCACTGCATCTCCCTGCCGCCCCTCCCATCCCATCCCCGGCCGACCCCCTGCCACCCCTGTGCCGAGTGCGGGATTTGTGTCGTTCTGAGCCGTCATAACGACACAAATCCCGCAGTCGGCACGGGCGGCAACCCGCAGTCGGCACGGGCGGCAACCCGCAGTCGGCACGGGCGGCAACCCGCAGTCGGCACGGGCGGCAACCCGCAGTCGGCACGGGCGGCAACCCGCAGTCGGCACGGGCGGCAACCCGCA
>JBDHZS010000131.1:0-10495 GCA_039812025.1 Nocardioides sp. | reverse complement strand
CGGCAGCGGTTCGCACGGGTGCACCAGTGCGGTGGCACCCTCGATCTGGAATACGTCGACGCGTACGCCGGGCGGGATCACCAGGTCCTCGTCGTACGGCCGCGCGGACCACTCCTCGCCGGAGAGATTGACCAACCCACCCGTCGCGCTGACCTCGCGAGTGACCAGCGCCGACCGGCCGACCAGGGCGTCGCTGCCGTCACGGGAACCCGGCGGCAGTGCCAGGTGGCGCTTCGCAACCGGGCGGACCGCCACCAGGGCGATGCCGCCGGTGACGGCGAAGGCGAGCAACTGGATGGGGACCGACGCCCCGAGGCCGGCAGCGATCGATGCGACGAGGGCGGCGCCCGCGAGCATGCCGAGCGTCAGCGTGAGCGTGAAGAACTCCGCCGCGCCGAGGAGGCCGGCCAGCACCAGCCAGAGCAACCACCACATGACTCCACCCATCCTCACGGGATGTTCTTCCATGCTACGTCCCCCGTGGTGACATCAGCCGGTGCGAGATGACGGCGAGCCCACGGAAGGCGGAAAATCCTGATGCGGAAGAGTGCTACTCCGATGGTGAGGCTGGTGACGGATGAGGAGCGCCGTACCCGGCTGGGCGTCAGGCACGCGCTGGCCGGGTCGGCCCGGGCGGCGTCGCCTGAGGATGCCGCCCGTGCGGTCGTCTGTCTGCACGCGACCGACCCGCCGAGCGTGCACCTCTCCTGCTGGGCCCGCATCGAGGACGTCGGCGTGGACGACGTGGAGCGCGCGCTCTACGAGACGCGGTCCCTGATCCGGCAGCAGGCGATGCGGGAGACGCTCTTCGTGTTCCCGCGCGACCTGGTGCCGGCTGCGTGGGGGAGCGCCTCGGCTCGCATCGCGTCGGCCTATCGCAAGCGGTTCATCAAGGACCTGGAGCGGTGGGGTCCGGTGCCCGAGGGGGAGGGCGCCGACTGGCTGCGGGCCGCCGAGCACGCCGTACTGGATCATCTCGCCGACGGGGTGCCGCGGTCCTCGGTGCTGCTGCGAGAGGAGGTCCCGGAGGTCGGCGGCGTCCTCGTGCAGGCGCCCGACAAGTCCTGGGGCGGCAAGGTGGCGACCGCCCCTAAGGTGCTCGCCCAGCTCAGCATGGACGGTCTTGTGGCGCGGGCGGGCAACGCCGGCGCCTGGTACGCGAGCCGGCCGACCTGGACGACGACCGTGTACTGGTGGGGTGGCGAGGTGCCCGACGCGCTGGAGGCACGGGAGGGCTATGCCGAGCTGGTACGACGGTGGCTGTGGTCCTACGGCCCCGGCACCGTCGAGGACATCGCCTGGTGGCTCGGCGGGACCAAGACCGCGGTCCGGGCCGCCCTCGCAGACCTCGACGCGCAGAGCGTGGCCCTCGAGGACGGTTCGGTCGGCTGGCTGCGACCCGACGACCTCGATCCGGTCGCCTCGTCGGAGCCGTGGGTGGCGCTCCTGCCGCTGCTCGACCCCACCGTGATGGGCTGGAAGGGGCGCGACTTCTTCCTCGGCGCGTACGGGCCTCAGCTGTTCGACAGCGTGGGCAACGCCGGCACGACCGTGTGGGTCGATGGGCGCGTGGTCGGCGCCTGGGTGCAGGACGCCGGCGGCATCGTGGAGCTCAGACTGCTCGAAGAGGTCGCCCCCGCGGCGTACGACGCCCTCCGCGCCGAGGCCCGCCGGCTGACCGCATGGCTCGACGGCCAGCGGGTGTTCACCGTCTACCCCTCACCCGCCATGCAGCCCCGTCCCTGAGCAATGATCAGAACCTGTGGATGGCTCTCGGCGAGGTGACGTAGAAGAGGCGTACCTCCCGAGCAAGATCGAAGCCCATGCAAGTCTGATCAGGGTCGGCGTTGGCGCGCCGGCTCGGGAAGGTACGCCCATGCTCAAGGTAGTCCACGAGGAGAACCAGTCCCAGCAGCACGTCCCGGCGGCCGTCGGTGGGTCGTTGCTCGACGAGCTCGCCCGCGACGGCGCACGGCAGATGCTCGCCGCGGCGCTGCTGGCTGAGGTCGCCGCCTATGTCGAGGCGCACGCCGGCGAGGTCGACGAGAACGGTCACCGGCTGGTGGTCCGCAACGGGTTCCACGACCCGCGGGAGGTCGCCACGGCGGCGGGGGCGGTGCCGGTGCGGGCGCCGCGGGTCAACGACAAGCGGATCGACGAGGCGACCGGGGAGCGGAAGCGGTTCTCCTCGGCGATCCTGCCCGCGTGGGCGCGGAAGTCGCCGGGCGTGGCCGAGGTGCTGCCGCTGCTGTACCTGCACGGCCTATCCAGCGGCGACTTCGTACCCGCGCTCGAGCAGTTCCTCGGCTCGGCAGCTGGCCTATCCGCGGCGACGGTCAACCGACTCACTACGCAGTGGCAAGACGACGCGAAGGCGTTCGGCAACCGCTCCCTCGCCGACTCCGACTACGTCTACCTGTGGGTCGACGGGATCCACCTCAAGGTCCGCCTGGAGCAGGACAAGGTGTGCCTGCTGGTGATGATCGGCGTCCGCGTCGACGGCACCAAGGAGCTGGTCGCCCTGGCCGACGGGTTCCGCGAGAGCTCGGAGTCGTGGGCCGACCTGCTCCGCGACTGCAAGCGCCGCGGCATGCGCGCCCCCGTGCTCGCCATGGGCGACGGCGCGCTGGGGTTCTGGAAGGCGCTGCGCGAGGTCTTCCCCGACACCAAGGAACAGCGCTGCTGGTGGCACAAGCTGGGCAACGTCTTGGCCGCCCTGCCGAAGTCGGCCCACCCGGGCGCGAAGGCCGCGCTGGCGGAGATCTACAACGCCGAGGACAAGGACCACGCCATCGCCGCGGCGAAGGCGTTCGCCGCCGACTACGGCGCCAAGTGGCCCAAGGCCGTCGCCAAGATCACCGACGACCTCGACGTCCTGCTCGCCTTCTACGACTACCCCGCCGAGCACTGGATCCACCTGCGCACCACCAACCCGATCGAGTCGACCTTCGCCACCGTCCGGCTCCGGCAGCGCGTCACCAAGGGCCCCGGCTCGCGGGCCGCCGGCATCGCCATGGCGTTCAAGCTCATCGAGTCCGCCCAGAACCGCTGGCGCGCCGTCAACGCACCCCACCTCGTCGCCCTCGTCCGCGCCGGCGCGGAGTTCAAGAACGGCAAACTCGTCGAACGACCCGACGAATCAGGAGGTGACGCTCACGCCGCGTGACAAGCCCATCCACAAGTCTTGACTATTCCTCCCCGTCCCTGACCGGCGGCCTGAGCCATGGAGCGGGTGTCACCCGTGTCGCACGTTAGTCACAGCATCGGGGGCTCATGCCGAGACCCCTCGAGGTGTCACCTTGGGCTCCTGCCAAGTGTGGGCATCTTGAAGGCCGAGTACGCCGACAACTGAAGGGCGTGCAGCCCGCCAACGCGTTCGACGGGTATCAGGTAGTAGTCGAGGCTGCCGTCGATCACGAAGAACGCATCTATCTCGTCGACGTCGTAGGTGGTGCGCTTGGGCCCGGTGGTGGAGAGCCAGACCGTCCACGAGGTGCCCGTGCGGACAGTGGCGGTCTTGACCTGGATCCGGCTCGTGCTGCCGCCCTTTTCGACCAATAGGTCGTAGCGGCAGGGTTCCAACGGCCAGGAGACGTTGTACCCAGCGAGCGTGAACCAGCCAGCGGAGAGGAGCGAGCCAGCCCGGCTCAGATTGGCTAGATCGGGAGCGGGACCGGTCGAGGCTTCGATCACGCCCTGTGTGCGGGGGTCGAGGTGGGAGGTTTCGATGCCCAGACGCGCCGCGTGTCCTCGGACGGTTGTCTGACTCGAACCACCGGTCAGCCCGAGTTTGTCCGCCACCTCTTGCCAACTGGAGGCGCTGGCCACGGCAGACTCCAGTTGCTCCTCGGTCCACGTGCGCTGGCCGCGGAAGTGGGTGTAGTCGCAGTCCATCGCATCGGCCCGCTGCCGGACCGATCGAATCGCCGAGGCTGACGTGGCAACCAGCCCAAGTGCGCGCAACACGCCCCGCCAGGAGTGGTTGGACGCTACGGCGGCGCGCAACTGATCGTCTGTGTAAGAGCGCAACCTAGCCATCGATTTAGCGTACTACGGGTCGCGCCCAATTCGTGGAGGCGCTCTCAGCTCGCAGGGCCGGCAGGACGGTGGCGGCCACGCGATGGCGGAGGCAGCACGCATCGATGGAGCGTGAGCAACTCTCCGGCGGTGGTGTCGCCCGGGTGAATGCTGCCCGTGGAGTGGAGAAGTCTCGCCCGGCTAAGCCGGCGGCGGCCCGGATTGCTGGGGCGCCTCCGCCCTGCGGTAGGCTCCACTCCGCCCGCTGGGTCAAGCAGCGGGCTTCGGGCTGTGGCGCAGTTTGGTAGCGCACTAGACTGGGGGTCTAGGGGTCGCAGGTTCAAATCCTGTCAGCCCGACCGAAGCACAGGACGGCGGCACCCCCGCTGACCTGCGAAAACAGGCCGAGAGGGCCGTTCCCGACTAGCGCCGGGAGCGGCCCTCTCGTCTTGCTCTCACAATTGCTCTCACCTGAACCGCTCAAAGCGACGCCCAGCGCTTCGACCGCCAGCGCGCCCAAGCCCACCTCGACCTGCTCCACGCCAGCGTCGACGACAACACGCCGACCGCTCAGCCGGACCGGGATGCCGGTCGGGATGCCCCCCGACTCTGACCCGCTGACACTCTTGCACACTTGTTCTTCTCAGAGTGTGCATGGCTGGGTATGATGGGAGCATGTCGATGCAGAGCCTGACGATCACCCCGGAGGACGTGCGCGCCGCCACCGGCCAGCCGGGGGCACGTCCGGGCTGGCTGGATGCGGTGGCCGAGTATGTGCAGCGTGCCGCCGCCGACGGTGACCTGGTCACGTTGACGGCCAAGCGGCGGATGATGACGCCTACGCAGGTCGCCGACGCGATCGGGGTGTCACGGTCGACCGTCTCGCGCAAAATCGCCGCAGGGGAGCTGCGGGCGGTGAAGGTCGGCAACCGGAACCGGATCCCGTTCGAGGAGTTCGAACGGTTCTGGCAGCAGACGATGGGCGATGTTGTCGAGCTGACCGCGGGCGACATCAGCGCCGACCTGTTCGGTGACCGATAGCCTGATCCGCGTCTTCCTCGACGCGAACATCCTGGCCAAGCCGGTCACCCGCACCCTGCTGATGGCCGGCGGCCCACCGAGCGGATTCCGCACGATCTGGAGCAGGACCGCCGAGCAGGAGGCGCTGCGGCACATGCCCGCCCGCGCGGTCTCGCCCGCCGCGGTTCGCCGCCGGTTCGGCGGCACCCTCGGCCCGACCGGCAATGTCGGCGGAAGGTTCGGCGGCACGGCCGAGGCGGATCGGCAGATCCTCGCCGACGCCGAAGCGGCGGGCGCTGCCTTCCTGGCCACCGAGGACGTCGATGACTTTGCCGAACCCGACCTGGTCTCGGTGGGGATCTCGGCGGTCAACCCCGACCTGCTTCTCGCCACCCGGCTGACCCGGGCCGCTTACGCGATGGTGATCGACCTGTTCGTGCAACGCCAGGTCGCGCCACCGACCACCCCGGCACAGTTCCACGCTGCGATCGCCCGGCAGCATCCGCTGCTGTTCGCCGCGCACGCCGACCTGTACGACATCGCTCCCGAGCCGAGCCCGCACCCGCCGCCGGCGACCCTGTTCCGCGGCCCACGACCCCTGGACGGCGTCTAGATGCCCTTCGTAGCATCGCGCAGTGACGGCGACACGCTGTCCCTGCACCGCAACGCCTCGTCCGATGCAGTTTGGGCTCAAGGTCGAGCCTGCTTGCCGATTGGGATGAGGCTCCCCAGGCTTACCTGGCACGCACAACGAAGGTCGTGCTCTACCGCGAACCGTTGGCCCTCTGACTGCACCCCTTACGGCTGCGTCAAGACGTACTCTCGGCTGTCGGCCGGGGGCGCACCATCGTCAGCTGGTGCAGTCTCCTACCCTGGTATCTGATCCCGGGCACCAGAGGTGTGGTGCCGTGCGGTCGGAACCCCATTCGTTCAAAGAACCGCACGGCGCGGGCGTTCTCCACGAGGGTCTGCAAGTGACAGCCCGGCGCCCCCGTTGCTTCGAGCCGGTCGAACCATGCGGCCATGAGGGCGTCGGCCGCGCCGGTGCCTCGGGCTTCCGGAGCGACGTTGATGTGGAGGTGGGCGGGCCAACGTAGGTCTGCGAAGTCTCCAGAGACGAGTTCCTGCCGGCGCAGCTTCGACCAGGCCATGTCGAAGAGGGCACGGGCGAAGAAGCCCATCACGCGGGGCAGGAGCATCAGGCGATGCTCGGTGATGGCCCGGTTCATCCGTTCGTCTTCACTCGGGAGTTCCGAGCTGTCGAGGCAACCGGTCAGGTAGCCGACCAGTTCGTCGCCCGCCTCGGCCAGGAACACCGAGCGCGGGTCGAGGTCGAGGTAGGGGTCGAGGTAGATCGCACGCTCCGAGGCGGGATGCCCCCAGAGCTCCCCGATGGGGGAGTCCGTGCCCGCGCGGAGGAACAGCGCGTTCAAACGCTCGCGATCAGACTCCTCGTAAGCGCGAATGATCACATCCGTCATGACGCCCCCTCGCGAATCGTGCCCCGGAAGTAGCCGATGCGTACCCACTACACAGTAGGCCGGATCCCGGTGGGGCGGGCGTGCACCTCGACTCGCGCTGGCCCGGGACCCAGCGCGCGGGAGTGCTGTCAGCAGATGTCGCCCTCCCACTGGACGTAGGTCCAGGACCAGCCGTCCTCGTTACCTCCGCCGGTGGTGATGTGGAGGACGGCGTCGGACTCGACGATGGTCGCCGGGAGCCGGAAGGTCACGCCGCCGCCGGCGTTCCACTCGACGCTCATCGCGCAGGCGCCGGCGTCGGGCGGCGGGCCGTCGCCGAGGGTGCCCTCGGCGTACTCCCTGGCCTGCTTCTCTGCCCGCTTCTCGTCCGGGCCTCGCGGGTCTCCGAGGAGGGTGTCCTCGGAGACCTCGACCTCCGCCTCGCTCGCGCCGCCGGACCCGGCGCCCTTCGGAGGAGCGGCATCGGTGCCGGCCGAGACGCCGAACCCGTCGTCGCCGAGCATCAGATCGTCGGGCAGCTCGGCGTCGTAGTCGACCTCGGCCTCGACGCCCGCCTCGCGCAGCGCGCGCTCCAGGCCCTCGGCGTCCTCGAGGCTGCTGATGGTGACGACGATGTCGCCGTCTGGCTGGGGGTCCAGGGCGAACGCCGGGGTGGGCTGGAGCAGGAACGAGCCAGCGATGACCGTTCCGACCGAGGCCGCGATGCCGCCGACGACGGCGAGGCGGCGGCCGGGTCGGCGTCGGGGTGCCGGCCGGTCGCGGCGCGCCACCTCCTCCCGCAACGAGGAGAGCAGCGCCGCTTCGAAGCGGTCGAGAGTGGGCTGAGTGGTCATGGTTGAACCTCCTGAACTGACGCGGACCCGGCAGGAGCCGGCCGCAGCTGGGACTGAACCAGGCGCCGACTGCGGTGCAGCCGGACCCGCGCGGTTCCCGGCTTCACCCCCAGCACGGCGGCCGCTTCGGTCACGGAGAGCCCGTCGAGCGCGACGAGCTCCATGAGCGCCCGGTCCCGCCGGGGCAACGCGGCGAGGGCGGCGTAAAGGACGCGCGACTCCCGCTCGGCATCGATCTGTTCCTCGATCCGGACCAGCGAGTCCGGGTCGAGGAGCCGGCGCCCGGCGATCCGTCGTACGGCGTTGACGTGGCGCACCTGGCGGCGGACCTCGGCCGCCACCACGTTCCTGGCGACGCCCATCAGCCAGCCGATCGGACTCCCGCGGTCGGGCCGGTAGCTGTCGGCGGCATCGATCGCGGCGAGGAAGACGTCGGCGGTCAGGTCGGCGGCGAGGTGCGGGTCCGAGACCCGGCGCGCGACGAACCGTCGTACGTCCGGCAGATGCTCGCGATAGAACGCCTCGAAGGCATCCGGATCGGTGCCGATCTCCCCGATGCCGCCGGAGTGGTGGGTGCTCATGTCTCCTCTTGGTCGCAGCCGACCCCGACGTTACGTGGGCGGGTGGTGGCGGCGGGACCGGCGGTCGGCCAGGATGGGCGAGCCCAGCCGAACGCGCGAGAGGAACACCGCCATGCCCCTGGCACGGTTGCCCGTCCCAGACCTCGAGGAGACGCTCGCCCGCTTCGAGCATGCCGTGTCGGCGATCGCCGACCCCGCGGAGTTGGTGACCGCGCGGGCGGAGATCGCCAGGTTCCGCTCGGGCCCGGCGGCCGAGCTGCAGGGCGTCCTCGAGCTGTTCGCGCAGCGCGAGGACGAGGCCGGCCGCAGCTGGCTCTCCGAGGAGTGGACCCGGGGCTACCTCGCCACGCGCGGCCCGCTGGCGCTCGCCAGCGACGTGGCCTTCCAGCTCAACCTGAGCGCCGACCCGGCGGCGGCCGGCGTGGATCGCCTCGCCGAGATCATCCACAGGATCGCCGCTGTGCACCTCACCGAGGCGCGCGGGGAGACCGAGCCCGAGGTCGACGGCCGCGGCACGACGATGTCGATGCTCCAGTGGGTGTGCTTCAACGGGGGCCTGCGCCATCCGCAGCCGGAGGTCGACGTCTTCCGGTCGTGCGACCTGGACGCCGCCGAGCGGGAGATCGGGATCCTGTGGCGCGGCCGGCTGTTCGCCGTGAGGATCAGCGACGACGACGGCGAGCCGCTGGGCACGCGCCACCTCGCCGCGACGCTCGCCCGGGTCATGGAGCACGACGGCGGGGGAGAGGCGCCGGGGTTCGTCGACCCGTCGTACCTCGGCAGCGACCTCGCCGACACGCTCGACACGATGCTCGACGACGCGGACAACGCGCTGGCCTACCGCCGGCTGGGCGAGCTGCTCTTCACCGTGACCCTCACGGCCGGTGATGACGCCAGTGATGCCGATCGGCTGCGCGCCGTGCTCACGGACCGCGGCCGGGCGTGGGTGCTCCGGACCTTCAGCTACCAGCTCGACCTGCACGACGAGCGGGTCGGCATGCACGCCGAGCACACCATGTTCGACGGCGGCACCCTCGTCGAGGCGCTGCGTCGCATGCAGGGCGTCGTCCCGCGGGCCGGCGAGGTCGGCAAGGTGGAGGAGCCGTGGGAGTTCACGTGGCGGTTGAGCCTCGCTGAGCTCGACGAGCTGACCGAGGCGCTGGCGGCGTACGACGAGCGCGCCGGCGGCCTGCGTGTCGAGATCGTCCGGGTGCCGAGGGTCCCCGACGATCGCCAGCCCTTCCGGATGAGCGCGGACGCCCAGGCGCAGTTCGTGCTGAACATCGCCCAGCAGCTCACCTTCGGGCGGGTCCGCAGCGCGTACGAGTCGGTCGACGTGCGCTCGTTCCAGGCCGGGCGGACCGAGTGCCTGCGCCCGGTCACGCCCGAGGCGACCGCCTTCGCCGCGGCGCTGATCGCGGGGCGGGCCGGCCGGGAGGACCTCCTCGCGGCCCTGAACGCCCACCGCGAGTGGGTCAAGGCGTGCAAGACCGGCCGCGGATTCGACCGGCACCTCACCGGACTCGCGATGATCGCCCGGCATCTCGGGATCGACGCCCCGTTCTTCTCCAGCGACGCGCTCGACGCCGTCCGCACGGACCTGCTGTCGACGACCTCGCTGGGCGCGCCGGACCCGATCGTGCGCTTCACCTTCGCGCCCACGGTCGGCCACGGCTTCGGGATCGCCTACACCCAGCACGTGGACGGGTTCGAGTTCACCGTGAGCCACAACGCCGGGCGCACCGAGCAGCCCGCGCGGTTCCTCGCCAACCTCCCCGAGGCGGCCCGGCTGCTCAACGACTTCATCGAAGGCCTGCCACCGAGCGCCTGACGCGACCCGGCTAAGCAACATGTGTTGACATCGCGTGCTTGGCAACGTATGTTGACAACATGGAAGCGCAACAGACGGCAGTCGCCGCGGCGGACACCTCGGACCCGCGTGCCGGGCTCCGCGCGGCCGCCTCGCTGAGGGTCCTGGCCGAGTCGCTCGAGTTCCGTCAGGTCGAGGCGGCGCTGCGCGCGGGGCTCAGCTGGCAGGACGTCGCCGACGCGCTCGGGGTGACCCGCCAGGCGGTGCACCGCAAGTACGCCAAGCGGATCGATCCGTCGATCCCCGTCGCGAGGAGGAACAGGTCATGACCACGCTCACCGAGCTCTTCGAGAACTCCCAGCGACTGGCGATCACCGCCGCCGAGGAGGCCGAGCGGTTCGGGCATCCGGAGATCGATGTCGAGCACGTGTTCCTCGCGCTCCTCGTCAGCGAAACCGACGCCGGACGGCTGCTCCGCGGCACGGGCATCGGGCTGGCGGGCGCACGTGCCGCCGTCCAGGCCGAGCACGAGGCGCGGCTGACGGCACTCGGCATCCGCGGCGTACCGACGCATATCCGGCCCATCCCCGCCGACGGGCCGCGCGACGTGTCGTGGAACGAGCGCGCACTGGGGCTGTTCTCCGAGGGCGGTGGCGACGGCAGCGGCCTGGCGCTGCTGCGGTCCCTGGTCACCGATCCGGGCGGGTTCTGCGCCGCCGTCGTCGCCCGGCTCGGCGCCGACCCCGAGGCGAT
>JBDHZS010000130.1:0-10701 GCA_039812025.1 Nocardioides sp. | reverse complement strand
ATCCCGAGCTTCCGGGGCTCCTTCCTCTCGCGCAGCCCCGCCGATGTCCTCTCCGAGGCGCGGTGGCTGGCCGGTGAGGGGGTCAAGGAGTTGTTCCTGGTCAGCGAGAACTCCACGTCGTACGGCAAGGACCTCGGCGACCTGCGGCTCCTCGAGACACTGCTGCCCGAGCTCGCCGCCGTCGAGGGCATCCAGCGGGTGCGCGTGTCCTATCTGCAGCCGGCCGAGACGCGGCCGGGTCTGATCCGGGCGATCGCGGCGACGCCCGGCGTCACGCCGTACTTCGACCTGTCGTTCCAGCACGCGTCCGCGACGGTGCTGCGTCGGATGCGCCGGTTCGGTGACCCCGACAGCTTCCTGGGCCTGCTCGACAGCGTCCGGGCCGCCGCGCCGACCGCAGGCGTGCGCTCGAACGTGATCGTCGGCTTCCCCGGCGAGACTGAGGACGACCTGGAGACGCTCTGCGACTTCCTGGTCGCGGGCCGGCTGGACGTGGTCGGGGTGTTCGGCTACTCCGATGAGGACGGCACCGAGGCGGCGACGTACGACGGCAAGCACGACGCCGACGAGATCCGCGCGCGGGTCGAGCACGTGACCAGCCTGGTCGAGGAGCTCACCGCGCAGCGGGCCGAGGAGCGGATCGGGGAGCCCGTGAGCGTGCTGGTCGAAGCCGTGTCCGGGGGTCTCGTCGAGGGTCGCGCCGACCACCAGGGGCCCGAGGTCGACGGTACGACGACGCTGCTCGGGGCCGCGGACGCGGCCGTGGGCGACCTGCTGGACGCGGTGGTCGTGGACAGCGCCGGTGTGGATCTGGTCGCGGAGGTGGTTCGATGACTCAGCCCAAGGAAGCCAAGCCCAGCAACCTGAACATCCCGAACTTCCTGACTGCGCTGCGGATCGTGTTGGTGCCGGTCTTCGGGTGGGCGCTGCTGCAGGACGGCGGCGACTCGATCCAGTGGCGGTTGATCGCGTTCGTGGTCTTCGTCGGCGCGATGATCACCGACAAGATCGACGGCGACCTGGCGCGCAAGCACAACCTGATCACCAACTTCGGCAAGATCGCCGACCCGATCGCGGACAAGGCGATCACGGGCATGGCGTTCATCGGGCTGTCGATCACCGGGGAGATCTGGTGGTGGGTGACGATCCTGGTGCTGCTGCGCGAATGGTCGGTGACGCTGCTGCGGCTCTCCGTGCTCAAGCATGTCGTGATCGCGGCGGCATCGAGCGGCAAGCTCAAGACCGTCCTGCAGTCGATCGCGCTCTCCGGGCTGGTGCTGCCCCTTCCGCACGGCGACGCGCACGGCGGGGCGTTCGACGTCTTCTCGCCCTGGGGCGAGTGGCTGTTCTACCTCTCCCAGGTCTTCCTGGCCGCGGCCGTCGCGATGACGCTGTGGTCGGGGTACGAGTTCTTCCGCGACGTGTGGCGGCAGCGGCACGCGATGACCTCCAAGAAGTAGCTCGTGCTCGGCCGCGCTTCTCGCTTGCGCCTGCCTGCCGCCGAGGTGCTCGAGACGCTGGCCGCCCGCGGCTCGACGCTCGCGACAGCCGAGTCGCTGACCGGTGGGCAGTTGGCCGCGCTGCTGACCGCGGTGCCCGGGGCGTCGCGGTGCTTCCGCGGCGGGGTGGTCTCCTACGCGACCGGCGTCAAGGTGTCGGTGCTCGGCGTGCCCTCATCCGTGGTCGCGGGGCCTGGGGTGATCTCGGCCGAGTGCGCGCTGGCGATGGCCCGGGGGGTGCGTGATGCCCTCGCCGCGTCGTACGGCGTGAGCACGACGGGCGTCGCCGGGCCCTCGTGGCAGGAGGGTCACCCGCCCGGGACGGTCTTCGTCGGCCTCAGCGGGCCGTCCGGGGACCGTGTGCTCTCCCTTGAGCTCGCCGGCTCGCGCGACGAGATCCAGCGCGCCACCTGCCGCGAGGCGCTCCTCGGGCTGGCCGCGCTCCTCGCTGCTGAGTGAGCCGCGTCGTACTCGCTCTTTGCGGGCCAGCCGGCGAAGTGTGTGCCTCCGCACCTGCCTGGTGAGTGTGCAGGCACATGGTCTTGGTGGGCGGCGGGAGTGTGGGCCGTTGTACGTGCCTGGTGAGTGCGTCGGCCCCCGGTCTTGGTGGGCGGCGGGAGTGTGGGCCGTTGTACGTGCCTGGTGAGTGCATCGGCCCCCGTTCTTGGTCGGCGGGCGCGCTTCCCGAGCTCAGTCCTGGTCGGACGTCTCGGTTTCCTGGCCGTAGATGGGGGCCGCTTCCCAGATGGGGGCCGCGATCTCGACTCGGTTGCCAAGACCGGACTCGTCCCAGAGCGCGACGACGGTGCCTCGGCCGACCAGCACCTGGCTGGAGTCGGCCGACCAGGCCGACGGCCTCCACCCCTTCGGGAGCTTGGCCACGACCTGCCCGTTGAAGTCGAGCACCGTGGCCCGGTGGCAACCGCGCAACTTGGGCTTGCGTTGCCACGGCGGACGCGTGACGAGCAGACGGTGCGTAGGCGCCACCAAGACCCCGGTCGCGCAGGTGACCGCGCCCAGGCGCTTGACCCCGGCGCCCTCCCGCTTGATCCGGACGAGCCGAGTCTTCGACGTCCCAGGCCGGATGAGCGAGTACGCCGCCCCAGACCGGGCCCATTCAAGTCCACTCATGGGCACGTTTCGAAGTCGAGGGTCGCGGGTCCACGGACCGCCGGGCATGCGGGTCCAGAAGCCGCCGTCGGCACTGATCGCGGCAACCATCCCATCGGCGGCGATGGTCGGAGCGAACTTGCCCGACCCAGGTCCCGCCAGGGTCTTGAGGCGGTTCCCCTGGAGCAGGTAGGCGCCATCGAGCAGGAATCCATTGGGATCGTCATCCGGCGGGACCGCCGCACCCATGACGACATCGAGGCCGTTGCCGGAGATGTTGGACACCATCGCGGGATCTGGCGTGAGCGTCATGGGCTGCAGCCCGTCCGCAGTAAGCACGCCGAACCCTGCTCTCATGATCTCGGGCCCCGCCATCACATAGGCGCGCTCGACGCCCAGGCCGTCCAGCAGCGCTGCCACATCGCTCGAGTTCTCCACGCTGGAGGCGACGACCTTGTCCGGGCCGCGCCCGGGTTGAGCGGCCGAGGCGCAGCCGGAGGACACCAGGGCGAGGAGAGGCAGCGCCGCGGCGATCAACGCCAGCCGGTCGCGTAGGGGTCGTCCGGGCGCGGGCACGCTGGGAGCGTACTGCGAATGAAGACCCGGTATCGCGGAAAGCGAGGAACCCCGTGAAACGCGCTTGATGAGTGCACAGGCCCACGACCTTGGTGGGCGGCGGGAGTGTGGGCCGTTGTACGTGCCTGGTGAGTGCATCGGCCCCCGTTCTTCGTGGGCGGCGGGAGTGTGGGCCGTTGTACGTGCCTGGTGAGTGCGCAGGCACATGGTCTTGGTGGGCGGCGGGAGTGTGGGCCTCTGCACTCGCCCAGGGAGTGCTCTGGCGCGGGAGTTATCCACAGGCAGGCCGGAGGTGGGTGGTGTGAGCGCCCGCCGCGAGCCAGGATCGTGGGCATGAGGCCTGCCGAGTTCGATCACCGCGTCGCAGAACTGCTGCGCGCACAGTCGGGCGTCATCGCGCGGTTCCAGCTGCGCGGGCTCGGGATCGCCGAGCACGCGCTGCAGCGGTGGCTCCGCGGCCGTCATCTCGCGCGGGTGCTGCCCGGGGTGTACGTCGACCACACCGGCACGCCGACGGGCATCCAGCGAGCATGGGCTGCCGTGCTCTCCTTCTGGCCCGCCGCGCTGGGTGGTCGGACGGCGCTGCAGGTGGCGCTCGGCCGGGAGCCTGGCGAGGTGGTCGAGGTCGTCGTACAGCCCGACCGCAGCAGGCTGCGACCGCGCGAGGGCGTCCGTGTGGTACGCCGCCGGCGGACAGCAGCCGAGGTGAACTGGAACCTGGGACCGCCCCGGCTCCGCGTCGAGCAGGCGGCGCTCGACGTGGCGTCGTCGCTCGGGGAGAGCTACGCCGCGGTCGAGGTGCTCGCGGAGGCGTGCCGGGAGCGGATCACGACGCCGGACCGGCTGCTCGCCGCGCTGGCCGACAGGCCGCGAGTGCGGAACAGGGTGTTCCTCGAAGCCGCACTGGCGGACGTGCGCGAGGGCGCCGCCTCCGTGCTCGAGCGCGGCTACCTGCAACTCGAGCGGGCCCACGGTCTGCCGCGCGCGACCCGGCAACAGGCCGAGACACTGGGCGGCACCCGAGCCGTGCGGGACGCCGAGTACGAGCGGTACGGACTCGTCGTCGAGCTCGACGGGCAGACCTACCACTCGGGGCGACAGCGGCAACGCGACCTCGCGCGCGATCTGGAGGTGTCGCTCGACAACCGGACGACCCTCCGACTCGGGTGGGGGCAGGTCTTCGACGACGGCTGCGAGACCGCGGCCAAGGTCGGCACCATGCTCGCGGCGCGCGGTTGGCGGGGGCGTCCCCGGCCCTGCTCGCCCGGTTGCGCCGTCGCCGACGCCGCGTGACGTCGGCCGCGCCGAGCGCGGCTCCGACGCGGAGTGTGGGCTTCCGCACGTACGGGGGTGAGTGCATCGGCCCACCGTCTGGGCGGGCGCTCGAACTGTGGGTCTCCGCACGCGCCTGGTGAGTGCATTGGCCCATCCTTTGGCGGGGAGCCAACAGTGTGGGTCTCTGCACGTACCTCGTGAGTGCATCGGCCCTCGGTCGTGGGGGGCGGGCCGGAGTGTGGGCCTCTGCACGCGCCTGGTGAGTGCATTGGCCCAGGGTCCGGCGGCACGGGTACGACGCCGGTGCTGCACCAACCTCGGCGTGCCGCGGCGCGGATGAGGGCGCTCGGGTAGCCTTGATGGAGAACGGTTCGACGGCTCGGGAACGGCATGGAACGAGAGAGGATCCGCTGGTGCTGCTGCGTCAGATGATCGGCGACGCGCTCCGCGATGAGCGGGTGCGTCAGCGGATGACCCTGCGCGAACTCTCCGCCGCCGCCCGGGTGAGCCTCGGCTACATCTCCGAGATCGAGCGGGGCCGCAAGGAGGCGTCGTCCGAGCTGCTCGCGGCGCTCTGCGACGCGCTCGGGCTGCCGCTCTCGTCGCTGCTCCGGTCGGTGACCACGGCCGCCGCGGACCAGGAGACCACGGTGGTCCCCGCCCCGCTGCGCCCCGTCCCCGCCGGCGGGCTGGAGGCAGCCCCGGAGGCCGGCGAGGTCGTCGCCTCTGCGGCCTGACCCACTGGGGGACACGCTCGCCGTACGACGGGCTCGGGGCCGACACAGACGTGTGCCCGTGGCGTGGTCGGACCCAACGCGCTGCGGGTCGCCCTCCCTCCCTCTGCGGATCGTCAGGTGCGGGCACGCAGCTTGAGCCCGCGCGGCGTCAGGACGAAGCCCGCGTCGGAGAGCGCGGAGCGCACCGGCGCGTCGCTCCCGAGGACGGCCTCGCCGTCGGCGCGTTCCACCGTCACGGTGCCTAGCCCGCCGCGATGGGTGGCCTCGGCCAGCGCCCGGGCCGCCGACCCGAGCCGGGCGGGATCATCGGTCCAGGTCAGCAGCGAGCGGCCGCCGCGCTCGACGTACAGCACCAACTCGCCGTCGACCAGCACGACGACCGCGCCGGCCTTGCGCCCGGGCCGGTGCGAAGCGTCCTCGGCGCGGGCCGGCCACCCCAGCGCGGCGCCGTACGGATTGGCCGGGTCGGTCGCCGCGAGCGCGACCACCAGCGGCTCCTCCGGCTGGCTGAGGAAGGTCCGCAGCCGGTCCACCGCACCGGGCGTCCCGAACTGCGCCGCGCCGAGCCCCTCGACGAAGTAGCCGCGACGCGACCGACCCGAGTCCTCGAAGGTGCGGAGCACCCGATAGACGCCCCCGAACCCGCCCGGCACCCGCTCGGTCATCACCGCGCCGCGGGTCACCAGGCCGTGCCGCTCCAGCAACTGCTCGGCGGTCGCGGCGCCACGGCGGGTCGGGTCGGCGTCGGGGAGCGGCAGGAGCGCCCAGCGGCCGGAGGTGTCCGCCGCCGATCCGGTACGACGTGGCCGCGACCCGACCAGCCGAGCCCGGCCCGGCGCCGGGCGCAGCCGGTGCCTGGTCTTCCCCGTGCGAAGCAACCCGCGCACCGGCGCCAGGCTGTCGTTGGTGAGCCGACCCGCCCACACCAGCTCCCACAGGGTGCGCGTGAGCTCGGCGTCGTCGCTCACCCCGAGCGTCGCGGCGAGCTGCCGGAAGAAGAAGGCTCCGCCGCCCGCCAGGGCGGCGAGGACCCGCTCGGCGAGGTCGTCGGGCGCAGTCTGGTCCTCCGGCTCCACGGGCAGCGACAGCGGTGCGGTGTCGGCCAGGTGCAGGCTGATCCAGCCGTCGTTGCCGGGTAGCGAGCCGTGGCCGGCCCACAGCACCTCGCCGGCGGTGGTGAGCTCGTCGAGGTCGGCGGGCCGGTAGTCGGCCACCCGCGCCGGCAGGATCAGCGACTCGAGCGCGGAGGCTGGCACGACGCAGCCCGCCAACTGCTCGACGGCGGCCGCGACTCCGTCCGGTCCCCGAAGGCCGGCACGCCCTCGCCGCGCTCTGCCGTCGGCGTCGATGATGCGCTGCCAGGCGGGCAGGAACCGCCCGAGCACCTCGGGCGGCACCGGCTCGATCTCGTGCCGCAGCCGGGCCAGCGAGCGGCGGCGCAGCATCCGGAGCACCTCGGCGTCGCACCACTCCGGCCCGGATCCGGTCGGCCGGAACTCGCCCTCGACCAGCCGGCCGCCGGCGGCGAGCCGCTGCACCGTCTGCCGGACGACCGCCACGCCGAGCCCCCATCGAGCGGCCAGGTCGTCGAGCGTGAACGGCCCGTGCGTGCGCGCGTACCGCCCGACCAGGTCCCCGAGTGGGTCGTCGACCGGCTCGGTAAAAACCGCCGGCACCCCGGGCGGCACCGCGCATCCGAGCCCGTCGCGCAGCCGGCCGACGTCCTCGATCGCGACCCAGACGTCGGCGCCGGCCACGCGCATCACCACGGCCCGCCGCTGCCCGGCGAGGTCGTCCAGCCAAGCCGGAGCAGCGTCGGGATCAGTCGCCCGGACCACGACCTCCTCCGTCGTCAGCGGTCCGAGCCAGCGCAGCAGGTCCGCGACGTCCTCGGCGTGCCGGACCCGGCGCTCCTCGGTGAGCCGGCCGAGCTCGGCCTCGACCTCGGCGAGCACGTCGGGATCCAGCAGCTCGCGCAGCTCCACCCTGCCGAGCAGCTCGGCGAGCAGCCCCTGGTCGAGGCTGAGGGCGGCCGCGCGCCGTTCCGCGATCGGGGAGTCGCCCTCGTAGACGAACTGGGCGACGTACCCGAACAGCATCGTCCTCGCGAACGGCGACGGCGTCGCGGTGGCCGCGTCGACGACCTCGATCTCGCGCCGCTCCAACCGCCGCATCAGCTGCAGCAGGCTCGGCAGGTCGTAGACGTCCTGCAGGCATTCGCGGACCGCCTCGAGCACGATCGGGAACGACGGGTAGGCCGAGGCGACGTCGAGCAGCTGCGCCGCCTTCTGCCGCTGCTGCCACAGCGGGGCGCGCTTGCCCGGATCGGGCCGTGGCAGCAGCAGCGCCCGCGCCGCGCACTCGCGGAACCGCGCCGCGAAGAGCGCTGAGCCGCCGACCTCGGTGGTGACGATCTCCTCCAGGTCGTCGGGCTCGAAGATGACCAGCGACCCGTCGGGTGGGTCCGCGTCGGTGTCGGGCACCCGGACCACGATCCCGTCGTCGGAGGGGACCGCCTGGCCGTCGACGCCGTACCGCTCACGCAGCCGCGCGCCGATCGCGAGCGCCCAGGGGGCGTGCACCGCCAGGCCGTACGGCGAGTGGAGCACCAGCCGCCAGTCGCCGAGCTCGTCGCGACAGCGCTCGACCACCAGCGTCCGGTCGCTCGGGACGGCGCCGACCGACTCGCGTTGGGAGGCGACGTATTCCACCAGGTTGTCGGCCGCCCACTCGTCAAGGCCGGCCGCCATCACCCGCGCGCGGCCGTCGCCGGGCGAGAGCCCGCCGAGCTCGCGGACCAGGCCGCCGACCGCCTCTCCGAGGGCCGCCGGCCGGCCGAGGCTGTCGCCCTTCCAGAACGGAAGCCGCCCCGGCACGCCGGGCGCCGGCGTCACCAGCACCCGGTCGTGGGTGATGTCCTCGATCCGCCAGCTCGTGGCTCCGAGCGCGATCACGTCGCCCACGCGGGATTCGTAGACCATCTCCTCGTCGAGCTCGCCGACCCGGCGGCCGGGACCCTCGCCGCCGGCGAGGTAGACCGCGAAGAGCCCACGGTCGGGGATCGTGCCGCCGCTGGTCACCGCGAGGCGCTGGGAGCCCGGCCGCCCGGTCAGCGTCCCCGCCACCCGGTCGTAGACCAGCCGGGGTCGCAGCGTCGCGAACTCCGAGGACGGATAGCGCCCCGACAGCAGGTCCAGCGTGGCGTCGTACGCTGATCGCGGGAGCCGCGCGAACGACGCCGCCCGGGTGGCGAGCGCATAGAACTCGTCTGCGTCCCAGACATCCATCGCGGTCGCGGCCACGAGCTGCTGGGCCAGCACGTCGAGCGGGTTGGCGGGGAGCCGCAGGGCCTCGATGTCGCCGCCGCGCATCCCCTCGACGGTGACCGCCACCGGCGCCAGCTCGCCGCGGTGCTTGGGGAAGACCACGCCCCGGGAGACCTCGCCGACCTGGTGCCCCGCACGGCCGACCCGCTGCAGCCCGCTGGCCACGCTGGGCGGCGACTCGACCTGGACGACCAGATCGACCAGCCCCATGTCGATGCCGAGCTCCAGGCTGCTGGTGGCCACCACGCACGCCAGCCGGCCCGACTTCAGGTCGTCCTCGATCAGGGCCCGCTGCTCCTTCGACACCGAGCCGTGGTGCGCCCGGGCGATCACCGGCTCGGCGCCCGCCGAACCCCCGGAGCCGCCCATCAACTCCGCGGGCCGGTCGTTTCGGGGTGGCCGCTCGTGCTCCGTTGCGAGCTCGTTGAGCCGTGCCGTCAGCCGCTCGGCGAGCCTGCGCGAGTTGACGAAGACGATCGTCGAGGAGTGGCCGCGCACCAGCTCCAGCACGCGCTCCTCGATCAGCGGCCACAGGGACCCGGAGCGGCCGTCGTCGGCCAGGCCGTAGTCAGGCGCGTCCTCGCCGTCGGAGCTCGCCTGGGGATTGTCCATGTCCTCGGCAGGTACGACGACACGCAGGTCCCACCGCTTGGTCGACGGGGGAGCCACCACCTGGACGTCCGCCGCGCCGCCGAGGAATCTGGCAACCTCCTCGACCGGGGAGACCGTCGCCGACAGCCCGATCCGCTGCGCCGGGGCCGGCAGCAGCGCGTCCAGCCGCTCCAGGGACAGCGCGAGGTGGGCGCCCCGCTTGGTGCCGGCCACCGCATGCACCTCGTCGACGATCACCGTCTCCACCCCGCGCAGCGCCTCGCGCGCCTGCGAGGTCAGCATCAGGAAGAGCGACTCCGGGGTCGTGATCAGGATGTCTGGCGGCCTGGTCGCGAGCCGCCGCCGCTCGGCGGGGGTGGTGTCGCCCGAGCGGATGCCGACGCTCACCTCGGGCATCTCGAGCCCGAGCCGCGTGCCCGCGTGGCGGATCCCGACCAGCGGCGTGCGCAGGTTGCGCTCGACGTCGACCGCCAGCGCCTTGAGCGGGGAGACGTAGAGCACCTTGGTGCCGCGCGGGGCCGCTTCGGCCGTGCCGCCCGCGGGACGGCGCCGGCCCTTCGCCGTACCGTCAGGAACCGTCCCGGATCGCTCGCCGTCGAGCAGCGAGTCCAACGCCGACAGGAAGGCCGCGAGCGTCTTCCCCGAACCGGTCGGCGCGATGACCAGCGCGTGTCGGCCCGTCGCGATCGCGTCCCACGCGGCGTCCTGGGCAGGCGTCGGCGCCGCGAACGCGGCGTCGAACCACGCCCGCGTCGCCGCGCCGAACCTGTCCAGGGATCTCATGCGGACCATCAAACACCGCACCGCCGACAATCTCGCGCGCCACCGGTCTCGATGACCGGGCTGGCACCAGGATCGGGCAACCGCATCGCAATCGGGTCGCAGACTGTCGGAGGCGCGTCCTAGGGTGCGCAGTGTGGAGGAACTGATCCGGGCGCGGGGGCTGCGCAAGCTGTACGGCGAGTTCGTCGCCGTCGACGGCATCGACGTGTCGGTGGCGCGCGGCGAGGCGTTCGGCTTCCTCGGCCCGAACGGCGCGGGCAAGTCCTCGACGATGCGGATGGTCGCCTCGGTGTCGCCGGTCAGCGGCGGCGAGCTGCGGATCTTCGGGATGGACCCGGCCGCCGAGGGCCCGGCGATCCGGGCCCGGCTCGGCGTCTGCCCGCAGGAGGACACGCTCGACAGCGAGCTGACCGTCTTCGACAACCTCTTCGTCTACGCGCGCTACTTCGGGATCCCGCGTGCGGAGGCGCGGGAGCGGGCGTGCGAGCTGCTGGAGTTCGTGCAGCTCACCGAGAAGGCGCACGGCATGGTCGAGGAGCTCTCGGGCGGGATGCGCCGCCGGCTGACGATCGCGCGCTCCCTGGTCAACAGCCCCGATCTGCTGCTGTTGGACGAGCCCACCACGGGCTTGGACCCGCAGGCCCGGCACGTGCTGTGGGACCGCCTCTTCCGGCTCAAACAGTCGGGGGTGACCCTCGTGCTGACCACCCACTACATGGACGAGGCCGAGCAGCTGTGCGACAGGCTCGTCGTGATGGACGGCGGCCGGATCGTCGCCGAGGG
>JBDHZS010000129.1:0-10760 GCA_039812025.1 Nocardioides sp. | reverse complement strand
ACAGCGGCCTGAGCCCCGAGCAGGTCCGCGACATCGAGCGGGTCTCCAACGAGGCGCTGCGCGCCGACCTGCCGGTCGGCTGGGAGTACATGACGCTCGGCAAGGCGCGCGACCTCGGCGCGCTGGCGCTCTTCGGGGAGACGTACGACGACCAGAAGGTCCGCGTCGTCGAGATCGGCGGCCCCTGGTCGCGCGAGCTGTGCGGCGGCACGCACGTCGACCACTCCTCCCAGATCGGCACCGTCGTGCTGACCGGCGAGTCGTCGGTCGGCTCGGGCAACCGGCGCGTCGAGGCGCTCACCGGCGTCGAGGGCTTCGCCTACCTGGCCCGCGAGCGCGACATCGTCGCCGGGCTCACCGAGCTGCTCAAGGCGCGGCCCGAGGAGCTGACCGGCCGCGTCCAGGACCTGGTTGAGCGCACCCGCGCGGTCGAGCGCGAGCTGGAGAAGCTCCGGATCGCCCAGCTGCTCGGCGCCGGCGCCGAGCTGGCCGCCGGCGCCCAGCAGGTCGGCGCGGTCAAGGTCGTCGCCCACCGGGCAGACGGCGTCTCGGCCGGCGACGCCCGGCAGCTCGCGGTCGACATCCGGGGCCGGCTGCCCCGGGGCGAGGCCGGCGCGGTCGTCGTGCTCGGCGTCGCGGGGGAGAAGGTCGCCCTCGTCGCCGCCGCCAACGACGAGGCCCGCGCGCTCGGCGTCTCCGCCAACGCGCTCGTCCAGGCGGTCGGCCCGCTGGTCGGCGGCCGCGGCGGAGGCAAGCCCGACCTCGCGCAGGGCGGCGGCACCGACACGTCCCGGATCGACGACGCGCTCGCGCTCGTGCCCGTCGAGGTAGCGCGCCAGGCCGGTGCCTGACCGTGCGGTTCGGCGTCCGGCTCGGCGTCGATCCGGGTGACGCCCGGATCGGCGTGGCCCGCAGCGACCCGTCGGGGATCCTGGCGACCCCCGTCGAGACGGTCTCGCGCGGCCGCGGCGACCTGCAGCGGCTGCACAAGCTCGTCGTCGAGTACGGCGCGATCGAGGTCGTCGTCGGGCTGCCGCGCTCGCTGGGCGGCGGCGAGGGACCGGCGGCGGCCAAGGTTCGGCAGTTCGCGGCGCGTCTCGCCCGCCGGGTTCACCCCGTACCCGTCAGACTGTGTGACGAGCGACTGACCACGGTCTCCGCGGAGGCCATGTTGCGGGAGCGGGGCCGTCGGGGCCGGGATCGACGTTCGGTCGTCGACCAGGCCGCCGCCGTCCTCATCCTGCAGCAGGTGCTCGACACCGAACGCGCGAGGGGCGAGGCCCCCGGGGAGATCGCCGAGGCCGGATATGAGTGAGACCAGCACTGGACCCAGTGACCAGCGACCCAGCGACCAGCAGAAGCGGCGCGCCCGGCTGCGCAGCGTGCCGGGGTGTCTCGCGGTGCTGCTGGCGGTCACGGTGCTCGGCGGCGCGCTCTACTTCAGCGTCGCCGCGGGGGCGAAGTTCCTCAGCGAACGGCTCTGGAGCGCCACCGAGGACTACCCCGGTCCAGGCTCCGGCGAGGTGATGGTCGAGGTCAAGGAGGGCGACAGCGCGGCCGCCATCGGGCGCGCGCTGAAGGCGAAGGGCGTCGTCGCCTCCGTGCAGGCCTTCATCGACGCGGCCAAGGCCGACGGCCGATCCCGCGGGATCCAGGTGGGCTACTACAACCTGCGCTCGGAGATGCGCGCGGCCGACGCGCTGGAGATCCTCGTCGACCCCGACAACCTGCTGATCGACCGGGTCACGGTCCGCGAGGGGCTCCGGGTGGACGAGACCGTCGACGTCCTCGCGAAGGGGACCGACTTCAGCCGCGCGCAATACCGCAAGGTGCTCAACAACCCCGGGGCGCTGGGGCTGCCCAAGTACGCCAAGGGGAACCCCGAGGGCTACCTCTTCCCGTCGACGTACGACGTCGGCCCCGACGACACGCCGCGGTCGATCCTGCGGTCGATGGTCAACCGGTGGCGGGTCGCGTCGGAGCGCCACACACTGATCAAGGCGGCCAACAAGCTCGACAAGACGCCCGCCGAGGTGATGATCATCGCCTCCCTCGTCCAGGCAGAGGGCCGCGGCGAGGACATGGCCAAGGTCGCCCGCGTCATCTACAACCGGCTCGACGGGCCGGGCGACCGGGGCGGCACCAACGGCCTGCTCCAGATCGACGCCGCGAACGCCTACGGGATCGGCAAGTCCGGGACCACCGCGCTGACCGAGGAGGAGCTGGCCGTCGACACGCCGTACAACACGCGGCTGCACCCCGGCCTGCCGCCCACGCCGATCAACTCGCCGGGCGACGAGGCGATTGAGGCGGCGACGAACCCGGCGGACGGCGACTGGTACTACTACGTCACCGTCGACCTCGACACCGGCGAGACGGTCTTCACCGAGACCTACGACGAGTTCCTGGTCTATCAGGAGCAGTACAAGCAGTGGTGTGCCGCCAACGCCGACCGGTGCTGAGGCCGGGCCGTGACTGAGCGCTGCGCCGTGCTCGGCGACCCGGTCGCCCACTCCCTGTCCCCGGCGCTGCACCGGGCGGGCTACGAGGCGCTCGGCCTGGACTTCGAGTACGACGCGGTGCGGGTGCAGGCGGGGTCGCTGGCCCCGTTCGTCGGCGGGCTGGACCCGTCCTGGCGAGGGCTGTCGGTCACCGCCCCGCTGAAGCGGGAGGCCCACCTGCTCGCGGCGAGCCTCTCCTCGGCGGCCGAAGGCGCCGGCGCGGTCAACACGCTGCTGCCCTGCTCTGGCGGCGGGGCCGGCTCCGGCTGGTACGGCGACAACACCGACATCCCGGGCGCCGCGGCCGCGGTGCGCGAGCGCTGGCCGGGGGAGATCACCGAGGTGACGATCCTCGGGGGCGGCGCGACCGCGACCTCCGTCGGGCTGGCCGCCGCCTCGCTCGGCGCCGGTGTGGTCAGGCTGCTGGTCCGGACGCCGTCGCGGGCGGCCGAGACCCTCGCCGTCCTCGAGGATCGCGGGCTGCGCGTCGAGGTCGGGGCGCTTGCCGCGGACGCCCCGGCCGGGGAGCTGGTGGTCTCCACGATCCCCGCGGCGGCCCAGGACGCCGGCCTGGTCGCGCGATGCGCGGACGTGCCTGCGGTGTTCGAGGTCGTCTACGACCCGTGGCCGACCCCGCTGGCCGCCGCCGCGCTGGCCTCGGACCGCGCGCTGGTCTCCGGGCTGGACCTGCTGGTGCACCAGGCGGTGCTCCAGTTCGCGATGTTCACCGGGTCCGACGTGCCGGTGGCCGTGATGCGGGCGGCGGGGGAGGCCGAGCTGGCGGCCCGAGCGCGGACCCCCGGATGACCGGGTGGGTGCTGCTGGTCGCTGCGGCCATGTTCGGCGCGGCCACCGGGGCGCTGGTGCCGTGGCTGATCCGGGCGGTCCCCGAGCACGGGCAGCCCGACGTCCCCAGCTACCGCCAGGTCGCGTCCCGATCGGGCCTGTGGTGGCGATCCGCGCTGGCCGGCGCCGCGATCGCGGTCCTGATCGCCTGGACGGTCGGTTGGCGTGGCGAGCTCGCGCTGCTGCTGCCCGTCGTCCCGGTCGGGATCGCGTTGTCGGTCGTCGACTGGCGGACCCGGCTGCTGCCCAAGTGGCTCGTGCTGCCGACCACCGGGTACGTCCTGGTCGCCGGCGGGGCCGTGGCTCTGCTCGCCGGCGCGCCGGGCGACTGGATCCGCGGGGCCGTGGGCCTGCTCGCCGCGCGGTCGGCGTTCTGGGTGCTGTGGCGGCTGCGCTCGGCGAGCATGGGCTTCGGCGACGTCCGCGTCGCGGCGCTGCTCGGCTTCGTGCTCGGCTATCTGGGCGTCGGCGAGCTGATCGTCGGGCTCTATGCGGCGTTCCTGCTCTTCGTGGTGCCCGGGGTCTCGCTCGCGCTGTGGCGCCGGGACCGATCCGTGCTCAAGGCGGCGTATCCGTTCGGCCCGTTCCTCTTCGGCGGCGCCCTGCTCGGCGGCCTCGTCGGCGACCCCGTCTGGCACGCCCTCACCTGACGCGCCGACTCGGCGTGGATCCTGTGCACCTTCGAGCCGACTCGGCGTGAAACACTTGCGCCCATGCTGCGATGGCTCACTGCGGGCGAGTCCCACGGCCCGTCCCTGGTCGCGATCCTGGAGGGGCTGCCCGCCCACGTCCGCGTCACGACCGCCGATCTCGACGAGGCGCTGGCCCGGCGGCGGCTGGGCTACGGGCGGGGCGCGCGGATGAAGTTCGAGGCAGACGAGATCTCGATCCTCGGCGGCGTCCGGCACGGCCAGACCCAGGGCGGCCCGGTCGCGATCCAGGTCGGCAACACCGAGTGGCCCAAGTGGGAGAAGGTGATGGCCGCCGACCCCGTCGACCCGGTCGAGCTCGAGGCCCTGGCCCGCAACGCCGCGCTCACCCGGCCCCGGCCCGGCCACGCCGACCTGGTCGGCATGCAGAAGTACGACTTCGCGGAAGCCCGGCCGGTCCTGGAGCGAGCCTCGGCCCGCGAGACCGCCGCCCGGGTCGCGCTCGGCCAGGTCGCCAAGAATTTCCTCGAGCAGGCCGTCGGCGCGCGGCTGGTCTCCCACGTCGTGCAGTTGGGCGGCGTGGACGCCCCGGACGGCGTCGTACCGGGCCCGGACGACGTGGCCCGCCTCGACGCCGACCCGGTCCGCTGCCTGGACCCCGAGGCGTCGGCCGCGATGGTCGCCCGCATCGACCGCGCCCACAAGGAGGGCGACACGCTCGGCGGCGTGGTCGAGGTGCTCGCCTACGGGCTGCCGCCCGGCCTCGGCTCCCACGTGCACTGGGACCGCCGTCTGGACTCCCGGCTCGCCGGCGCGCTGATGGGCATCCAGGCGATCAAGGGCGTCGAGCTCGGTGACGGCTTCCGGACCGCCGCGACCCCCGGGTCGGCCGCGCACGACGAGATCGTCCCGACCGACGACGGGCTGCGCCGTACGACGGACCGCGCCGGCGGCACCGAGGGCGGCATGAGCACCGGCGAGCCGCTCCGGGTGCGGGCGGCGATGAAGCCGATCGCGACCGTGCCGCGCGCGCTGCGCACCGTCGACGTCGCCACCGGCGAGGAGACCATCGCCCACCACCAGCGCTCCGACGTGTGTGCCGTTCCGGCCGCCGGGATCGTCGCGGAGGCGATGGTCGCGCTGGTCCTCGCCGACGCGGTGGTCGAGAAGTTCGGCGGCGACTCGGTCGCCGAGACCCGGCGCAACGCCGAGAGCTACCTGGACACGCTGAGGTACCGGTGAGGCCCCGGGTCGTCCTGATCGGCCCGATGGGCGCGGGCAAGTCCACGGTCGGCCGGGCGCTCGCCGAGCGCTGGGGTGTCGGCTTCCGCGACACCGACGCCGACATCGAGGCCGCCGAGCGACGCGAGATCTCCGACATCTTCGTCGACTCCGGCGAGGCCCACTTCCGTGCGCTCGAGAAGGCCGCGGTCGCCCGCGCGCTCGACGAGCACGACGGGGTCCTCGCTCTCGGGGGCGGCGCCGTGCTCGACCCCGACACCCGCGCGCTGCTCGCCGACCACACCGTCGTTTTCCTGCGCGTCGGGCTCTCCGACGCGGTCAAGCGGGTCGGCCTCGGTACGTCGCGGCCGCTCCTTCTCGGCAACGTTCGGGCCACGATCAAGGGCCTGCTCGATGAGCGCACGCCGATCTACGAGAGCGCCGCCGACCTTTCCGTGAACACGGACGACCGCAGCCCCGAGGAGATCGCTCTGGATGTTGCCGACCTGCTTCCCACCGCGATGCACGTGGGTGGCGAATCGCCGTACGACGTCGTCGTTGGGCGCCTCACCGATGGCCAGCTCGCGGCGGCGCTGCGGTCGATGCTGACCGGCGCCCTGGGCCACGGCGTACGACGGGTCGGGCTGCTCTTCGCCGACAGCCCCGGCACCGCCGACCAGGTGACGCGGGTGCGGGGAGCCCTCGCCGGGATCGCGGAGGTCGTCGACCTCGTCGTCCCCGACGGCGAGGCGGGCAAGACCGCCGAGACCGCGGCCGCGTGCTGGGAGATCCTGGGCGCGGCGGGCTTCACCCGCTCGGACGCGATCGTCGCGGTCGGCGGCGGCGCGGCCACGGACCTGGGCGGGTTCGTCGCCGCGACCTGGCTGCGCGGCGTCCCGGTCGTGCACGTCTCGACCACGGTGCTCGGCATGGTCGACGCCGCGGTCGGGGGCAAGACCGGCATCAACACCGGTGCGGGCAAGAACCTGGTCGGCTCCTTCCACGAGCCCAGCGGCGTGATCTGCGACCTGACCGCCCTCGACACGCTGCCGGCCGCCGAGCGGCGCGCCGGCCTCGGCGAGGTCGTCAAGTGCGGTTTCATCGCCGACCCGGCGATCCTCGACATCGTGGAGGCCTCTCCGCCGGGCGGGCCCGAGCCCGGGTCGCCCGAGCTCAGGGAGCTGATCGAGCGGGCGATCAGGGTCAAGATAGACGTGGTCGTGGCGGACCTCCGCGAGGCCGGCGGAGCGGGCGGCCACCCCGGCCGTGAGGCGCTCAACTACGGCCACACGATGGCGCACGCGATCGAGCGGGCGACCGGGTACGGCGTGCGCCACGGCGAGGCGGTCGCCATCGGGTCGTGCTTCGTGGCCGAGGTCGCCTCGCGCGCCGGGTCGCTGCCGGCCGACGTCGTGGCGCGGCACCGGAGCGCGTTCGCCCGGGTCGGGCTGCCGACGACCTGGTCGGGGGCGTCCTACGAGGAGCTGCTGGCCGGGATGAAGGTGGACAAGAAGACCCGCGGCGACCTGCTGCGGTTCGTCGTCCTGGATGACCTGGCCGTGCCTCGGATCCTGGCCGGGCCTGACGAGGAGACGCTGCGGGCGGCGTACTCGGCGATGACGGGCTCGGCGAAGACGGGGGAGGTCTCGTGAACCGGCGCGTGCTTGTGCTCAACGGCCCCAACCTAGGACGGCTCGGGCGTCGGCAGCCCGAGATCTACGGCCACACGACCCACGACGAGCTCGCGGAGCTCTGCGGTGAGTGGGGCCGGGCGCTCGGGCTGGACGTCGAGACGCGGCAGACCAACCACGAGGGCGTGCTGCTCGACTGGCTCAACTCCGCCGCGGACGACGGGACGCCGGTGGTCCTGAACGCCGCCGCGTGGACCCACTATTCGTGGGCGATCTACGACGCCTGCGCACAGCTGACCGCGCCCCTGGTCGAGATCCACATCTCCGACCCGAAGCAGCGGCCCGAGGTGTTCCGGCACACCTCCGTCGTCGAGCCGCACGCCGTCGCCACCGTCGCTGGCCGCGGCATCGACGGCTACCGCGATGCCCTCGAGATCGTCGCGGCCCGGCTGGAGGGCGATTAGGCGCCGGTAGGTGTCGGCGGTTGCGCGTACAGTGATGGCATGACCGACATCGCCTCCACGATCCTCGAGTTCGGCAAGGAACTCGATCTGGACGAGCGTACCGTCGTCGCTCACAAGTTGCTCGCATCCCTCCATGATGAGGACTCGGACCTGACGCGAGCCGGAGCGGCCTGGAAGGGCGAGCTCCGCCGCCGCATCGACGACATCGATAGTGGTCGCGTCGAACTGGTCAGTCACGCCGAGACGGTCGCTCTGGCGAGAGAGATTGCCGCCGGTCGTCGTCGGTGAGCCTCGACCGCCTCGATCACCCGGCTGCCCGCGAGGACGAGCCGATCGTCTACAAGCGGAGCGTCGCGCGCTTCCCCTACCTTGTGCTGTTCTACCTTCGCGACGGCGAGCCGGTCATCATCGCCTACGCCCACGAAGGGAGAACCGGGCTACTGGAAGGACCGAATCGAGGACGGCCGCGTGTGAGAAGCGTTCACCGCGCGCTCAACCGGTAGACCACGCACAACCCAGCCGCTCGGGCTCACCGGCTCGGGCTGAGTCCGGGAACCGGACGGGCGCGGCGCGCGTCCGAGACTCATGGAACGCAACTTCAGTGTCAGTGTGAAGGGCCTGCTCGTGGCCGCCGTGATCGGGCTGGCCCTCGTGGTCGCCTTCATGCTGGGCAGCGGGCGGATACCTGCCGAGCCCGCCGACGCGGCCGGCCCCGAGGCTTCCGCGGACGCGCCGATCGTCCGGATGGTGGGGGAGGGCACGGCGACCGTCGTACCCGACGAGATGGCCTTCACCGTGTCCGCCGGCGCCCGCCGCGACAACCTCGCCGATGCGATGGACGCAGCGAGCCGGACGATGCAGCGGACGCTGAACGCCCTGAAAGAGTACGGCGTCACCAAGGCCGACACCCAGACCACGGGCCTGAACATGTACCCGGTGTACGAGTACCAGAACTCCGGACCCCGGATCTTCCGCGGCTACCGGGTGCGGCAGACCGCGGAGGTGGTCGTCAAGGACCTCGCGAAGGCGAGCGACGCGATCCCCGCGGCCGTCAAGGCCGGCGGCAACGGGGTGCGCGTGCGCGACATCCGGCTGCAGGTGAGCGACCTCGACGCGGCGCTCGCCGAGGCGCGGGATGCCGCCGTCGCGGACGCCACGGCGAAGGCGACCCGCTCCGCCGAGGCCGCCGGGCGCGAGCTCGGCCAGGTGATCAGCATCCAGGACATCGCCGACGGCAGCGATGGCCGCGACAGTGTGCTCATGGAGCAGTCCATGGCCTACAAAGCAGCGGCCGACATGGCCTCGATGCCCGTCCGTGCCGGAAAGGACGAGTTGGCGGTCCGCATCGAGCTGATCTGGTCGCTCTCCTGACGCCCGCCCCAAGAGTGTGTGCGTGTGCACTCACCGGGTGAGTGCAACGGCACATCCTCTGCGGGGGAGTGGGGACAGGGCGCGGGCGGGCGATTGAGGGGCGTGCAGGGCGGGGCCCTAGACTGGTACGTCGGGTCGGGACTCCCGACGTACTCAACCGAAGACACACGTAAGGCAGACACGGCGCGCGATGGCTACCACGAACGACCTCAAGAACGGCATGGTCCTGCGGATCGACTCACAGCTCTGGTCGGTGGTGGAGTTCCAGCACGTCAAGCCCGGCAAGGGCCCGGCGTTCGTGCGCACCAAGCTCAAGAACGTCGAGAGCGGCAAGACCGTCGACAAGACCTTCAACGCCGGCACCAAGGTCGAGACCGCCACGGTCGACCGCCGCACGATGGAGTACCTCTACAACGACGGCACGTCGTACGTCTTCATGGACACCACGACGTATGAGCAGGTCGAGATCTCGCCGGAGGTGATGGGCGACGCGCCGAAGTTCATGCTCGAGAACACCTCGGCGGTCGTCGCGAGCAACGACGGGCGCGTCCTCTTCGTCGAGCTGCCCGCCTCGGTCGAGCTGGAGATCACCTACACCGAGCCCGGCGTCGTCGGCGACTCCGCGACCGGCCGCACCAAGCCCGCGACCGTCGAGACCGGCCACGAGATCCAGGTGCCGCTCTTCATCAACCAGGGCGAAAAGGTCAAGGTCGACACCCGCGACTCGTCCTATCTCGGACGCGTGAAGGGCTGATGGGGGCTCGCTCCAAGGCGCGCAAGCGCGCGCTGGACGTCCTCTACTCCGCCGAACTGCGCGGCGAGACCCCGCTGGCGGCCTACGAGCGGATGGCAGGCCAGGGCAACGGCTTCGCCAACCCCTACACCGAGGTCGTGGTGCGCGGCGTGGTCGCCGAGCAGGCCCGGATCGACGCCCTGCTCTCTGCGCACAGCGAGGGCTGGACGCTCGGCCGGATGCCGGCGGTGGACCGCAACGTGCTGCGGATCGGCGCCTGGGAGATCATCGCCGCTCAGCCCGACGTGCCGGCCGAGGTCGCGATGTCCGAGGCGATCGCGCTGGTGCGGGACCTCTCCACCGACGAGTCGCCCACCTTCGTCAACGGCCTGCTCGGCGCGATTGCGCGTGCGGTGGCCGAGGACGACGAAGTCGAGGCTGAGCTTCAGGCTGAGGTAGATGCTCAACCTCAGGTAGAGGTTGAGGCTGAGCCGAACGAGCCCGTGTCCGCCGAGCAGGCCCGACCCGCATGAGAAGGTACGACGGCTGCTAGGTTGGCCGCGAACAGACATCCTTTAACGAGCCGTCCCGTGAGGCGGAGAAGGAGGTCCCGAGTGGCTGACGAGTCCCGAGTCGTCCTCGATGACGCCGACATCGCGCGGGCGTTGACCCGCATCGCGCACGAGATCCTGGAGCGCAACAAGGGCGCGGACGACCTGGTGCTGCTGGGCATCCCGTCGCGCGGCGTCCCACTCGCGCAGCGCATCGCCGACCGGATCCGCGCGGTCGAGGGCGGCCAGGTGCCGGTCGGGTCGCTGGACGCCACGATGTACCGCGACGACCTGCGGCTGCGGCCGACCCGCACCCTGCTGCCCACCGAGATCCCGAACGGCGGGATCGACGACAAGGTGGTCGTCCTCGTCGACGACGTGCTCTACTCCGGCCGCACCATCCGCGCGGCCCTCGACGCCCTGAACGACATCGGGCGGCCCCGCGCCGTGCGCCTCGCCGTACTCGTCGATCGAGGGCACCGCGAGCTGCCGATCCGCGCGGACTTCGTGGGCAAGAACCTCCCGACCTCGCTCGCCGAGCGGGTCCGCGTACACGTCTCCGATGCCGACGGCGAGGACGCCGTGCTGATCGAGGAGCGCGCATGACGCCGCACCTGCTCAGCGCCGCGGACCTGACCCGCGACGACGCCGAACTCGTCCTCGCCACCGCTGCCGAGCTCCGCTCGCTGGCCGACCGGCCGATCAAGAAGCTGCCCGCGCTGCGCGGCCGGACGGTCGTCAACCTCTTCTTCGAGGACTCCACGCGGACCCGGATCTCCTTCGAGGCCGCCG
>JBDHZS010000128.1:0-10766 GCA_039812025.1 Nocardioides sp. | reverse complement strand
GGTCCTCGCGCGAGATGTCGTCGCGCACGTCGTACGACGCGAAGTGGAGCCGATCCTGGACCGGCGTGGTGATCCCGGCCTGGGTCTCGGCGAAGAACGGGTACTCCTGCGAGCTCTCGGCAGACGACGACCCGACCGAGGAGGACCCGACAGGAGGAGCGGACGAGCCAGAGCCGGAGCCAGAGTCGGCCAGCCGCGACCCGACCGCCACGCCGCCCGCCCCGAGCGCGATCCCGGCACCACCGCCGAGGGCGAGCAGCCCGCGGCGGGAGAGTCCGGGTGCACGCTCGGGGTCAGACATGGCGCGCTCCCTACTCGATGCCGAGGACGGTGTTGGTGAGCTTGGACAGCGGCTCGCGGGTGGCGTCGATCTGGTCGACGAGCGCCCGCTGCTGCTCCCGGGTCACCTCGTCGTACAGCACGTAGCCGTCCTCGAGGTTGCCGTACTCGTCGAGCATCCCCTGCAGGAGGTCCAACTGCTTGTTGATCTCGGCGACCAGCTCCTCACCCTCGGCGCCCTTGCGCTCGGCGATCGGGGCGACGAGGTCGAAGGCGATCCGAGCGCCCTGGAGGTTGGCCTGGAAGTCCCACAGGTCGTAGTGCGACCACCAGTTCTCCTCGCCGGTCACCTTGCCGACGGCGATCTCCTCCAGCAGCCCCGACGCGCCGTTGGCGACGGTCGCGATGTTGATCTGCTGGTCCTCGATGAAGCTGGGCGAGTGGACGTTCTCGTAGAGCGCCTGTACGTCGCTCATCAGCGCCTCGCCGATCTGCTTGCGCTGCTTGGGCGTGGACGGCTCCCAGCCCTCGAGGGCGTCGCTGCCGTCGGGCTGCAGATCGCCCTCGGACGGCGGCCACAGGTCCTTCTCGATCCGGTGGAAGCCGAGCCACTCGGTGAAGGTCGGGTCGTCGGCCTCGAGCTGGTCGGCCTCGGCCAGGTAGTCGATCTCGCGGTAGTCGATGCGCGGGTCGAGGGTGCCGAGCGCCTCGGCGATCGGCTCGATCCGCTCATAGGAGACGCGGGTGTCGGCGTAGAGCTCGCGCGCCCGGTCGTCGTCGCCCTCGACGTAGGCGTCGACGAACTCCTGGGTGTTCGGCACCAGCTCGGCGACCTCGTTCTTGACGAAGTTGATGTAGTCGGCGACCGCAGCGTCGAAGAGCTCCTGGTCCTCGCCCGAGAGCTCGACCGCCTCGCCGGTGACCGTGTACGACGCCTGGCCGACGTTGGCGCCGCGCATGCCGGGCTTGCAGGCGGTGAAGTACTCGCCGGGCTGCAGGGAGACCGCCAGCTCGGACGACGTGCCGGGGGCGATGTTCTCCTTCTCCGCGACGATCCGCAGGCCGTCCTCGCCGAGCAGGTAGAACTCGGTGATCTGGTCGCCGTCGTTGGTGATCCGGAAGACGGTGTTGCCGCTCTCGCCGGTGTCTGCGGAGACGTCGCAGGCGTCCGCGGTCGACGACACCGTGATCGCGCCGCTCGTGCCCTCGTCGTCGGCCTCCGGCTCCGACTCCTCGCTGCCGCAGCCTGCCAGGATCAGCGCGACCGCGGCGCACCCGGCTCCGGCCCTGATCAGTGGTGTCCTCATCATGGGGTCCTCTCTTCGGTGGTTACCGGGGTGGCTTCGGCCGGGGCGGAATGCCCGGCCTGGGACGCAGGGGCTGCGGGCCGCCCGGTGCGGGCCCGTCGTACGCGTGCGAGGAAGAGCGGCCCGATAACCAGGAGGTAGACCGCCCAGGCGGTGACCTCCAGCCAGCTCATCAAGGGGACGAACCCGACGGTGCCCTTGGCGAAGGCCGCCAGGAAGCCGCTGGGATCGATGCTGTCGGTGAGGTCGAACGCCCAGCCGAAGGGGTACGCCGCAGCCCAGAAGGGGCCGTCGGTGAAGCCGACGAGCACCTCCCCGGTGCGGAAGTCGGTCGGGGTGATCGGGTGTCCGGAGAAGGGGCCCGGCAGCACGGCCGCCTCCTGGAGGTCGTGGATGCCGTAGGCGAGGATCCCGGCGGAGACGACGATCAGGAAGGCGCCGGTCCAGGCGAAGAACAGGCCGAGGTTGACCCGCAGCATGCCGCGGAAGAGCAGGTTGCCGAGGATCACCGCGGCGAGGATGCCGAGCGCGGCGCCGGCGAGCGCCACCGGCTCCATCACCCAGCCCCACAGGATCAGCGTGGTCTCGATGCCCTCGCGGCCGACCGAGACGACGGCGACCCACACCAGGCTCCAGCCGGTGCCGACGGCGAGCGCGGCCGACGCGCTGGACTCCAGCTCGGCCTTCATCTTCGAGCCGGTGCTCATCATCCAGAAGACCATCCAGGTGATCATCGCCACCGCCAGCAGCGACATCGAGCCGCCGATGATCTCCTGGGTGCGGAAGCTGAGCTCGCGGCTGCCGAACGTGAAGAGCGCCCCGAGCCCGAGCGAGAGGGCCACGGCGGCGCCGACACCCCACCACACGCGCGCCCTGACGTCGTCCCGCCCGCGCTTGTGCAGGTAGGCGATCAGGATGCCGATGATCAGTGCGGCTTCCAGGCCCTCGCGCAGGCCGATCAGGAACGACGCGAGGAACACGCCCCTTCCCCCTAACTCTTGTGAGGCTAGCCTTACCCGCGGAGCGGCGATTGGCAAGGGACTTTGGTCCCCGCGTCCGTGAGGCGGGCGTCAGCGGCTCTGCTAGTGGGGCTATTCGCGGGCTACCTACGGGCTATTTGCGACGACGGCCCGACCCGAACATGCCCCGCGCGATCTCGCGGGCCGCGGTCCTCATGAAGTCCTTGATGATCGGCGAGCCCATCACCTGGCCCATCAGGTCGTCGTCCTGTGGCTCGGTGCGGCTTCTCGAGGGGGCCCGCTGGGTCGTCGTCTGGGTCGTCCGCCGGTCCTTCTCCTGGGCCTTCTTCTGGGCCTTCTTCTGGGCCTCCGCCCGCTTGGCCTCCTCCGCGGCGCGGGCGTCGGCCTCGGCCTTGCGCGCGCCCTCCTCGAGCTTGCGGGCGAGGATCTCGTGGGCCGAGTCGCGGTCGATCGCCTCGTCGTACCGGCTGAACAGGGGCGATGTCTCGACCGCCGCCGCCATCTCGGCCTCTCCTACGGCGTCCATCAGCGACTCGGGCGCCCGCAGCCTGGTCCAGGCGACCGGCGTCGGGGCGCCGCGCTCGCTCATCACGGTCACCACCGCCTCGCCGATGCCGAGCCCGGTGATCACCTCGCCGAGGTCGTCGTAGGCGGAGTTGGGGTAGGTGTTGACCGTCGCCCGGAGCGCCTTGGCGTCGTTCGGGGTGTGGGCGCGGAGCTGGTGCTGGATCCGGGAGCCGAGCTGCGCGAGGACGTCGTCGGGTACGTCGGTCGGCGACTGCGTCACGAAGATCACGCCGACCCCCTTGGACCTGATCAGCCGCACGGTCTGCGTGATCTGGGTCAGGAACGCCTTCGAGGCGTCGGTGAAGAGCAGGTGCGCCTCGTCGAAGAAGAAGACCAGCTTGGGCTTGTCGAGGTCCCCGACCTCGGGCAGGTCGTGGTAGAGGTCGGCGAGCAGCCACATCAGGAACGTCGAGAAGAGCGCCGGCCGGTCCGCGAGCCTCGGCAGCTCCAGCAGGCTGATCACGCCGCGGCCGTCGGGCGTGGTCCGCAGGAAGTCCGCGGTGTCGAACTCCGGCTCCCCGAAGAACATGTCCGCGCCCGCGGCCTGGAAGTTGTAGACCTCGCGCAGGATCACGCCCGCGGTCTGCGGCGAGAGGCCGCCGATCGCCTTGAGCTCGGGCTTGCCCTCCGGGGAGGTCAGGTACTGCAGGAGCGAGCGCAGATCCTGCAGATCGAGCAGCGGGAGGCCCGCGCCGTCCGCGTAGTGGAACACCAGGCCGAGAGATGAGGTCTGGGTGTCGTTGAGGTCGAGCGCCTTGGCGAGCAGGAGCGGCCCGAAGCCGCTGATCGTCACCCGGACCGGGATGCCGGTGCCGACGCCGCCGATCGCGAAGAACTCGGTCGGGAAGCCCGTCGCCGTCCACTCCTGGCCGACGCTCGCGGCCCGGTCGACGATCTTCTCCCCGCCCGCGCCCGGCTTGCTGAGCCCCGACAGGTCGCCCTTGATGTCGGCGGCGAAGACCGGCACCCCCTGCGCGCTGAGCTGCTCGGCGAGGAGCTGGAGGGTCTTGGTCTTGCCGGTGCCGGTCGCCCCCGCGACCAGGCCATGCCGGTTGAGCATGCCGAGCGGGATCCTGATGGGCACGTCGGACAACTCGTCCGCGCCGACCATCAGCCCGCCGAGCTCGAGCGCCGGGCCCTCGAAGGCGTAGCCTCCCGCGACCGCCTCCGCGATCGGGTGCCTCGGCGCCGCCGTCTCTGGTGCCGTGTCTGGCGTCGACTCGGGTGACGCCTCGGCCGGTGTCTCGTCCATTGGAGCACCCTAGACCGCCGAGTCGGCTCGAAGATGCACTCAAATCGCGCCGAGTCGGCTCTTACGTGCACGGAAAACACGCCGAGTCGGCTCAAAAGTGCACGCGTACGGCGCCGAGTCGGCTCAAAGATGCATCCGCAGCTCCCCGACGGGAGGTATCCGGACGGTTAGACTCCCGCGGGTGATCTTCAAGCGCGTGGGCGAGGGCCGGCCCTATCCGGACCACGGCCTCGACTCGCGCGCCTGGGCGCGGGTGCCGCCCCGCGCCGTACGCCTCGACCAACTCGTCACCACCCAGGACACGCTCCGGCTCGACACGCTGCTCGACGACGACTCCACCTTCTACGGCGATCTCTTCGCCCACGTGGTCGAGTGGCGAGGCGAGTGGTACTTGGAGACCGGCCTGCACCGGGCGCTCCGCGCCGCGCTGCACCAGCGCAACGTCGTCCACGCGCGGGTCCACCGCCTGGAGGAGCGATGATGAGCATCCTGCGGACGACCCTGACCCTCGCCGTACTCCTGGCGGTGTTGGTCGGCGCGATGATCTGGGGATACCGGCAGGTGACGAAGCCCTTCCCCCAGGTCGTCGACCCGCCGATCTGCGAGGTCGTGGAGATCGATGCGGGCACCAAGGTCAGGCCCAGGGAGGTCGTCGTCAACGTCCTCAACGCCGGCACACGCAGTGGACTGGCGGCCCGGACGATGGGGCTGCTCACCGAGGAGGGCTTCGTCGAGGGCGTCAGCGGCAACGCGTCGCGTGAGACCAAGGTCCCCGAGTCCGTGATCTGGACGTCGGATCGCACCGATCCCGCGGCCCGGCTGGTCCGCAGCTACTTCCGCGGCCGGATCATCGAGCGGCCCAACCTCGACCCGGGCATCACCGTCGTCGTCGGCAACCGGTTCGACTCGCTGGAGAACGGCCGCCGGACCGTGGCCGCCCGCGTCGACACCGAGACCTGCCGCGCAACAACCCCCGACTGAGCGTGCCCCCTGCACCGCCGAATGCGGGATTGGTGTCGTTCTGAGCCGTCTTAGCGACACAAATCCCGCACTCGGCAAGAGGGGTCAGTCGCTGTCGAGCCACTGCGCCAGCCGCCCGCCGGAGGAGATCGCCCGGAGCCGCCGCTCGGTCGAGCGGCGCTGGGCGCGGGGCGTGACGATCAGCAGGTCGTCGCCGTGGCGCAGCACGAAGCGGGGCTCGGGCACGATCGAGACGTCCCCGCGGATGACCAACGCGACCGAGGCCCCGCGAGGGAGCCGCAGCTCCCCCACCTCGACGCCGTGCAACCGCGACGGCGGGCTCACGTTGATCTGGAGCAGGTCGGCGGCCAGGCGCTCCATCGGCGCGGCCTCGATCGTGAGCTCGCGAGGATCCGTGTCGCTGATGACCCCGAGCGCGCGGGCCACCCGGGGCAGGGTCGGACCGGTGACCAGCGTGTAGACGACGACCAGCACGACGACGACGTCGAAGAGCTGCTCCGCACCCGCGACCCCCGCCGCGAGCGGGATCGTGGCCATGACGATCGGTACGGCGCCGCGCAACCCTGCCCAGCTGATGAAGACCATCTCGCGCAGCGGCATCCGCTCGAAGGGCCACACGGCGAGCACCGAGATCGGCCGCGCGATGAAAGTCAGGAACACTCCCGCGACGATGGCGACCATCACGGTCGACATGCTGATCCGGTCGGGCGAGAACAGCAGGCCGAGCATCACGAACATCCCGATCTGAGCGACCCAGGCCAGGCCCTCGACGAACGACCGCGTGGCGGCGCGGTGCGGGAGCTCCTGGTTGCCGAGCACCAGCGCGGCGAGGTAGACGGCCGCGAACCCCGAGGCGTGCAGCTCGGCGGCGGTCGCGTAGGCGATGACCGTCAGCAGCAGGATCGCGATCGGGTAGAGGCCGGAGGCCGGCAGCGCGATCCGGCGCATCAGCCACGCGCCGCCGAAGCCGACGCCGAGCCCGATCGCCGCGCCGACCATCAGCTCGAGCACCATCACCCCGATCGTCCAGGCGAAGCTGTGCTGCGCCCACGCCCCGGAGGCGACGATGGTGACGAGGACGACGGTGGGCGCGTCGTTCAGCCCGGACTCGGCCTCGAGCGTGGTCGGCAGCTTCTTCGGCAGGGGCAGGCCCCGCAGGATGGAGAACACCGCCGCGGCGTCCGTCGGCGCGCACACGGCGCCGAGGAGGATGGCGAGCTGCCAGTTCAGCCCGAGCAGATAGTGCGCGAGGAAGGCCACCACCGCGGTCGAGACGAGCACGCCGACCAGCGCGAGCAGCATCCCGAGCCGCAACACGGGGCGCATGTCCTTCCACGACGTCGTCAGTCCGCCCTCGGCCAGGATCAGGGCCAGCGCGGCGAACCCGAGCGCGTGCGCGAGCTGGTAGTCGTCGAAGCCGATCCCCAGCCCGGACTCGCCCAGCAGCATCCCGATGAAGAGGTAGATCAGCAGCGACGGGAAGCCGATCCGGGTCGAGAGCCGCACGGCCAGGATCGCGCCCAGCGTGACCAGCGCGCCCACGAGCAGGAACTCGTCGAGCTCCTCCACACCGAACGTCATGGGTCCTCGCCTGCCTGTCCGAGCCTCCGGATCGCGGTCCGGACTCCCCCAGATCGTAGGGCGCGGCGCCGACAGCCGTCACACAGATCACTACCCTGGATGCGATGCACAGGTACGCCGTCGCGCAACGAGCCAACGTCCCGCCCTTCCACGTGATGGACGTGCTGGCCGCGGCGGCCGAGCGCCAGCGCACTCACGGCGACCTGGTCGACCTGGTCGCGGGCCAGCCGATGACGGGCGCGCCGGCGCCGGTGCGCGCCGAGGCGGCCCGGCTCCTGGACGCCGGCGACCCGCTCGGCTACACCGTCGCCACCGGGATCCCCGAGCTCCGGGAGGCGATCGCGGGCCACCATCGCGCCCGGGGCGTCGCCGTAGACGCCGACGACATCGTGGTGACCACCGGCAGCAGCGGAGGCTTCCTGCTCGCCTTCCTCGCCGCCTTCGAGTCCGGAGACCGGGTGGCGATGGCCAGCCCCGGCTACCCCTGCTACCGCAACGTGCTGGCGGCGCTCGGCTGCGAGGTGGTCGAGATCGAGACCGGCCCCGAGACGCGGTTCCAGCCGACCGTGGCGCACTTGGAGGAGATCCCCGACCTGGCCGGGGTGGTCGTCGCGAGTCCGGCGAACCCGACCGGCACCGTCCTCCTGCCCGCCGACCTCGCGGAGATCGCGACGTGGTGCGAGGAGCGCGGCGTCCAGCTGATCTCCGACGAGATCTACCACGGCATCGAGTACGCCGACGTGCCGCTGGCCCGATGCGCCTGGGAGTCCAGCCGGGAGGCGATCGTCTTCTCGTCGTTCTCCAAGTACTTCTCGATGACCGGCTGGCGGATCGGGTGGATGCTGGTGCCGGAGCGGCTGCGGCGCGCGGTCGACGTCCTTGCCGGCAACTTCACGATCTGCCCGCCGCACCTGGCGCAGCGGGCAGCGATCGCGGCGTTCACCCCGGAGTCGTACGACGAGTTGGATCGGCACGTGGCGCGCTACGCCGAGAACCGCTCCGTACTGCTCGACGGCCTGCCCGCGATCGGGTTGGACCGGCTGGCGCCCACCGACGGCGCGTTTTACGTGTACGCCGACATCGGCCACCTCACCGACGACTCGCTGGCGTGGTCGGCACGGCTGTTGGCGGCGACCGGGGTCGCGCTGACCCCGGGCATCGACTTCGACCCGCGCCGCGGTGGCCGACACATCCGCATCTCCTTCGCCGGGTCGCGCGCCACTGTCGACGAGGGTCTCGCGCGGTTGTCCACAGCCGTCAAATCCTGATGTTTAGGTACGGTTGGTTCGGGATATCCCTCATGCATGTCGACTGATGCCCACTGCTTCCGCGTCGGCGCGGCGCGACTGAGCGATGCTGCCCGCGAGGTCGACGAGCTCGCCGACACCCTCGAGCGCCTCGCCGACTGCCTCGGGGAGGGCGCCGTCACCAGTGCGACGCTGAAGGAGACCACCGGCGCCCGAGTCGCCGCGTTGCGCAACCTTGCCGCGGGTCACCGCCTGTCCGCGGGGTGCCTCGTGCGCCACGCGAATGCCAGCGACGCTGAGTACATACCCCCCGGGCGACCTCCGCCATGAGCCCCGACCACGTCCCCACCGCGTCGGCGCCCGCGTGGCTGGTCGTGTAGCCGACGACCAGGGTCGGTCTCGATGCGTCGGTCAACGTCGTTCCTCGCTCGCGCCTGGCCCGTCGCCTCCGTGCTCGGTCACCACTCACGCTGTTTGGCCGCGCCCGGACGAGCTGGCTCGCCGCATCCCTCGCTTGTTGTGCGCTGCGCTTGCACATCCTGCAAGCGCAGCGCACAACTCTCGCCGGACATTGCGGGGTACGACGCTCCAACTCCGCTTGCAGCCAAGTCGCGGACTCAGACTGGAACCACCTTGCGGTCGAACTTCTCGATTTTGAGCGCGTCAGCGCCGTCCTCGCGCAGCGCTTGGAGCGCACGGTCGGCCACGATGAGCGACCACGATTGGCGGCCGTACCGCCCGCAGATGTCCGAGCCGTCCCACAGCGCTACCTGGTTCTTCGGTCGTTTGCCGATCTTCGTCTGCGGCGGTGACAACGTCATCACCCCCGTCGAGGCAATCCCCTGGTAGCCGGTCAGCCGCTCGCCCTTGGCAAGGTGGATCTCGATCGGGAAGGTCGTCCAACCGGTCGCACCGATCCGCTCCAGCGTCGCGATGAACCGGTCCGAGGCCACCTTCGTCGAGCCACAGGTCCAGATCATGTCTCGGAACCGTCGGCTCCGGTTGGCGTGTTTGAACACCAGCGGTCCGCCACCGATGTCGCTGAGGTCACCAGCGCTCACTCGCTCGTACCGATCCCGCTCCTGATCAGGGGGGATATCGGGCATCTGGTCGAGGATCCACGGGTACCTGTCGCTGAGTGCCTGGACGTACCAGAACCGCCCGGTCACCTCGTCCGCCGGATCGCGGGTCACTGCGCTCATGGACACCAGGTTAGGGAACACGTGGCGGCGCCCCCATCGGTACGGCGGGCCTGCGAGACTCGGCAAGCATGAAGCTGCTGGACGAACTGGAGCGCTTGGCGGGGCTCGGCCTGCCCGAGTGGAGCGTGGAACTCACCGACCAGACCGACCCGGTCATCGCCGAACTCTCCGCGGCGATCGACAACGACCGAGCGGTCCGCGACGAGGCCATCGCCTACCTGTCGCGATGCGAGGACCCTGTGGTGTCGGATTGGCTGAGGCTCCAACTTGGTGCGGACTTCAGCTTGGAGGAGCCGGACGACGATGAGACGCCCGAGCTGGTCGTGGACGCATGCGGCCTCATGATCCCGGCCTCGCCTGCCATCTACTTGGCCGAGGACTCCATCAGCGCGGCCGTCAAGGAGATCCGCGGGATCCGCCTGCCGTGGGAGCGCACGCTCGGCTGCTGGTTCTTCGGCAAGCCTCAGGCGTCCACGGAGCTGACCGAATGGCCGACCGGCGCTGACGGGAGCGCGCTCGACTTCCTGTGTCAGATCGACCTCCGCAAGGTCGACTACAACACGCCCGGTTTCGACCTGACCGGTCTCCCGCGCAAGGTCTGCCTGCAGATCTATGTCGACCTGGACGCCGGCCCAGGCCTGATCGATCACCGGGTGGTGGGGCTCAGCCGGGCCGAGCGCAAGAAGCACCTGATGGAGCCGCCGCCGGGCAGTGGGGTGAACGACGCCTGGCCGATCCTGATCAACCCGGTCGGCGCGCTGACCATCCCGCGGTCCGACAGCCCTGAGCTGAGTCTGGATCCGGCCGACGAGCGGTTCTACGAGGCGATGTGCTGGGCGGCCGACGAGGCGGCGTACGACCTCAACCTCTTCACCAAGCACCCCCGCAATCGTCCGGCAGTCACCGAGCCGGACTACCTGCCGTACGTGCCCATGGCCCGGATGGGCGGCTACATCCCCGCCCATCCGGCCGAATGGCAGAAGCCCGCCCAGGAGGCGCTCGGCTGCGACGCCTCCGAGATGTTCCTCCTGTACGACGGCCCCGTCGACCCCGAACCCAGACCCGTCGGCGACCCCGAGCGCCTGCGCATCACGATCCTCATCGAACGATCCCGGCTCGATGCCCGCGACTTCACCCGCACGTTCGGGTTCGCGTACTGACTGCGGCTCACCCGGTGCCCCGGCAGCGCAACTGCTGAGAAGATGCCCCGGATCCGGCCCGAACCGACGGATATTCTCAGCAGTTCCCACGGGTACGACGCGGCCCGGCCCACCGAACCAGCGCCGCGCGCCCGGGGCGGTCGGCCGGGCAGAGAAGAACCCTCGCCGGGCGTGCGCCCGCCGAGGGTTCTCACGTGTGTCACTTGGCGG
>JBDHZS010000127.1:0-10900 GCA_039812025.1 Nocardioides sp. | reverse complement strand
AACGCGACCCGCCACGTGCAGCCGACGGCCAGCGCCGTCACCGGGATGCCGAGGACGTCGCCGTACCCGGCCGGACCCGCGTCCAGGTACGACGCCCAGCCGGCGCCGATCAGGAGGACGAGCGCTCCCCCGACGCCGCCCCAGACCGGGTTCCCGCGGGCCACGAGCAGCGCCATCAGGTAGGACGCGTAGTTGAGGATCCAGACCTGCTCCGGCGGGTCGGGGAGCTCCGCCCGGGTCGTCACGCTGAGGGCGACGAGCAGCGCGCAGGCCACCACGCCCACGGCATCGCCGGTCCTCAGCCGGTCGCCGCCGGGCCGGGTCAGCAGGAGCGCCCCGGGCAGTCCCGCCGCGAAGCCGAGCCACACCAGCCACGGCGTCGACGTACCGAGGGAGCCGTCGAGCACACCGCGGCACACGTTGAGGGCCCACACGCCGAACATGGCCCACCGGGCGCCCCGCAGCCCGAGGCCGGTGCCGCCGGTGCGGGCGGCGGTCGTGTCCTCGGCCCGCACGCTCAGCCCTGCCACGTCAGGCTCACCTCCGTGCCCTCGCCGGGGCGCGAGCGGACCTCCGCGGCGCCGCCCGGGAGCGCTCGCAGCGGGCCGAGGATGCTGCGTCGTACGCCGAGGCGATCCGCCCCGATGGCCTCGCCCGCGAAGCCAGCGCCGTCGTCGATGATCTCGACGACGATCCGGTCGGGCCGGACCCGGGCGAGAAGTTCGCGGCGCCGCACCTGCTCGCCGGCGTGCTGGACACTGTTGCGCATCGCCTCCGTCGCGGCGGCGAGGATCGTCTCCGCGACCAGGCTCGGGACCTCGCCCGGCTCGGCCGAGGCGTCGATCCGCCAGTCGGGGCCCTGCCCGCGCGCCTCCTCGACCAGCCGCTCGACGAGCGTGGCCCCGGCGAGCGGTGCCTCACCGTCGGGCAGGGGGTGCTGGCGCAGGATGAGGAGCGTGTCGCGGGCGGCGTCGCGCAACTGGTCGGGTGGCGAGCCGCGGAACCGCATCGCCGCCGACAGCGTCGAGAGCACCTCGTCGTGGACCAGCCGGGCCACGCGCGCGTGCTCGCGGGCGGCGGCCACCGCGCGGCGCCGCTCCTGCTCACGCTCGCGCGCGGACGCCTCGAGCTCCAGGTGCCGCAGCCACCGCGCGCGGATGCCGGCGAAGATCACCGCGAACGCGAAGTTGCTCATCTGGATCGGGGTGAGCTGAGCCGCGGCGGTCGGCGCCTCCCCGAGCACGAGCAGGCCCGAGACGACCGGGACGAAGCCGGCCAGCAGGGCGCAGGCGACGGCCGTGGCGGGTCGCACCGTCAGGGTCAGGTAGCCGACGAACACCGAGGCGAAGGCCCACTGCCAGGGGTCGAGGGCATCGGGATCGGGACCGTGGTAGGCCGCGAAGGTCAGCAGGCCCACCGCGAGCCCGACGAGGGGCGTCACCAGCCAGCCGATCCGCAGCACCCGCATCGGGAGCAGCATCCCGAAGCAGGCGTTGACCAGCATGAAGCACATCGTCGACGCGAAGGCGACGTGCCACCACGTCGCGAGAGCGAGCGCCTCGTCGGAGCCGACCGTCCACCGGCCCACGAGCAGCAGCGTGCCGCTGATCGAGATCAGCTGGCCCAGGTGACGGTCGACCCGGTCGACGCGGCCCGCGTGGTCAGCGGCCATGCGGCGAGATGATCCCGTCTTCCACCGCCCGCAGATAGAGCTTGATCCGCGTGTCCACCGGGCGGTCGGCGGCGGCGTACTTGGCCCGGATCCGGCGGATGTGGTCGATCACCGTCTGGCGCGAGATGTAGAGCTGCTCGCCGACGCGCTCCGCGGTCTCACCGGCGGCGTAGAGGGCGAGCACCTCGGACTCGCGCGCGGTCAGCCTGGCCTGGAGGTGGGTGTCGAGCTCGAGCGCCGCCGCCCAGTCGGCCGACGCGATGACCTCGCCACGCGCCGCGGCGCGGATCGCCTCGGCCATCACCTCGGCGCCGACCGACTTCCGGATCATCCCGATCGCCCCGTGCCGGCTCGCCTCGCGGATCAGCCGCGGGCTGTCGCCGCTGGTGAAGGCGAGGATCGGGACGGGTACGGCGTCCGCCAGCGTGCGCAGGTTCTCCGTCGGCGACGACCCGTCCGCCAGCGTCAGGTCGAGCAGGACCACGTCGACCGCGGTGCCGGCCTCGAGGAACTCGGCCACCGTCGTACCACGCGCGACCAGCGCCATGTCGTCCTGCGCCGCCAGCAGCGACTCCACCCCGAGCACGGTCGTCGGGTGGTCGTCGATGATGCCGACTCTGATCTCCATGCCCGGGTCTCCCCCATTCGTGGACTCGGGTGGGGTCCGCGCCGCCCTGTGCGGAGCCTAGCAATGACCGTCCAGACCCTGCCCATGTCGTAGCGTCGGGTCATGAGCACCGCGGATCAGGGAGACGGCCAGGCTCCGAACGGACAGTTGTACTGGCTGGCCTACCTCGCCGGGTTCGTCCCCGTGCCGTTCCTCAACAGCCTGCTGATCGTGATCGTCGAGGTCGCGCTGCGACCGCGCGCGAAGCTCGACGGCGGCATCGCGGAGGCGAACTCGCGGCATGCGCTCAACTGGGCGCTGACCTGGTTCCTGGTGTTCGTGCCCGCGCCCCTGATCCCGGCGATCTTCGTGCCGATCCTCGGCAACCCGCCGCCCGGGTGGGTCACCGCGCTGGCGCTCACCTTCCTCGGCCTGTGGGTCCTCGGTGGGGTCGTCACGCTCGTCTACCTCATCCTCGGCGCCACCCGTGCGCGCACCCAGGAGGTGCGCTGCCCCCTCGCGATCCCCTTCCTCCGCCCCCCGAGCCGGCCCTAGAGTGCGCCCAAATCACCCCGAGTCGGCTCAAAGATGCACGCAAAACACGCCGAGTCGGCGCATCTGTGCACGCTCAGGACGTCGAGTCGGCGCATCTGTGCACGCTCAGGACGCCGAGTCGGCGCAAACATGCACGCAGAACACGCCGAGTCGGCGCATCCGTGCACCCGGATGACGCTGTCGTGTCGGAGGCGCGTCGTACGCTGCGTACCATGACGCAGAGCACGCCGGCACAGAGCACGACTGGGCAGCCTCGGCGCATCTCGGGGCATTGCGGTGAGCTGGCGGTCTCGGTGGCGGCCGCGCACGGGGTGCGGACGATGTTCACACTGTCGGGGGCACACGTCTTCCCGATGTACGACGGCGCCGTCAAGGCGGACCCGCCGATCCGGCTGCTGGACGTGCGCCACGAGCAGACCGCGGCGTTCGCGGCGGAGGCGACAGGCAAGCTGACCCGCACGCCTGGACTCGCCGTGCTGACCGCCGGGCCAGGGGTCACCAACGGGGTCAGCGCGCTCGCGCAGGCGAGGTTCGCGGGCTCGCCGATGGTGGTCGTCGGCGGCCGCGCGCCACAGAACCGCTGGGGCGCCGGCAGCCTCCAGGAGCTCGACCAGCCGCCCATCCTCGCGCCAGTCACCAAGGACGCGCGGACCCTGATGACCGCCGCCGACGTGACGCCGGGCATCGACGCGGCCTTCCGCACGGCCGGGTCGCCTCATCGGGGGCCGGTCTTCGTCGACGTGCCGATGGACGAGTTCTTCGCGAGCGCGACCGCCGTCGTACCCACCGGCGAGCGCCCGCGCGGCGCCGACCCCGACCCGGGCGTCGTCGACGAGATCGCCCGGTTGATCAAGGAGTCCGAGCGACCGGTGCTGGTCCTCGGCACCGACGTCTGGGCGGACGGCGCGGAGGCTGCGGCGCTGGAGTTCGTCGAGGCCACAGGGATCCCCGCGCTCACCAACGGGATGGGCCGCGGCGTGGTCCCCGGCGGGCATCCGCTGCTGGTCAGCAAGGCCCGAGGGGCCGCGTTCGACGGCACCGACCTGGTGCTGGTCGCCGGGACGCCGCTGGACTTCCGGCTCGGGTACGGCGTCTTCGGGGGCAGGGACGGGGCTCGGCCCGCGCGCGTCGTACACCTCGCGGACTCCCCCGAACAGGTCTCCACCCACGCCTCGCTCGCCGCCTCCGCGTCCGGCGACCTGGACGCCTTGTTCCGGGCGCTCACCGACAGCCTGGACGACGCGCCCCGGACCGACGAATGGGTCTCTCACCTGCGAGAATCCGTCGCGGCGGCGACCGAGCGCGACGCCGCGCTGCTCCTCGCGGCGAACGATCCGATCCACCCCGCTCGCATCTACGGCGAGCTGCTGCCCCGGCTCGCGGACGACGCCGTCGTGATCGGCGACGGCGGCGACTTCGTGTCGTTCGCGGGCAAGTACGTCGAGCCGCGGCGCCCCGGCTGCTGGCTGGATCCCGGCCCCTACGGCTGCCTGGGCGCCGGCCTGGGCGCGGCCATCGCCGCCCGCCTCGCGCGGCCGAGCTCGCAGGTCGTGCTGCTGCTGGGCGACGGCGCCGCGGGCTTCTCGCTGATGGACGTGGACACGCTGGTCCGGCACCGGCTGCCGGTCGTGATGATCGTCGGCAACAACTCCGCCTGGGGGCTGGAGAAGGGCCCGATGCAGATGCTCTACGGGTACGACGTCGCCGCAGACCTCGCGCCCCGGACCCGGTACGACGAGGTGGTGCGCGCCCTCGGCGGTGCCGGCGAGACCGTCACCGACCCGTCCGGGCTGGGCGCCGCGTTGGACCGGGCGTTCGCCGCCGACGCGCCGTACCTGGTCAACGTCATCACCGACGTCTCCGCCGCCTACCCCCGCGCGACCTACGGCGTCTGAGGCTCGCACCTCGGCGTAGAGTTGTGCGCTGTGCTTGCAGCATCTGAAGGCTCCGCGCACAACTCCGGCCTACGTGTGCGCATCAGGCGCGTCCGCCCGGAGGAGTGCGAACGGGTCGGGGGCATCTCGGTCGCGGCGAACCTGCAGTTCCTGAGCCCCGACGACGACTACGTCACCCTGCTCCGCGACGCCGCCCGCCGGGATCGGGAGGCCGAGGTGTGGGTGGCCGTCGACGAGTTCGACGAGCCGCTGGGCTCGGTCACCATCTGCCCGCCCGGGTCGCCGTGGCGCGAGTTGGCCCGCGACGGTGAGGGCGAGTTCCGGATGCTCGCCGTGCACCCCGACGCCCAGGGTCGCGGCGTCGGCCGGCTGCTGGTCCAGCACGTCCTCGACACCTGCCGGGATCGGGGCGATCGCGCCGTCGTCCTGTCCAGCCTGGAGCGGATGCGTGCCGCCCACCGCGTCTACGAGCGGCTCGGCTTCGTCCGGCGCCCCGACCTCGACTGGGATCCCATCGAGGGCGTGCACCTCATCGCGTACGCCGCCGACCTCACCTGTGGATAACCTGCACGTTGGCGCCGACTCGGCGGGTTTCTCGTGCACCTTGGCGCCGACTCGGCGTGTTTTGCGTGCACGTTAGCGCCGAGTCGGCGTGGGTAGGGTCGGCGCATGGAGGCGACGCTGAGGTTCACGGTGACCGAGGAGGACACCGCGGCGGCGATGGGGTCGGGCGACCTGCCGGTGCTCGCCACCCCGCGACTGCTGGCGTGGTGCGAGGCGGCGACCTGCGCGGCACTCGACCCGACGCTCCCGGACGGGGCGTCGTCGGTGGGCACCAGGGTCGAGCTGGCGCACCTGGCCGCGAGCCCGGTCGGGGCGCGGCTCCAGGTCAGCTCCTCGGCGTCGTACGCCGACGGGCGGCTGCACCGGTTCAGGGTCGCGGCGCGTCACCTCGGCGTGGACGGGACCGCGGGCGCGGTCGTCGGGGCCGGCGAGATCACCCGGGTCGTCGTCGACTCCGGGCGGTTCCTCGCGCGGCTTGCCGACTGATCCCGGCCCGGCCCAGCCCTGCCCGAGCGGTGCCAGAGCGAAACGCTCAGGCGTTGGGGCGCTTGCCGTGGTTGGCGGCCTTCTTCTTGCGAGCGCGGCGCTTGCGTCCGGTCTTGCCCATGGTGATCCTCCTACAAAGATGCGAAGGTCGATCTTCTCAAACCCGGCGGCGGGACGCCGAATCGAGCCGGAGCAGGAGGCTCAGTCCGCGCGCTCGACCCGGTAGCAGACCTCGCTGATCGACAGCTGGATCCGCTGCCGCAGCCCATCGGGGGCCCGCTCCACACAGGCGCGGGCGACGACGGTCTTCATGCGGCGCTGCACGTCGTACCGGTCCAGGCACGGCGAGCACTCCTGCAGGTGCGCCATGACCTGCGCGACCTCGGCTTCGTCGAGCTCGTTGTCGAGCAGGTAGACGATGCTCTGGATGAAGTCCGAGCAGTCCCGGAACCCCTCGGGGTGCGCGTCGACGGGGTGGCTCATCGCTTCGCACCCTTCTCGGGCAGCCGCAGCAGGTCGTTGGCGCGGACGTGGTCCTCGAGCAGGTCGCGCAGCTGGCGGCGGCCGCGGTGCAGGCGGGACATGACCGTGCCGATCGGCGTACCCATGATCTCGGCGATCTCCTTGTAGGCGAACCCCTCGACGTCGGCGAGGTAGACGGCGAGCCGGAACTCCTCCGGCAGCCGCTGCAGCGCCGCCTTGACCTCGGTGTCGGGCAGGTGCTCCAGCGCCTCGGTCTCCGCCGACTTCAGCCCGGCCGAGGTGTGGGCGCTCGCCCGCGCGAGCTGCCAGTCCTCGACGTCGCCGGACTCGCCGGTGAGCGACTGCTGCGGCTCGCGCTGCCGCTTGCGGTAGCTGTTGATGAACGTGTTGGTGAGGATCCGGTAGAGCCACGCTTTGAGGTTGGTGCCCGGGCGGAACTGGTGGAACGCCGCGAACGCCTTCGCGTAGGTCTCCTGCACCAGATCCTCGGCGTCGGTCGGGTTGCGGGTCATCCGCATCGCGGCGCCGTAGAGCTGGTCGAGGAAGGGCAGCGCGTCCCTCTCAAAGCGCGCCGAGCGCTCCTCGGGGGTCTCTTCGGCGAGCACGGTGTCCGGGTCGAGGACCTCGATCTCGTCGGTCAGCGATTCAGTCATCGTCTCGAATGCTAGCCGGGTGGCCCGCACATCGTCGGGTCGCGGCGGCGCGGCGCTGGAGACGACCCCGGGTACGACGACCCGTGCGGGCGGTTCGCTCACCGGGCACAGCACTGCTGACATGTCCGGCGCAACGCGTCAGCGGGCCTGTTGATTCCCCGCAGGCGCGCCGATCACCTCGCGCACGATCCACTCCAGCGCCGCCTCGACGACCAGGGACCAGGCTGCCTCCTGGGTGAGCACGCCGCGCTTGGGCACCCGCAGCGAGTGATCGGCCTCCGGGACGACGGTCAGCTCGGTCTCGGCCGGGAACTCCTCGGGCCGCCCCATCGGGTCGCGCTCGCCCTGGATCACCAGGGTCGGCAGCGGGCAGCCCTCGAGTTCGGCAGCCCGGGACTTCTCCGGCCGGCCCGGCGGGTGCAGCGGGAACGCCAGGCACAGACAGCCCGCGGCGCCCAGCGACTGTGCGGTCCGGGCCGCGGAGCGGGCTCCGGCCGAGCGTCCGCCGACCACGAGCTGGGTGCGGGTCCGCATCCCGGACGCGGCGGCGGTCAGGCCGGCGTCGAGGGTGGGCGGCGCGGTCGCGACCTTGCGGCCGGCGACCTTCCACGGCTGCTCGAAGAGCGCCACCGAGATGTCGTTGCGCGGCAGGTAGCGCAACAGCGCCTGGAGGTCACCGGTCTCGATGCCGTTGCCCGCGCCATGGCTGAGCAGCAGGGTCGCCGCCGGCCGTCGGGCGTGGCGGACCACCAGCCGGCCGTCGCCGTACGGCGTGGGGATCACTCGCTCGCTCACCATGGCCGCATCCTCCCAGGTCTCAGCTCTCCAGCGGGAGCGGCTCGATGAGCTCGGGTCCGTTGTTGGCGACGTTGCCGACCGCCGTACTCACCGGGTAGGCCTCCAGCCGCCCGGGCGCCGCCGGCGTGAGCAGCCCGAGCAGCTCGCCGGTGCCGTGCGGCCGCGGGTCGAGCCAGGCGGCCCACCTGGCGCGGTCGACCATCAGCGGCATCCGGTCGTGGATGTGGCCGAGCGAGTCCTCCGCCGACGTGGTCAGGATCGTGCAGGTCCACCGGAACCGGTCGGGGTCGTCGGGCCCGCGGGTCGGGTCACGCCAGATCTCGTACAGCCCCGCCATCGCCAGCGTCGAGGAGTCCTTGGGCCGGATGAAGAACGGCTGCTTGCGGGGTTTGCCGGCCGGGGTCTTGTCGTCGGTCGGGTACCACTCGTAGTAGCCGTCGGCGGGCAGCAGGCAGCGCCGGACGGCGAAGGCTCGCTTGTAGGCGGGCTTCTCCGCGACCGTCTCCATGCGGGCGTTGATCATCCGGCTGCCGATCTTGGGGTCCTTCGCCCACGACGGCACCAGGCCCCAGGTGAAGATGCGCAGCTGGCGCTCGGGGGCTTCGGGACTGTCCCTCGACGGCGGGCACTGCACCACGCCGTACACCTGCTTGGTCGGCGCCACGTTGTAGTCCGGGTAGTCCGGCCCGATCGGCCCGCCCGTGCGGTCCACGACGATCTCGAAGTCCTCCATCAGATCGTCGGGCTGTTTGCTCGAGGCGTAGCGGCCGCACATGTCTCCACCCTAGGCGCGCCCACCGACAATCCCCGCCCGCCAACCCCCACCCGGGGTAGTCCCCAACGTTCTGCAAGGGTTACGCGCCAGTAACCCCTGCGAAACGTTGGGGACTACCCCGCGGAGGGGGTCGGGGCGGGTACGGCGTCAGCCGCGGGCGAGCTCGTCGAGGAGCCCGGCGCAGGAGGCGTCGCTGGTCGGCAACCCTTCGATCCACAGCCGGGGCTGCTCGTCCTCGTCGAGGTCCGCGAGCAGCCGGCGCAGCAGGGCGACCCGTTGGCCGAGCCGGTCGTCGCGGCGGGCCAGCACGATCAGCCGGTGCGAACTCGCCCGGGCGATCGTCTCGGTGCCGCCGAAGACGGTCCGCGCCACATCCCCGACCGTGGACAGGTGCAGCGCGAGCGCGAGCACCGCCCCGGGCGCGCCCGACGCCGGCGCGACGACGTCGACGACGACCAGCGCGTGCGTGTCGCGCACGGGGGTCCGGCCCCGGTAGTGCTCGGCAAGCCGGCTGCGCAGGTGGGCCAGGCTGCTGAGCCCGGTCATCGAGTCCTCGCACGAGAGCTGGTGGAAGTAGCCGAGCATGGCCTCGCTCCACCCGAGGGAGACCGCGCGGACGTCCGCGAACTCCGGGTCACGGCCGGTGAGCCGGAGGCTGACGATCTGGAGCGCCTCCAGCACCGCGTCGAGGGCGATGCCGTCGCGGGCCAGCTCGCGGCCCGCGACCAGCAGGGGCTCGGCGGAGTGTGGCCCTGAGGCGATGGCCTCGGCAACAGCCGCGAATCGTGGCGGAACCGCCTCGATCACGGAGTCCGAAACTCCCCCGCCCGCCTCAGGACCGACCGCGGGTACGACGCGCGCACGCGAGCCGAAGATGCCCACGGTCTCCCTCCGAACCGGTTGTTTTCAACCTGCCTGACACCGACGAGACGGGCGCGCGGGTGCGCCATGACGCGGTTGCGCCAAAGAATCTTCGCGCCGCGGCGTGGAACGGGTCTTGGCTACCGGGACCAGGGCGGGGGAAACTACCCTCGGAACACGTCACGACTCTCGGGATTGACCGTTCCATCATCGATGACCACCCCACTCTCACACGCCGACCAACCCGCCGACGCCGAGCTGATCTCGGCGGTCCGCGGTGGGGACGTCGACGCCTACGGGGAGTTGTTCGAGCGCCACTCCGCCGCGGCGCTCCGGCTCGCCCGACAGCTCGACCGCAGCGACGCCGACGACCTGGTCTCGGAGGCGTTCGTCAAGGTGCTGCGGGTGCTGCAGGGTGGCGGCGGGCCGGATGTGGCGTTCCGCGCCTACCTGCTGACCGCCGTACGACGCGTGCACGTCGACCGGATCCGCGCGTCCAGCAAGGTCAAGCCGACCGACGACATGACGGCCTTCGACCCGGGCGTGCCGTTCGACGACCCGGCCGTGGCGGCCTTCGACAACGCCGCCGCGGCGGCCGCCTTCGCGTCGCTGCCCGAGCGGTGGCAGCTGGTCCTGTGGCACACCGAGGTCGAGCGGCAGAAGCCCGCGGACATCGCGCCCCTGCTCGGGATGTCGGCCAACTCGGTCTCGGCGCTCGCCTACCGGGCCCGCGAGGGGCTGCGGCAGGCCTACCTCAACCAGCACGCGCAGGAGCTCGAGGGCGACCTGTGCGAGTGGACCCACCAGCACCTCGGCGCCTACATCCGCGGCGGCGCCTCGCGGCGGGACGCGAGCAAGGTCGAGGCGCACCTGCAGGAGTGCCGCCAGTGCACCGCGGTCTACCTGGAGCTGACCGAGCTCAACAACAACCTCGCCGGGATCATCGGCCCGCTGCTGCTGGGCGGGTTCGCCGCGGCGTACGTCGCCTCCTCCGCCGGCGTGCTCACCCCCGCGGCCTGGCTGGCCGCGGCCCCGGGTCGGGTCCGGGACTGGGCCGCCTCGAACACCCCCGTCGCCGCCACCGCCGCGGCCAGCACGGCCGTCCTGGGCGTCGGCCTCGGCGCCTTCGCCCTCGGTGTCTTCTCCCCCGACGAGCCCCCGGTGGTCGACGCGCAGGTCGCCGCGTCCTCGCCCCCCGCGGCGGCGCCGCCCGCATCGCAGGCGCCACCGAGTACGGCGGCGCCCACGCCGTCCGTCGCCAGTACTCAACCGACCACTGGGCCGACCACCGGCCTGACCCCGTCCGCGACGCCCTCGGCCACGCCGTCCACATCCCCGACGACCGCGCCCCCCTCGACCGCGCCACCGTCCACCACGCCGCCCTCGCCGTCGCCGACCAGTCCGACGACGGAGCCCACCGACCCTGAGCCGACCGACCCCGAGCCGACCGACCCCGAGCCCACCGACCCTGAGCCCCAGCCCACCGAGGTCGACCTCGCGCTGACTCCGCTCACCGTCAGCGACGAGACCGGCAGCTGGTTCATCCTGACC
>JBDHZS010000126.1:0-10910 GCA_039812025.1 Nocardioides sp. | reverse complement strand
TTTGCGCCGACTCGGCGTGTTTTCGGTGCATCTTTGAGCCGACTCGGCGTGTTTTTGGTGCACAGATGAGCCGAGTCGGCGTCAGGGGAGGGGGTCGGTGAGGTAGCGCTGGACGGTCGGGCCGATCCGCTCGACGACGTCCTCGGCGGGCATGGAGGCCAGGGGCTCCAGCTTCATGACGTAGCGGGTGATGATCAGGCCGACCATCTGGGAGGCGACGAGCGAGAGCCGCTCCTCGACGTGATCGACCCCGAGCCGCACCAGCACGGGGCGGATGACCGCGGGCAGGAAGCCCTCGGCGAAGACGTTGGGCGCCCGGCGGTCCAGCGCGCCGCGGACCAGCGCCAGCAGGCTCGGCTGGACCGCCGGGTTGTCCCAGACCGAGAGCATCGCCCCCACGATCCCCTTGCCCGCGCGGTCGACGCGGTCGGCGGCCACCGGCGCCAGGATCTTGCGCGGATCCACCGGCAGGGCCAGCGCGGCCATGAAGAGGTCGGCCTTGCTCCCGAAGTAATGGTGCACCAGCGCGGCGTCCACGCCCGCCGTGCGCGCGATGCCGCGGATCGTCGTACCGGCGAAACCCGCCTTGGCGAAGGCCGCGCGCGCGGCGTCGAGGATGGCGGTCCTGGTGTCGGGCGAGCCGGGGCGACGGCCCCGCCTAGCGGCGGAGTTCATCGACACCGGGCCCATCGACGACCGGCCCGCCCGCCCGGGGATCGGCGGCGTCCGTGGCGACGAGCGCACCGGCGCGCAGGTGCTCGCGCGCGAACTCCAGCGACTCGACCAGGTCCCGCTCGCGCTCCAGCGCGGTGGCACACCGGCGCGTGTTGATCTCGAGGACGACGTCGCCGGCGAACCCGTCCGCGGCGATCTGCCGCAGGAACTCCCCCGCGCGGGCGTCCCCGCGGCCGGGGACGAGGTGCTCGTCCTTGGCCGAGGACGTCCCGTCGGCGAGGTGGACGTGCCGCAGCCGCTCGCCGAGCCGGCCGGCCAGCGCCAGCACGTCGGTCCCCGAGATCGCCGCGTGCGACAGGTCGATGCAGGCGTTGGCGTAGTCGTGCTCGGACGGGTCCCAGCCGGGCAGATACATGTCCATGCCGCGCCGCGACGACGCCTTCCAGGGGAACATGTTCTCCACCGCGAAGGCGACGCCGGTCGACTTCTCCAGGGCGGCGATCCCCTCGATGAAGCCGGAGGCGTAGTCGCGCTGCCACCGAAACGGCGGGTGTACGACGACCACATCGGCGCCCACGTCGGCGGCCATCTCGGCCGACCGCTCGAGCTTGACCCAGGGCTCGGACCCCCAGACCCGCTGGGTGAAGAGCAGGCACGGCGCGTGGATCGCGCTGATCGGGATCTGGTGGTGGTCCGAGAGCCGCTTGACCGCCCCGGCCTGCTGGGACAGCGCGTCCATGCCGACCATCACCTCGACCGCGTCGTACCCCAGCCGCGCCGCCCAGGCGAAGCCGTGCGCGGTCGACTCCGGGTAGGTCGAGGCGGTGGAGAGTCCGATGCGGGTCATGACAGCACGCTCATCTGATCGATCCGTTCCAAGATGACTCCCTCACGCAAGGCCCACGGGCAGATCTCGAGCTCGCCGAGGTCGAAGATATCCATGCACGCCTCGGCGACGAGCGCGCCGGGCACGATCTGGTGGACGCGGCTCGGCGAGACCCCCGGCAACGCCCGCAACTCCTCGTGCGTCATGCCGATCAGGTCGCCGGTGACCGCGGCGAGCGCGGCGAGCTCGAGCACGCGGGGCACCCGGATCCCGGCTCCGGACGGCGCGGCGCCGCAGATCCGGGCCAGCGAGCGGAAGGTCTTCGAGGTCGCGGCGGCGCGGTCGGGCCGGCCCCCGCGCAGCAGCCGGCCGGCGTCGCGGGCGATCTGGGCGCGGATGGTACGACGCAGCTCGCGGATCGAGTCCTCGCCCGGCGGGGCGTCGGCGAACCACTCACTCCAGAGCCGTCCCGCGCCGAGCGGCAGCGACCACGCGACGTCCGGCATCTCCTGGATGCCGCCGGCGATCTCCAGCGACCCGCCGCCGATGTCGAAGACGGCGAGCCGCCCCGACGACCAGCCGAACCACCGTCGTACCGCCAGGAAGGTCAGCCTCGCCTCGTCCTCGCCGGACAGCACCGCGATCTCCACGCCGGTCTGCTCCGCGACCCGGTCGAGCACGTCGTGGCTGTTGACCGCGTCGCGCACGGCCGAGGTCGCGAAGCCGAGCATCTCCTCGCAGCCCTTGTCCTCGGCGACCACCAGCGCCGAGGCGACGAACGAGGTCAGCGCGTCGACGCCGGAGTCCGACACCGCCCCGGCGTCGTCGAGGTGCTCGGCCAGCCGCAGCGGCTCCTTGAGGCTGAACGCCGGGAGCGGGGCGGCCCCGCCGTGGGCGTCGACGACCAGCATGTGACCGGTGTTGGAGCCGATGTCGAGGACGCCCAGGCGCATGATCGCAACCTACTCCCCACCCCCGCCTGGCCCGCGCCCTCCTCAGCGACCGAGGGCCTGCGCGTAGAAGTCGCGGATCTCGTCGCGGAACCGGCGGCGCGATTCGGACCAGGTGTAGAACATGTGGCCGCCCAGGTAGTGCCGCACGGTGAAGCGGTCCGCGTCGCTCTCGCGCAGCCGCATCAGGTTCACCAGCCGGTTGCTGGAGTGGTACGGCGTGACCAGGTCGAAGCGGCCGTGGCACAGGAAGTAGCGCGTGTGCGGGCTCAGCGAGAGCGCGTACCGCAGGTCGTCGGTGGCGCCGCGCGGGCCGGTGACCCAGGCGACCTCGCCGTCCTCGAACCAGGAGGTGTTCACCTCGTGGCTCAGCAGGTGGTACTCCCGGTCGGTCCGGACGCCGATCTCGCCGCGGATCTGCTGGTTGGCGCCCGCCGCGAAGATCCGCTCCACGCCCGAGAGCGTCGGGTCCGGCCAGGTCATGCCGTCGCGGTCGGGGAACGGGTTCGCGGCGACCATGCTGGCGTCGTACACCCCGACGACCTGGTCGGTCTCGGCGAGGAGGCTGCGGGCGTACTTGATCAGGGTGATCCGGCCTTCGGCCCGTCGTACGTCGGCGAGCGGCAGCCCGAGGAAATCGGCGAGCCGGCCGAGCACCTGCTCACGGCGCGCCGCCGGCATGGCGGCGCCCTGGGTGAGGAAGGCGACGTAGTCGCCGGTCGCGAACTCCTCCGCGGCAGCGATCACCTCCTCCAGGCCGGCGTCGACCGGAAGCGCCCGGCCCTTGCCGTGGTGGTGGGCGCCGGCGGCCATCGAGGGCAGCAGATCGAGCCAGGCGAGCGCGTCGTAGTCGCCCGGGATCAGTAGCGAGAACTCCAGCGCAGGGCTGATGATCACCACGCCGTTGAGCCCGACGCCGTAGTCCTCCGGCAGCAGCCGCGCCAGGCGCGCGACGCGGTAGCCGCCGTAGCTCTCGCCCGCGATGAAGACCGGCGAGTCCCAGCGGCCGTTGGCGGCCAGCCAGCGCCGTACGAACTCGCCGATCGACTCCAGGTCCCGCTTGAAGGCCCAGAACCGCTTGGCCTTCTGCTCCGAGTCCTTCGCGGCGGGAGGCTCGGCCTTGTCGCCCTCGGGCTTCGCGGCGTCCGCGTCGATCAGCCGGCTGAAGCCGGTGCCGATCGGGTCGATGAAGACCAGGTCGCTGAACTCCAGCCAGGACTCCGGGTTGGCGGCCAGGCGAGACGGCGGGGGCGGCGCCGTGCCGTCGTCGTTGAACCGCACCCGCCGCGGCCCGAGCGCGCCGAGGTGGAGGTAGGCGCTCGAGGCCCCCGGCCCGCCGTTGAAGATGAAGGTGACCGGGCGTGGGCCCTCGTCCTCTTCGTCGTGGGGGCCCGTCGCGACGTAGGAGACCGAGAACATCTCCGCGACGGGCTTGTCCTTCTCGCGCAACACGGTCCAGCCGGCCTCGGCGCGGTAGCCGAGCGCGCCCGCGGGGCCCTCCCAGGTGGCCTCGACGACCGCCGGAGCGGGGGGCGTGTGCGCGGCGCCCTCCTTGTCGCCCACCGTGCCGCCCGCCTTGCCGACAGTGCCCTTCGCGGTGTCCTGGCCGTCCTTCGAATCCTGCGTCCGCTGCTTACTCATTGCGCGAACCTACCCCTCCGCACGAGCGGCGAGCAGCCGCCCGGCGCCCGGCACGCCGCGGTCTGTCTTGACGTCGAGACATGACCACCCCAGTGCCCGGCACCCCGCGGCGTCGGGCGACAATCGATGGCATGCGCTTGGACCACCTGTCGTACGCCGCCGGTCCCGCTGGCCTGGCCGAGACCTCCCGGCGCCTCGGTGAGCTGCTCGGCCGCCCGTTCCTCGACGGGGGCATCCACCCCCGGTTCGGGACCAGCAACATGATCATGCCCCTGGCGGGAGGCACCTACCTGGAGGTCGTCGCCTGCCTGGATCACCCGGCCTCCGACAAGGCCCCCTTCGGGCAGGCGGTCCGCGCGCGCTCCGAGGCCGGCGGCGGCTGGCTGGGCTGGGTGGTCGCGGTCGACGACCTCGCACCGGTCGAGCGCCGGCTCGGCCGGCCCGCGGTCGACGGCGGGCGGCACCGCCCCGACGGGCAGGAGCTGGTGTGGCAGCAGGTGGGGGTCAACGGGCTGTTGGCCAACCCGCAACTGCCGTTCTTCATCCACTGGATCAGCCCGCCCGAGATGCACCCCTCCACCGGCGCGGACGGCGAGGTCTCGCTGGAGTGCCTGGAGATCGCGGGCGATCCGGGCCGCGTGAGCGAGTGGCTGGGCGAGTCGGTCGAGGCGCCGCTGGAGGACGTCAAGGTCGAATGGGTCGCCCACCACGGCATGCCCGGCGTGCTCGCCGCACACTTCCTGACGCCCACCGGCCTGGTGCGGATCTGAGCCGCTCGCGGGCCCTGCCGGGCGCCGTACCCAGCCCGAACATCTGGGACCACCCCGAGATCTACGAGATCGAGAACAGGGCGGTCGATCCCGACGGCGCGATCTGGGCGGCGATGCGCGCGGTCGCGGACTGGGCCGGGCGCGACGTGCTCGACATCGGCTGCGGCACCGGCTTCCACCTGCCGCTCTTCGCCGAGACCGCCCGGTCGGTGACCGGCGTCGAGCCGCATCCGTCGCTGGCCGGGCTGGCGCGACGTCGTACCAGGCGATGGGGGAACGTCCGCGTCCTCGACGGTACGGCGCAGCGCCTGCCCCTCCCCGACTCCTCGGTGGACGTGATCCACGCCCGCTGGGCCTACTTCTTCGGCCCCGGCTGCGAGCCGGGCCTCGCCGAGATCGGCCGGGTGCTGCGCCGCGGCGGTACGGCGTTCGTCATCGACAACGACCCGACTCGATCGACGTTCGGCCGCTGGTTCGCGCGTGGCTACCCCGATCTGCCGCCGCCGGCGCGGGTCGAGCGCTTCTGGTCCCGCCACGGGTTCACCCGCGTCGGCGTTGAGATGCGCTGGTCCTTCGCCACCCGCGCCGACTTCGAGGCGGTGGTGCGGATCGAGTTCGATCCCGGTACGGCCGAGGCGATCATCGCCGAGCACCCCGGGACCGAGGTCGACTACGCCGTCAACCTCTGGTGGCGCTGAGGCTCAGGAGGAGCCGCGGACCACGAGCGCGGGCTCGAGGAGCTCGCCGGTGGGGCCGGCCTCGCCGGGGCCGAGCAGTTGCTCGAGGGCGCCGACGATCAGGACCGCCGCCTGCTCGAGGGGCTGCCGGATCGAGGTCAGGCCGCCGGGCACCACCTGGGCGACCTGGGAGTCGTCGAAGCCGACCACCGCGGCGTCGCGCCCCGCGACCAGCCCGCGGTCGGCGAAGGCGTGGAGGACCCCCGCTGCCAGGGTGTCCGAGGCGCAGGCGAAGGCGCGTACGCCGTGCTCCAGGAACGACTGTGCGGCCCGCCGGCCGGCGGTGACGGTGTCCGCCACCGCCACCGACAGCCCGTCGGTGCTCAGGCCGCGCTCGTGCATGATCCAGCGCCAGCCGTCCCGGCGGTCGCGGCCGATGTAGGAGTCGCCGGCCCAGCCCAGCCAGGCCACCCGGTCGTGACCGCGGTCCAGCAGGTGGCTGGTCGCGGTCGCGGCGCCGGCGGCGCCGTCGACGTCGACCCAGGGGTGGGTGGCCTCCGGGTTGTCCCACGGCCGGCCGAACGCGACGAACGGCGCCTTGTGCTCCGTCAGCCACGCGGCCTGCGGGTTGCCCAGCCAGGTGTCGGTGACGACGAACGCGTCGACCGCGGTCGAGGCGAGCAGGTGGCCGTAGCCCACGACCGGATGCTCGTCGTCACCGGGGAAGAGCAGGATGTGGTAGCCGGCCGCCGCGGACGCCTCCACGAGCGAGTGCACGAACCGGTCCATGGTCGCGTTCGCCGTGTTCTCCTGGGCCGACCCGAAGCGCATCCCGATCAGGTGCGAGGCCCGGGTGCGCAGGTTGCGCGCCGCGCGGTTCGGTGAGTAGCCGAGCTCGGCGATCGCGGCCAGCACCCGGTCCAGGGTGTCCGCCCGCAACAGGGCGGGGTTGTTCAGGGCGTTGGACACGGTCTGACGGGAGACGTTGGCCCGCCTCGCGACGTCGGCGAGCGTCGGAGGGCCCGCCGGCGGGGCCGCGGTGGGCAGCGCCGTCACGGTCGCGTCGGCCCGGGCAGACCCCTGCCTCATGTGGCCTCCGTCATCGCGCTGGAACGATCCAAGCGCCACGCTACCGGGTCCGGCGCAGATTGTCGGAGGTGTCCCCTAGCGTGGCGCGCATGAGTCGTACGACGCCCAAGGGCCGCACCAGAGCCGTCTACCGCTGCAGCGAGTGCGGCTGGGAGACCGCCAAGTGGGTCGGGCGCTGCGGCGAGTGCCAGGCCTGGGGCTCTGTGACGGAGACGGCCGCCGAGGGCGGCGGGCGGGTGGCGCCTGGTGCGGTCACGGCCCCCGCGGTCCCGATCGGCGAGGTCGCGATCAGCGAGTCGTCGTTCCGCTCCAGCGGCGTCCCGGAGTTGGACCGGGTGCTCGGCGGCGGGCTGGTGCCGGGGGCCGCGATCCTGCTCGCCGGCGAGCCCGGGGTCGGCAAGTCCACGCTGCTGCTGGAGGTGGCGGCCCAGAGCGCGCGATCGGGCCGCGCGCTCTACGTCACCGGCGAGGAGTCGGCCGCCCAGGTGCGGCTGCGCGCAGACCGGACCGGCGGCGTCCGCGAGCAGCTCTACCTCGCCGCCGAGACCGACCTCGGCGCCGCACTCACCCACATCGAGACCGTGCGCCCAGACCTGCTGGTCATCGACTCGGTGCAGACCCTCACCGCCGCCGGCGTCGAGGGCGTCCCGGGCGGCGTCACCCAGGTCAAGGAGGTCGCCGCCGCGCTGATCCGGGTCGCGAAGACCCGCGGCATCACCACCGTCCTGGTCGGCCACGTCACCAAGGACGGCTCGATCGCGGGCCCGCGCGTCCTGGAGCACCTGGTCGACGTGGTCCTCCACTTCGAGGGCGACCGCAACTCCCGGCTGCGGATGGTCCGCGCACTGAAGAACCGCTTCGGCCCCGTGGACGAGGTCGGCTGCTTCGACCTCTCCGCCGAGGGCATCGAGGCGGTCACCGATCCGACCGGGCTCTTCGTCGAGCACCACGAGCAGCGGGTGCCCGGCACGTGCGTCGCGGTGACCATGGAGGGACGCCGCCCCCTGCTGGCGGAGGTGCAGGCGCTGGTCACCCCCACGGCCGGCGACCGCCCCCAACGCCGGACGTCGGGCATCGACTCCTCCCGTCTCGCGGTGGTGCTCGCGATCCTGCAGCAGCACTGCGACCTGCGCCTTCATGGGTACGACGTGTTCGCCTCCACCGTCGGGGGCGCCCGCCTCACCGAGCCCGCCACCGACCTCGCGCTGGCGATCGCGATCACCAGCGCCCACACGGGGGCGCCGGCGCCGATGGGGCTCGTCGCGATGGGCGAGCTCGGGCTGGCCGGCGAGCTGCGGCGCGTCCGCGACCTCCCGCAGCGGATCGCCGAGGCCGCGCGCCTCGGCTTCGCGATGGCCCTGGTGCCGGGCAGGCCCGGACAGCGGAGCGGCTCCGGCGTCGCCGGGATGCGGATCCTCGACTCCCCCGACATCGGCGACGCGATCCGGCAGCTGGGCCTGATGGCACGCGATCGATCCACATGCCCGCCGGTGCCAGACACCCCACCACTAGACTGACGCATCGTGGCCGGGATCGAGCGTACGGGGGACAGTCCGCGTCTGCGCGCCGCGCTGGCCTCGATCGCGCCCGGCACCGCGCTGCGCGACGGCCTCGAGCGGATTCTCCGCGGTCGGACCGGCGCCCTGATCGTGCTCGGCCACGACAAGACGGTCGAGTCGATCAGCACCGGCGGGTTCACCCTCAACGTGCCGTTCACGGCGACCGGCCTGCGCGAGCTCGCGAAGATGGACGGCGCGATCGTGCTCGACAAGGACGCGACCCGCATCATCACCGCCGCGGTGCACCTGATGCCCGACCACCGGATCCCCTCGACCGAGACCGGCACCCGGCACCGCACCGCGGACCGGGTGGCCCGGCAGGCCGGCTTCCCGGTGATCTCGGTGAGCCAGTCGATGCAGATCATCGCCGTCTACGTCGGCGAGTCGCGCCACGTGCTCGAGGACCCGGGCCAGATCCTCAGCCGCGCCAACCAGGCGCTGGCCACCCTCGAGCGCTACAAGCTCCGCCTCGACGAGGTCTCCAGCACCCTGTCCGCGCTCGAGGTCGAGGACCTGGTGACCGTGCGCGACGTCGCCGTCGTCGCGCAGCGCCTGGAGATGGTGATCCGGATCGCGCGCGAGATCGAGGACTACGTCCTGGAGCTGGGCACCGACGGCCGGCTGCTCGCGCTGCAGCTGGAGGAGCTCGTCACCGGCGTGGACACCGAGCGGCAGCTCGTCATCCGCGACTACCTCCCCGCGGGACGCAAGCTCACCGCCGCCGCGTGCCTGGCCCAGCTCGAGGCGCTGTCGGCGACCGACCTCGTCGACCCCGGCTCGGTGTCGAAGGCGCTCGGCCTCGGCAGCGCCGACCACCTCGACGGCGCGGTCACCCCGCGCGGCTACCGGCTGCTGGCCAGGGTGCCGCGGCTGCCCGCCGCGGTCGTGGACCGGCTCGTCGGCCACTTCGGGACGCTGCAGAAGCTGCTGTCGGCCGGCATCGAGGACCTCCAGGTCGTCGACGGCGTGGGCGACCTGCGCGCGCGCAGCGTGCGAGAGGGTCTCTCCCGGCTCGCCGAGTCGTCGATCCTCGAGCGGTTCTAGCCGCCGTTCGCCTCGGTCTCCTCGGCCTGCGCCGACTGCTTCTGCTTCTTCTTCTGGGCCTTCTTCTTCTGCTTCCGGTCCTTCTCGGGCTTCGCGTCCTGCGCGGTGTCCGATTCGGTGGCCTGCTCCGTGTCAGCGGCCGCGCCGCGCTGCTTGTCCTTCTTGCCCTTCTTGGGCTTGGGCTCCTCGGTGACGTACACGGGCTTGGGCGGGTCGAGCAGGAAGCGGTCCTCGACCGGCTGGCCGCCCAGCGCGGCCGCCGTCAGGTAGTAGGTGCCGGGCAGGGCCCACTTCACGGTGCGCACGCAGTCCTCGGCCGACCGCCGGCCCCACCAGGTGAAGTCAACCTTGGCCTTGCGGTTGTTGCGGAGCACGAGCTGCTCCTCCGGCACCTGGGTGGGGCAGTGCACGCTGGTCCAGATCTGGTCCCAGCCCTCCGCCTTCTTCGCGCGGATCTTCAGGCTCACCGTGTCGGGCCCGAAGTCGAAGGTGCACGCCGGCGACTCCTCGGTGCGCGCCACCAGCCGCAGGTCGATCGCCTCGGAGGCGAAGACCGTGCCGACCTTCGGGGTGATGACCACGTCCGCCGGGTCGCAGGGGCCGTCGGGCTTCGGGAGAGCCCTCTTCTTGTTCTTGGGCTTCTTGCCCGGCTGTTCCGAGTCGTCGGGGTTGGCGTCCGCCGCCGGGTCGGCCTCGGCGGGGTCGTCGGAGCCGGCCGTCGTGTCCGATGCGGGGTCCTGCTCGGCCGCGACCGTCGCGGCCTGCGGTCCTTCATCGCCGCTCCCGCCGCCGATCAGCGAGAGCGCCCTGATGACCCCGAAGACCAACACCAGGGCGACCGCGAGCACCACGCCGCGTCGTACCCAATAGACCCGTCGCGGCAACGGGCCCGCAGGACGGGTGAACGAAGACATGCGGCGAGGTTAGGCAACCCGCGGCGACGGGTGTGGGTGCCACACCGGGGGCGAGCGAGGTCACCCCACTCGGGCGGCCGCGGAAGCCGGGCGCGTTAGGCTCCTGGGGCGATGAATCCGCTGGCAGACCCCGTGCTCGCCTGGTACGACGTGCACCAGCGCGACCTGCCGTGGCGCCGCCCCGAGGCGTCGCCGTGGGCCGTCATGGTCTCGGAGTTCATGCTGCAGCAGACGCCGGTCGCCCGCGTCCTCCCCGTGTACGACGCGTGGCTGACCCGCTGGCCCACGCCGGCCGCTCTGGCGCGGGAGACCCCGGGCGAGGCGGTGCGCGCCTGGGGCAAGCTCGGCTACCCGCGCCGCGCGCTGAGGCTGCATGCCGCCGCGACCGCGATCGTGGCCGAGCACGGCGGCGAGGTGCCCGACGACCGTGAGGCGCTCCGGGCGCTGCCGGGCATCGGCGACTACACCGCCGCCGCGATCACCGCGTTCGCGTACGGCCGGCCGCACCCGGTGCTCGACACCAACGTGCGGCGGGTGCTCGCCCGGGCCCTGGACGGCGTGGCGTTCCCGGCGCAGTCCGTGCGGCGCACCGAATGGGACCGCGCGGCGACCCTGCTGCCGCACCCCGACGAACGCGCGGCGACCTGGTCGGTCGCGGTGATGGAGCTGGGCGCCCTGGTCTGCACCGCCAACCGGCCGGCGTGCGGCGGCTGCCCGATCAGGTCGCGGTGTGCCTGGCGGCGGGCCGGCTTCCCGGCGTACGAC